>NZ_JBSFUR010000005.1:0-295845 GCF_053591895.1 Streptomyces sp. NPDC002867 | reverse complement strand
CAGGACCCGGTGGGCGACTGGATGCTGGAGCGTGTACGCCCCTTCTACCAACGACATCACGTGTAGAAGTCAAGCCCCCGCGACCCCGCGTCCGGGGCGGGAGCTCAGGTCCGGCGGACGTTCGCGGTCGCCGGCGCGCTGCGGGAGCCGTCCGGCGCGAGCGCCGCCAGCTGGATCGTCGAGGCGCCCTCGTCCCACGCCCGCGCGAGCGACTTCACGCAGTACACGTCGTCACGGATCCGGCCGACGGCCTCGCGCCGCCCGTCCGGCAGCTCGCGGATCGACGTCTCGCCACAGCGACACGGTGATCTCCAGATCGCGCAGCGGTTCGATCACACCGGCGACCGACCGCCGCCGCCAAGTCCTTCTCAAGGCACAGGCGTCGGCCCGGCACTGCACAAGTCGTCCAGGACCGACGGGATGTCGACGTCCGCACCGAACGAAGCCGTGGACTTGTTCTTCTCGGCGGGCCCGGCGTCCGGCAGCCCGGTCTCCGGCACGGGGCGCGCTCCCGGACCCCCAGCCGCTGCACCCGTGGACGCGAGGTCTCCTCGACACGGCCGGCCTCGACGGCTACGCCGGCGACACCACGGCGGACGCCCTCGGGGCCGGGCGGGCGGGCGGCTCACCGTCGTGACTCGGCCCGCGTGGCGCCGATGCCCGCGGCGACCACGAGGACCGTGCCGGCGATCTGCAGCACGGCGGGGGTCTGGGAGATCAGGACCATGGCGGCCAGCAGGCTGACGGCCGGTTCCAGACCGGCCAGCGTGCCGTACGTGGTCTTGCCGATGCGCTGCAGTGCCTTCATCTCCAGCAGGAAGGGCAGGAGGGGCATCAGGACGGCGATGCCGGCCGCGGCGGCGGCCGTCTGCCAGGTCAGCGCGCCGAGGGCGCCCGGCGCTCCGAAGGGTGCGGCGGCGACGGCGGCGACGGCGAGGGAGACGGCCAGCGCGTGGGGTGCGGACAGGCGGCTGCCGACGTGCGCGGTGCCGACGACGTACAGCGCCCAGCAGGCGGCCGACCCCAGGCCGAACAGGACGCCGATCAGGCTGGTGGAGCCCGTCCAGGGCGAGGTGAGCAGGACGACGCCGCCCGCCGCGAGCCCCAGCCACGCCAGCTCCCTGACCCGGTGGGACGCGAACACGGCCACGGTCAGCGGGCCGAGGAACTCCAGCGCCGTGGCGGTGCCGAGCGGCAGGCGGGCGGCGGCTTCGGAGAACAGCAGCATCATTCCGGCGCTCACGACGCCGAGGAACCCGGTGGCCAGCAGATCGCGCCGCGGGATCGTGCGCAGTGTCCGCCACAGGGACCCGCCGGTGACCAGGAGCAGGAGCACGGCCGCGAAGGTCAGGCGCAGCCACGTGGTGCCCGCCGGGCCGAGGGAGTGGAACAGCTCGGTCGCCAGCGCACTGCCGGTGTGGAGCAGGAGCATGGCGACGAGGACGAGGACCGGCCCGGGCATCATGCGGCGGCCGGGGGCCGGGGCCGTGACCGTCGGGGAGGAGGCGGTCGGCAGGGCTGCGGAGGACGTGTCGGAGGTGGCGGTCACCGGCCCATTGCAGCGGCAACCATCCGTTTCTGTCCACTGGCCGAAAGTGGACCGACCGGCCACCTTTCATGGACAATCGGCGGATGGCCACGGACGACATGGAACGACTCCCCGACCTGGGCCGGCTGAAGCTGCTGGTCGAACTGCACCGCCTCGGCACCATGGCCGCCGTCGCCGCCAGTACCGGCTACGGGACCTCGGCCGTCTCCAAGCACCTGGCGGTGCTGGAGCAGGAGGTCGGCGTGCGGCTGCTCACGCCGGACGGCCGCCGCGTCCAGCTCACGCCCGCCGGTGAGCGCCTGGTCGAGCACGCGGTGGGCATTCTCGCGGCGGTGGAGGCGGCGCAGTCCGAACTGCGCGGCACGGCGGATCCGGTGGGCCGGGTGCGCCTGGCGAGCTTCTTCACGGCGGTCGAACCGGTGGTCCTGCCCGCGCTGGCCCGTCTGCGGGAGCGGTATCCGAGGGTCGCGGTGGAGGTGCACGAGCACGAGCCGGAACACACGGCGCGGCTGCTGCGCTCGGGCGGCGCCGACCTGGGCGTGGTGTACGACTACAGCCTGGTGCCGCGGACGGTGCCGCCGGAGCTGAGCGCCCGGCAGTTCGAGGAGCAGCCGCTGTACCTCGCCGTCCCGGTCGGCCACCCCGACGCGGGCCGGCCGGTCGCCGTGTCGGACCTGGCGGAGTTCGCGGACACCGGCTGGATCGCCAACTCGCGCGGCACGGACGACGACGAGCTGGTCCAGCGCGTCTGCGCGATCGCCGGCTTCGTCCCCCGCATCGCGCACCGGGTGGACAGTCTGAGCCTGGTCAACAGTCTTGTGGGGGCCGGTCTCGGTGTGGCGCTCCTCGCGAGCTCGGGCATCGAGCGGCACCGTACGGACGTGGCCTTCCGGCCGCTGGACCCGGTCGCCGGCCTGCGCCGCAGTTTCCTGCTCGCGCGCGCAGGCCAGTGGTCCTGGCCGCCCATCGCGGCCCTCGCGTCGACGATCACCGACGGCCGTACGTGACCGTCCGGGCGGCCCGGCAGCCGCCCTCTGCCGACAGCGGATTTCCGGGACCCGCTGCCGCCGCCCGTGCTTGGGTGGCGGAATGGAGATCTTGATTCTGGGCGGTACGGCGTGGCTGGGGCGGGAGGTCTCGCGGCAGGCCGTGACGCGGGGCCACCGGGTGACGTGCCTGGCCCGCGGGGAGAGCGGCTCCGTGGCCGAGGGGGCGGAGCTGGTGACGGCCGACCGGGAGGACCCCGTCGCGTACGCATCGCTGCGCGACCGTAGGTGGGACGCGGTCGTCGAGGTGTCGTGGCAGCCGGGGTTCGTACGCGAGGCGCTGTCGGCGCTGGCGGACCGGGCGGGTCACTGGACGTACGTCTCGTCCGTCAGCGCCTACGCGTCCCATGCCGTGCGCGACGCCGACGAGTCCACGGAGCTGCTGGAGGCGGCGGAAGGGGGCCGGGCCGGCCGTGAGCAGTACGGGCAGGCGAAGGTCGCCTGCGAGCAGGCTTCCCTGGCCGCCGTGGGAGACCGGCTGCTGATCGCGCGCGCCGGCCTGATCGGCGGGCCCGGTGATCCCAGCGGCCGCTCCGGCTACTGGGTGGCCCGCGCCGCACGCGACCCGTTCGGGGCCATGCTCGTTCCCGACGACCCGGCGTCGCCGACCCAGGTGATCGACGTCAGGGACCTGGCCTCGTGGCTGCTGGACGCCGCGGAGGCGCGGACGACGGGGACGTACGACGCGGTGGGTCCGGTGGTGCCGTTCGCGCGGTGGCTGGAGCTGTCCCGTGCCGTCGGCGGTCACACCGGGCCCGTGGTCGCGGCCGCGCCGGCGTGGCTGCGAGAGCGGGAAGTGGGGCAGTTCATGGGTCCCGAATCGCTGGCGATGTGGCTGGACGAACCGGGCTGGGAGGGCTTCTCGGCGCGCAGCGGCTCCGCCGCGCGCGCCGCGGGGCTGCGGCATCGCAACCGCGAGGACCTGATCACCGACACCCTCGTCTGGGAGCGGGCGCAGGGCCTGGACCGGACCAGGCGCGCCGGTCTGAGCGCCGCGCGCGAACGCGAACTGCTGTACGCCCTGGAGCGGTTGGGAGCCCCGGGCCAGGACTGAGGCGTCGGGGAACGCGGGCCGCAGGTGCGCGGGCCGGCCGCGCCTAGCCGGCCATGCGCGCGGCGGCCTCCTCCAGGCAGCGCACGACCTCGCTGTCGTCGGTCTGCGCGAAGTCGGCGTAGAACTGGCCGATCGCGAAGAACTCGCGCGGTGTGCCCAGGCAGATCAGGTCGTCCGCCTCGTCGCCGAGCCGCATCGTCCAGTCCTCGGGTGCCACCGGGACCGCCAGCACGATCCGGGCGGCTCCCCTGGCGCGGGCGATCCGGCAGGCGGCCCGGGCGGTGGATCCCGTGGCGACTCCGTCGTCGACCAGCACGACCGTGCGGCCCTCGACCGGCAGCGGCGGCCGGTGCCCGCGGTAGCGCCGGGCGCGTTCCTCGAGCACCGCCCGCTCGCGCGCCTCGACCTGCTCCAGTTCCTCCGGGGTGACGCGGGCGCCCCGCACGATGTCGTCGTTGACGACGCGGACGCCGCCCTCACCGAGCGCGCCCATGCCGAGCTCGGGCTGGTAGGGCACTCCCAGCTTGCGCACGAGGCACACGTCCAGCGGCGCGTCCAGTGTCCGGGCGACCTCCGCCGCGACCGGTATCCCTCCCCTGGGCAGCCCCAGTACCACCGGCTTGTCCTGCTCGAAGCCCCGCATCCGGGCGGCCAGTCGGCGTCCCGCGTCGAGGCGATCCACGAAGAACACGATCGGCCTCCTCTATCCCTGGCAGCGGCCGACCCCCTTGCCATTCTCGTCCCGGTCGAGGCTCCCCGCCGCCGGAGGGCCGCCCGGCCCCGGATGACGTCGTGGCGAGCGGACTACCGTGGAGGTCATGGACGGTGACCTCGTCACCCTGTTCCTCAGCGGCGACGTCATGCTCGGCCGCGGCGTCGACCAGATCCTTCCGCACCCCGGTGATCCGGCGCTGTCCGAGCCGTACGTGCGGGACGCCCGCGGCTACGTCGAGCTGGCCGAGGCGGTGAACGGTGCGATTCCCCGCCCGGTCCCGTTCTCCTGGCCCTGGGGCGAGGCGCTGCCGCTGCTCGACGCCGCCGCGCCCGACGTGCGGCTGGTGAATCTCGAGACCTCCGTCACCCGCAGCGGCGACGCCGAGTCCGGCAAGGAGGTCCTCTACCGGATGCATCCGGCCAATCTGCCCTGCCTGTCGGCCGCCCGTCCCGATGTGTGCGCCCTCGCCAACAACCACGTCCTGGACTACGGCCGCCTCGGGCTGGAGGAGACGCTCGCGAGCCTGGCGGCCGCGGGCCTGCGCACGGCCGGCGCCGGCCGGGACCTCGACGCCGCCCGGCGGTACGCGTCCGTCCCCGTGCCGGGCGGCGGTCGGGTGGTCGTCGTCTCCCTCGGCCTGGAGTGCAGCGGTGTCCCGCCGAGCTGGGCCGCCACCGCGCGGCGCAGCGGGGTCCACTTCGCGGCCGGTCCTTCGCCTGCCGTCGCGGCGGACGTGACGGCCCTGCTGCGCCGGGCGAAACGGCCGGGCGACGTGACGGTCGTCTCCGTCCACATGGGCTCCAACTGGGGCCATCGCGTGCCCCGCGAGCAGGTCCGCTTCGCCCACGCGCTCGTCGACGGCGGCGCGGACGTCGTGCACGGGCACTCCTCGCACCATCCCCGGCCCGTCGAGGTCTACCGCGGCAGGCTGGTCCTCTACGGCTGCGGCGATCTGATCAACGACTACGAGGGCATCACCGGCTACGAGCGGTACCGGGACGACCTGCGGCTGCTCCTCGTCGCCTCCGTCGAGTCCGGCACCGGCCGCTTCCACGAGCTGCGCATCACGCCACTGCAGGCGCGGCGCATGCGGCTGACACACGCCTCGGACTCCGACTGCCGCGCTGTGCACGAGGTCCTGAGCCGGATCGGCGACGGCCTCGGCACCCGTATGCGGGCCGAGCCGGACGGCTCGCTCACGGTCCGGCCGTCCTGAGCACGGTGCGTCGCGCCGCGGTCCCGCATGGCGATCACCCAGTGCGACGCGTGATGATGGAGCTGCCTGCCCACGGGCTCCGGTCGCGCCAGGACGCCCGAAGCGACGCGAGTCCCGCGTTCCGGGGGACGGAGAGGGGAAGGGCCCAGATGTGCCGATGGCTTGCCTACTCGGGAACCCCGGTGCTCCTCGACTCCCTTCTGTACCGCCCCGCCCACTCCCTGATCGACCAGAGCCTGCACTCCAAGATGGGCGTCGAGACGACGAACGGCGACGGCTTCGGCATCGGCTGGTACACCCCGGGCATCGACACCCCGGCCGTGGTCCGCGACACCGGCCCCGCGTGGAACAACCGCAATCTGCGCGAGATCTCCGCCCACGTCCGCTCGCACCTGTTCTTCGCGCACATCCGGGCGTCCACCGGTTCGGCCATCCAGCAGACGAACTGCCACCCCTTCCGGCACGGGCGCTGGCTGTGGATGCACAACGGCGCGATCACCGACTTCCACCGGCTGCGCCGGGACCTGTGCCTGCTCATCGACCCGTCGTTGTTCGCCGACATCGAAGGGTCGACCGACTCCGAGGTCATGTTCTTCCTGGCGCTCACCTTCGGCCTGGACCAGGATCCGCCGACCGCCGTCGCGCGGATGGCGGGGCATGTGGAGAGCCTCGGCCACCGGCACGGCGTGGACTTCCCGCTCCAGATGACGGTGGCCGTCACCGACGGGGAGAACCTGTGGGCCTTCCGCTACTCCAGCGAGCGCCGCTCGCGTTCCCTGTACTACAGCGCCGAGGTGGGGACGCTGCGGGCGCTGCACCCGGATCTGGAGTTCCTGGAGGGGCTGTCCGACGAGACGCGTCTCGTGGTGTCCGAGCCGCTCAGCGGTCTGCCCGGCGCCTGGAACAAGGTTCCCGAGTCGAGCTACGGCCTCGTGCGCGGCGGCCCGGACTTCATGCAGCCGTTCGTGCCGATGCCGAACGGAAGCGCACCGGCGGCACGCGCCCTGCGCTGACCGCACGGCGCGTCACGCGCAGGTCCGGCGTACGCATGCGGCGACCGTCTTCCGCAGGCTCCCGGTGCGGGCCAGCATCTCCCGCTGGGCCTGTGCTCCGGTGCCGTTCTTGAGCACGGCCGCCAGGCTGTCCTGCGCGTGCAGCAGGTCGCCGGTGTCCTCCAGGGCGTCCCGCACATGGTCGAACAGCGCGTGGACCACCGTTTCGGCGGGCGCCGGGCGCATGGTGGCCGGGTGGACCAGCTGCTCCTCCAGGCCGGAGCGGCCGGCGCGCCACGCGGCAAGCCGGAGCAGACCCACGCTGTGGCGGGAGGGCGGCACACCGGCCTGCCACTCGCGTGCGGCGGTCTCCACCAGGCCACGTACGAGCGTGGCCACCAGCACCGTCGCGGCGGGGTCGAGGCACACGTCCGCGACGCGGACCTCGACGGTGGGGTAGTTGCGCGAGAGCCGCGCGTCGAAATAGATCATCCCCAGGTCGCGCAGCACCCCGGTGCCGACCATGGACCCCACCTGCTCGTGGTACCGGTCGGCGGATCCGAAGATCTCCACGGGCCCGGCCGACGGCCACCGTCCCCACACGCGGCTGCGGTAACTGCTGTACCCGCTGTCCCGCCCCTGCCAGAACGGGGAGTTGGCGCTCAGCGCGAGCAGGACGGACAGCCATGGCCGGATCCGGTCCAGGACGGCGACGCCTTCCTCGTCGGAGGCCACCGACACGTGCACGTGGCAGCCGCAGGTGAGCTGTTCCTGGGCGGTCAGCCCGTACTGCTCCCGCATCCACCGGTACCGCTCCCCCGCCGCGATGACGGGATCGACGGGGAGCGGTGAGGTCGCCAGGGCGGCCACGCCCGCCCCCAGCTTCTCCGCCCGGCGCATGGCCTCGGCGCGCCACCGGGTGATCTCGTGCGCCAGAGCGCCCATGTCCGTCTGGGGTCTGGTGGCGAATTCGAGCTGCTGGCACTGCAGCTCCGCCTCGAAGGCGTCCTCCTCGCCGGCCGCCGAGCAGGCGCCGGCCGCCAGCACGGCTTGCGAAAGCGCCCGTGGTTCACCGGAGGCGGCGTCCACGAGAAGGAGTTCCTCCTCCACTCCGACACTGCGCACGATCACTGCCCTTCTGGCAGGCGGCACTCGACCCGCCGCCCGGAGCGGCACGGGGCCACGCCGCCCTCGCCGCGGCGTGTCCGGTGTAATCCCTTTGCCCTCAAAATCGCGCCTGATGCCCATGGCGCGGGTGCCGATACGGACGCGTCGACGGTCCGCCGCCCGGGATGCCGGTCCGCCCCCCTGATGCCGGTCGAGCGCCGTGCACGGACCGTCACCGTGCCCGGCGACGGTCCGTCGTCGGGGAGCCGGTCGGCACGGACGCGACAGAAGCGTCCGCCGAACCGATGGAGCCGGGCCGAGGATTTCCGGCAAGGGCGCATGGTGGACGACGCCCGACGGAGCGTGTCCGCAGGACGTCGCCGTGGCCCGGCCCCGCGGTCGGCTGAGCGACAGGCCTGGCGGTCGACGCCCGTGTCCGCAGGACGTCGCCGCGGCCGGGCCCCGCGGTCGGCTGGGCGGGACGGCCGCTCACTCCTCGTCCATGTCGTCGAACCCCTCCGCGCGCAGCGCGAGCTCCCGCAGAACGTCGGCAGAGCTGATCTCCTGCCGGCCCGAGTCGTGCACCTCGGCCAGCGTCACGAAGGCGACGGTGAACGCTCCGGCGAGCTGCTGGACCGCCTCCCCGAGCTCCCGGCCGACGATGGCGGCGATCTCCTCGACGCTCGCGTCGGCGGGCACCTGGACGCTCGGCAGCGTCTCGTTCAGGAGGGCGGTGACGGCATCCGCCTCGTCGTTGATGTCGTCACGTTCCACGTCCTCCTCCAGGAGGCGCTGCCACTCGGAGGCCTGGGTGAGGATGCCGATCACATGCCTGAGTACCTCGCTCTGCCGCATGGCCGGAGCATAGGCGCCTCTCCCAGCCGCTGCCTCGGCTCAGCTGGACCCGGCCGCAGGCAGGCGGGCCGCGGCGCGGGTAATCTCGGGAACTGGAGCACCATCCGCGGTCGCGGCCCGCACATCGAGCCGACGACCCCCTGCCGGTCTTCCCGCTACCGCTCCGAAGAACCAGGTGGTCGGAAATGAATCCTCCGATGGACGACCGCCGCGCCCTCGCGGAGATCGAACGCTTCCTCGTCCGGGACGACCCCGAGCTCGCCTCCCGCATGGACGCGCTGAACGGGCAGTTCGCCGAGGTGCGGAGCGAGCCGCGCGAGAGGTCCCACCGGCACGACTGGCGGTGGGTGGTGGCGGTCGTCGTCGCTGTGGTGGCCCTGCTGGGCCTGATCCTCACCGCGGTTCTCATGGCGCCGCCGGCAGCCCGGAACAGCGAGACCCCGCCACCGATCGGTCACGCACCGGCTGTCTCCGTGCCCGCGCGGTAAGGGGCCGCAGCAGCGGCCCGGCGCATTGCGGCTGCCCGGTCATCGCGCCGAGGCGCCGGTCAGTGGTCCCGCTGCCGGGCCAGCGCGCCGAGCGCGGCGGACACGGTGCGCTTCAGGGCGGCCGGGTCGGCGCCTGCCCGGGAGCGCACGTTCACCCCGTAGGCGAGCAGGGCGAGAGCGTCGGCCGCGGCGGCGGTGTCCGTGTGGGGAGAGAGTCGGCCGCGCGCCTCCGCCCTGGTGAGCGCCGCCTCCAGAGCGTCCCGGAGCAGCTGGTGCTGCCGGTCGAGGAGAGCACGGGCGCCCCGCTTCGACCTGCCCGCGGCGGCGGGCGGGACCGTGGCCCTGGACGACCTGGTCGCACAGGGCCCGGTCGTCCTCACCTTCTACCGCGGCGCCTGGTGCCCGTACTGCAACATCGCCCTGCGGGCCCTGCAGCGGCACAACGACGACATCGCCGCGCGCGGAGCCCGGCTGGTGGCCGTGTCGCCACAGGTTCCGGACGAGTCGCTCTCGCTGAGCGAGAAGCACGCGCTCACCTTCGACGTGGTCAGCGATGTCGGGTCCGGCACGGCGAAGGAGTACGGTCTCGCGTTCGACCTGTCAGACGAACTCGGCGCTCTCTACGACTCGTTCGGGTTCGAACTGCAGCGCGTGTACGGCGGGCACCCGCGCACGCTGCCGCTCCCGGCGACGTACGTGATCGACCGCGCCGGCGTCGTCCGTTGGGCCTTCGTCAGCACGGACTACACCACACGCGCCGAGCCGTCCGACATCGTCGCCGCCCTGGACTCGCTGGGCTGAGACGGCCGTGTGGGCCCGTGCGGTCCCCGGCGGGGGGCCGCACGGGGCGACAGCGCGTGACACCCCGCATACACGGACGTTCCGGACAGGCACCCGGCGCTAGGGTGAGCAGCCGGTGCCCCGGCGTCGTGCCACCGGCGTGAGGGCCGTCCGGTGACATGTGCGGCGGAAGGGCCGGGAGATGTCGGTACGCGCGCCACACCTGATGCGCTCCCTGTTCGTGGTCCACCCGGCCCGCGTGGTGGTGCTGGGGTTCGCCGTCGTCGTGGTGCTGGGCACGCTGCTGCTGATGCTGCCCGCCGCCGCCGAGGACGGTCGCGCGACCAGCGTGCTGACCGCCCTGTTCATGTCGACCTCCGCCGTCTGCGTGACCGGACTCGCCGTGGTCGACACGGGGACGTACTGGAGCGGGTTCGGCGAGGGGGTGATCCTCGGGCTGTTCCAGGTCGGCGGCTTCGGCATCATGACCATGGCCTCTCTCCTCGCCCTGCTGGTCTCGGGGCGGCTGAGGCTGCGCATGCAGCTGACGGCGCAGGCCGAGACGAAGAGCCTGGGCATCGGGGACGTGCGCCGCGTCCTCGTCGGCGTCGCGGGCACCACCCTCGCCGTCGAGCTCGCGGTGAGCGTGGTACTCACGCTGCGCTTCCGCTACAAATACGGCTCGGGTTTCGGCGAGGCGGCGTACCTCGGCTACTTCCACGCGGTGTCGGCCTTCAACAACGCCGGGTTCGGGCTGCACGCCGACAGCCTGACCCGCTACGCGCAGGACCCCTGGGTGACGCTGCCCATCGCGGTCGCCGTGATCCTCGGCGGCATCGGGTTCCCCGTCCTGCTGGAGATGCTGCGGCACCGGAACCGGGCGCGGACGACCGGCCGCCGGAACTGGACCCTGCACACCAAGCTCACCGTCATCACCACGGTCCTCCTGCTGATCGCCGGGACGGTGCTGACCTGCCTGCTGGAATGGACCAACAGCCGGACGCTGGGCCCGCACGACACCGCGGGCAAGCTCCTGAACGCCTTCTTCCACTCGGCGATGAGCCGGACCGCCGGGTTCAACTCCCTCGACATGGGCGGCCTGCACTCCTCGACGCTGCTGACGACGTGTGTGCTGATGTTCATCGGCGGCGGCAGCGCGGGCACCGCGGGCGGCATCAAGGTGACCACGTTCGCGGTCCTGGCCGCCGCGATGCTCGCCGAGGTGCGCGGTGAGCCGCACTCGGTGATCCTGGGGCGCCGTCTCGGGCCCCATGTGCTGCGCCAGGCCCTGACGGTGGCCCTGCTCGGGGTGGGGCTGGTCATGGCGGCGACGCTCGCGCTGCTCTCGGTCAGCCGGGCGTCCCTCGACGCGGCGCTCTTCGAGGTCGTCGCCGCCTTCTCCACGGCCGGGCTCTCCACGGGTATCACCCCGGACCTGCCCGCCGTGGGCCAACTGATCCTGATCGGGCTGATGTTCGTGGGCAGGATCGGCCCCATCACCCTTGTCTCGGCGCTCGCGCTGCGCGAGCGGACACGTCGGTACCAACTGCCGGAGGAGCGACCCGTCATTGGCTGACCACCTGCACTCCCTGAGGAAGCGCCGCCGCAGGCGCGCGGCCGACCAGCAAGGCCAGGCGGGCGATCAACGGGTCGCCGTCATCGGCCTCGGCCGCTTCGGCAGCTCGCTGGCCAACGAACTCATGCGGCGGGGCTGGGACGTCCTGGGCATCGACAACGACGCCCGCCTCGTCCAGAGGTACAGCGACACCCTCACCCATGCCGCGGTCGCCGACTCGACCGACCCGGAGGCGCTGCGTCAGCTCGGAGTGGACGAGTTCACCAGCGCCGTCGTCGCCATCGGCAACGACATCGAGGCGAGCATCCTGGTGAGTTCCAACCTCCTGGAGGCCGGCGTGCCCAACATCTGGGCCAAGGCCGTCAGCCGCCAGCACGGCAAGATCCTGGAACGCCTCGGCGTCCCCCATGTGGTGCTGCCAGAGCACGACATGGGCGAGCGGGTGGCCCACCTGGTCACCGGCCGGATGCTCGACTTCATCCAGTTCGACGACGACTACGCGCTCGTCAAGACCGTCGCTCCCGGCGTCGCCACCGGCATGCCGCTCGGCAGGTCGCGGGTGCGCAGCCAGTACGGCGTCACGGTCGTCGGCATCAAGCGTGCGGGGCAGGACTTCACGTACGCCACCGCGGAGACGGTCGTCGAGCCGGGCGACATCCTCGTCGTCACCGGCAGAACCCATGCGGTGGAGTCCTTCACGGAACTCGCCTGACGCGAGGCGTCCCGGACGCGACGCGCGGACGGCTGCGGTGGTGCCCGCGCCGTCCGCGGTTCGACCTCCGTCGTCCGGTCCGTCGCCGCGCCTGCCTCCGGCGGGCCCTCAGGTGGTCTGGGGCCGGCCGAAGAGCAGGTCGTACCCGGGCGGGAGCTGGAGCAGCACCCGGCGCATGAGTTCGTCACCGGCCGCGTCGGCCACCACGCTGAGGACAGCGCTCGTGTCCCACGTGGCCGTCTCCTCGGTGGCCCCGTCGATCCACGCCGCCGTGGCACGAACGAACCGGTCGGGGCCCAGCGGTTCGGCGGCACGCAGGGGATTGAGGAGGATCAGGGCGTACGTCTCCGGCAGGCGGGCGGCCAGTTCGTTCCTCTCCTCGCCCACCAGGTGCGCGCCCAGCAGCGCGAGGACCACACGGGCCGCCCGTTCCGCCTCGGACCTCGTGGGGTACTCACCGCGTTCCTGGACCGCGTCCAGGAACGCTTCCCATCGCATGTGCACGACCGCTGTCCCCTTTCCGGCGCGGCACGGCGCGGAGCGGAGGGCGGGGCCGGGGAGGGGGAGATCACGACGCCCCGTCCTCCGCTGCTCTGCCGACGAGGTGCCTCAGTCGCCGATCTGCTTGCGCGTGTCCGCGCCGCCGATCGCGATCTTGCGGGGCTTGGCCCGCTCGGCGATCGGGATGCGCAGCGTCAGCACACCGGCGTCGTAGTCGGCCCTGATGTTCTCGGTGTCCAGGGTATCCGCGAGCATGACCTGCCGGGAGAAGACGCCCAGTGGACGCTCCGAGAGCTCCATCTGCACATCGTCCGCCTTCTGGACCGGCCGCCGCTCCGCCTTGACCGTCAGCATGTGCCGCT
Source organism: Streptomyces sp. NPDC002867 (assembly GCF_053591895.1). Taxonomy (NCBI): domain Bacteria; kingdom Bacillati; phylum Actinomycetota; class Actinomycetes; order Kitasatosporales; family Streptomycetaceae; genus Streptomyces; species Streptomyces sp. NPDC002867. The sequence goes on along the minus strand of NZ_JBSFUR010000005.1, from coordinate 282,892 downwards.
CGACGTCGATGTCGATCGCGTCGGAGGAGACACCGGGCAGGTCGAAGGCGATGACGTATTCGTCGCCCTCCCGGTAGGCGTCCATCGGCATGGCCGACGGCCTGGACCAGGTGCCGGACGTCCCCAGGAGCTGCTGGGTGAGCCGGTCCAGCTCACGGAAGGGGTCAGTGCGCATCAACATCGTGAAACACCTCCAGTCGAACCAGGCAATGTGCCAATGCGCTTCATCTATGTCCTGTTGTAGCATGTCATCCAAAGGATGACAAGAAAGAAGTCATCGAAAGGGTGACACCCTGGAGGAGAGCACCGTGTCCGAAGCCGACCGGCCGAACAGGCCCGCCCCCGCTTCCTTCCTCGCCGCCGCCTCCGCGCTCGGCGTCATCGACCAGGCCGTCCGCGCCGCCCACGACTCACCGGACGGCGACAGCGGCGACGCCGACGCGACGAGCGCGGAGCAGGCCCTCGCCGCGCTCCTGCTCCTTCGCGAGGTGCGCAGCCGGCTCGCAGGCTGGGAGCCGTCGCTCATCGAGGCGGCCCGGGACGCGGGAGCCAGCTGGGCCGACCTCGCCCAGCCCCTGGGCGTCACGAGCCGCCAGGCGGCGGAGCGGCGCTATCTGCGTCTGCGGCCCGGCGCCGACGGCACCACCGGCGAGCAGCGTGTGAAGGCCACCCGCGACCGCCGCGCCGCGAACCGCTCGGTGACCGCCTGGGCCCGGGACAACGCGGCGGACCTGCGTCAGCTCGCGGGGCAGATCACCGCCCTCACCGACCTTCCCGGCAAGGCACGGACTCCGGTCACCCTGCTCGCCCGCGCGCTCGCGGACAACGACGCCGCCAATCTGGTCGGCCCTCTCGCCGACACCCGCCCTCATCTGGGACAGGGCCACCGCGACCTCGCCGCCCGGATCGACGGCATCACCCGCCAGACCGACCGGCTCCGCCGGGACAGCGACGAGCAGCGCCGCACCACCTCCTGACGGACCGGCGCCTCCGCCGGCGCGGGCCCGGCAGGGACTCCTCGGACAACGGCCGGCCCATGAGCACGCACCCTTGCGCGGCGACGCACGACGGGACGTACGCGCGCTACGAGTCGCAGTGGATGGACTGAGTCCCGCGTGAGCACGGGGACCGGGCGCGCCGGCCGTCACACCGGCGCCGCCGGTGTCACTGCCACGCGTCCTCCGATCCGTAGCCGCCGGGCCTGAGGAACCAGTCGCACGAGACCTCGGCCACCTCCTCCAGCGCGCCGGGCTCCTCGAAGAGGTGCGTGGCGCCCGGCACCACATGCACCCGGTGCGGCGTGCGCAGTTGCCCGGCTGCGTCCCGGTTCATGCGCAGCACCTCCCTGTCGTCACCGCCGACGATCAGCAGCACCGGCGCCTGCACCCGGCCCAGGGCGTCGCCGGCCAGGTCGGGGCGGCCGCCGCGGGAGACCACCGACTGCACGCGGCCGGGGCGCTCCGCCGCCGCGACGAGGGCCGCCGCCGCACCCGTACTCGCACCGAACAGGCCCACCGGCAGGTCGGCGGCGTCGGGGTGCGTCCCCAGCCAGTCGACCGCGGCGACCAGACGCCCGGCCAGCAGACCGATGTCGAAGCGGTGCTCGGCGGTCACCGCGTCGACCCGCTCCTCTTCATCGGTGAGCAGGTCCATCAACAGGGTCCCCAGGCCGGCGTTCCGCAGGGCCGCCGCCACCGCTTTGTTGCGCGGGCTGTGCCGGGAGCTACCGCTGCCGTGCGCGAAGAGCACCATGCCCCGGGCCTGCGGAGGAATCGCCAGGTCACCGGCGATCGCCGAACCGTCGGCAGGAACAGTAACCGCTTTGGAGATCACCGCCACCGTCTCCCTCCAGCTGTCCTTCCGGGTACGGGTAGCCCTCGGGCCGCACGGTATGCGGCCCGCTTGGACGGAGCGCGTGGGCCCGTGGACTTGTGCGGGAGCGCCTGGACAGGGGTGGGCCGCGAACGGCATCAATGGCGGTACCGGTCCGATCCCGCGAGAGCGGCCGACGGAGGCGACCGTATGCCCGCCCCACCCTCAATGCCGTGCCCATCTGCGCCGACCATTGGCGCGGGGACTGCCTGTCCGCCGACGGGCACCCCGTGGTCCGTACGCCCCATCTCGACGAGGTCGCCGGGCGCGGCGCCCTTTTCAGCCACGCGTACTCGGCGACCCCGACCTGCGTGCCGGCGCGACGTGATGCCGACGCTGCTCGACGCGGCGGGCGTCGCCGTGCCCGAGGGCATCGACGGACGCAGCGCGCTGCCCGCGGCCGGGCCGGGCCGCTGCGCCCGTGGCCGCACGGCGAGCAGGTGCTCCTCGGACAGTCCCTCCGGTGGCTCACGGACGGGCGCGAGAAGTACGTGTGGATGCCGCTGGACGGGGCACGAGCAGCTGTTCGATCTGACGGAGGATCCGCACGAGGTGCACGACCTGTCGGCGGATGCGGCGGCCGGCCGCCTCGCCGTGTGGCGGGAGCGGCCGGCGGCCGGACTCGCCGGCAGGCCGGAGGGGTTCGTGTCGTCCGGGAAGCTGGTGGCGGGGCGCCGCCGGGTGGACCCGGTCCTGCCGGGGCTGCGCGACGCCGTCACCACACAGGGGCCGTCACTCCACCGCCTCCCAGCGCAGCACCGTGCCGTCGACCAGCCGGATGACGACGGTGCCGTCAGCGGCCTCGACCGAGGCGGAGGCGCGCAGGGCCTCCGGGTGGACAGTGTCCCGGGACAGGGCGATGAGCGAGACGTAGCAGCCCGGAGCGTGAAAGGACGTGGTCAGGCAGGGTGTCGCCGAGTGGGGGCCGTACGCGTTCGCCTCGACCTGGCGCGAGACGCCGGTGTCGCCCTCCTCCCAGCCGTGCAGACCGATCACGGCGCTGGTCAGTCCGTCCGCCGTACGGGTCAGGGCCCAGCCGGGGCCGGTGCGGGCCTGCGGGGGCAGCTCGTGGGCGACCGCGTAGCCGCCCTCGCGTACGCTCACGCCCGGCGGGAGCGGACCGGACGGGGCCTGGACGTGGTGGACGCGGAACTCCCAGGGGCCGTGCGGCAGTGAGGCGGTCGTGACCCTGAACGGCGCCTCGCACCCGGGGACGTCGGCCTCGTGCCAGGACGACGCCCGGCGGGTCTCGCACACCAGCGGGTGAATGCGGCGACGGCGTGACGGCGTACCGTCCGGTGCAGCGAGGAGAGCGAGGTGGCCGTCGGTGTTCCGGGTCCAGGCGTGGGGTGCGCTGTCGGGGGCCGTGGCGGTCGAGTAGGCGAACTTGGCGTAGTGCGGATCGTCCTCGCCCCGCCCGTCCGGGCCGTTGCGGTCGCTGCCGTGGTTGACGAGCCGGACGATGCCGTCGTGGCGAGTGCCGTGCAGGAGCCAGCCCGGTGCCGGAAGCGCGGTGTACTGGTCCGACTCCTCGACGGGCAGGGGCAGTTCGCGTGCGGTCCACACGGGGTGGTCGGCGGGCAGCAGCAGGCCGAGAAAGCCCTTGCTCGCCCAGTACGGCGACGCGGGACCGGAGTACGGCTGTGTCGCGGGCAGGAACGTGTCGTACCAGCCGAGCGGCAGCAGTCCCCGCTCGTCCGGCACACCGCGCTCGGCGAAGTGCCGGACCGCTCCCGAGGCGAGACGGCGGGTCAGGCCCGGTGCCAGCGGCGTGCAGTCGGCCAGGGCGCCCGTCCACAGCGGGGCGACGGCCGCGAACCTGTAGGTCAGGGAGCGCCCCTGGTGCACCGGAGCCCCGTCGGCGCCGAAGAAGTGCGGGTAGGGGGCGAGGAAGGCGGCGAGCCGCTCCCGGTAGACCTCGGCGCGTCCCCCGTCGGTGGCGGCGGCGATCCGGGCCCACAGCAGCGGGTACAGGTGCATCGCCCAGCCCGCGTAGTAGTCGAAGTTGCGGCCGTCGCCGTCCGTGTACCAGCCGTCGCCGACGTACCAGTCCTCGATCCGGTCGAGGCCTCCCTCGATGTCCTCCTTGCGGTACGGCGCGCCCACCGACGCGAGGAACTGCTCGGACACCACCTGGAACAGGCGCCAGTTGTTGTCCCAGGTGCGGGCCCCGGCGAAACCGGAGAACCAGTCGACGACCCGCTCCCGGACCGCGGTGTCCAGCCGGTCCCAGATCCAGGGGCGGGTCTCGTGCAGGGCGACCGCGATCGAGGCCGCCTCCACCATCTGCTGGGAGCAGTCCGTCAGTTCCGGCCAGGACTCCCCGCTCGTGCGGTCCGTTCCGGACGCGAGACCGGTCGCGTACCGCTCGATCAGGGACTCGGCCCCCACCCCGCCGGCGCCGGCGATCCGGCACGCGGCGAGGAGGAAGGTCCGGGCGTACCCCTCCAGCCCGTCCGACACCACACCCGACCAGCTGGCCCGGCCGGGCAGCCGGTACTGGGCCAGACCGGGTGTGGCGTACGGGGCGACCCCGTCGAGCAGCCGGTCGGCGACCGCCTCCCAGTGGGCGCGCGTCCACCCCGTGCGCGGGGACAGGACGCGGTCGGTCGGGGGCAGCCGCACATGCGGGGCGACGGGCATGAAAGGGCTCTCCTGGGTGTCCGGGCGTGTCAGACCAGGTCGGCGTGGTGGGTGTGGCCGCGCGAGCCGCCGACGGCGACCGTGAGGCGGGGGCTGCGCCCCGGAACGACCGTCACCGTGTCGTCGGCCCGGACCACGGAGGTCACCGGGAACGGCAGTCCGATCGTGACACGGGCCACGGAGCGGCCGGGGTCGGCGACCGCGACCGAGATGCCCTCGTCCCTGCGCCGCACGAGCACGGACGCCGGCCCGTCGCTGGTGATCCCGGCGGCCGACCCGGCCTCCCAGAAGTGCGCCGCCGTCAGCCCGTCCCGCCGGACCTCGACGGCCTGGACCGCGGCGGAGTCGGCCGCGATCCGGACCGGACGGGACGCCGACCACGCGGCGGTCGCGGCGGGCGAGGCGCCGGGCAGCAGGACGTACGCGTATCCGGCTCCGGCGGGCGAGGTCCCGTGGTCGAGCCAGAGGGTCAGGTAGCGACGGGTGACGGGCGTGGTGCTGCCTCCGGTGTCGGCACCGGTGTTGATATCCCGCCAGGTTCCGGTGCGCTCCTCCCGCAGGGCGTTCAGGGCGGTGCCGCCGGGGAAGACATAGCCGCCGACGCCGTCGAGGTGGGCCCAGTCCGCCCGGTCGAAGCGCCGGTGCCAGTCCTGCGCGCGGGACTGCTCGACTCCGTCGACCAGCAGCCCGTTGACGCCGTCCGCGTGCAGGTTGCGGTTCTCGACGACGGTCTCGGCCGTGCGGCCGTCGCCCGCGGTGATTCCGGAGCCGAGCGCGATCACCGCGTTGTCGAGGAAGACCCACGCCTTCCTGGCGCGCAGGGTGCTTCCCGGCGCCGAGATCAGCTCCATGGCCGAGACGCCGAAGCGGTCCTCCAGCACGGCTCCGCCCGCGACCAGGTTGGTGGGCCGGTACAGGCTCGTGCCCGCTCCGGTGCCGGCGTCGGTGCGCGGCCGGGTGTCCACCGTGATGCCGGGCAGCCGGTACGGGTCCACGGTCGGCCAGAAGGCGTCGCCGAACTGGCCGAGGTCGTCCTCGCTGTACAGGTACGTCATGCCGTCGCCGGTGTACCAGCCGTGCAGGTTCTCGCCGTTGCCCGCCTCGTAGCCCGCGATGCGCCGGGACGAGAGCGAGAGCGTGTACGCCCAGCGGGGGCGGCGGTGCACGACGCGGTCCATGTCGGCGAAGACCAGGTGCCCGGTGGTCCGGTCGGCGGGGCGTACGCCGTCGTCGGCGAGCAGGGCTTTGGCGCGGGCGAGCTGCGCGACACCGGCGGTGGCCGTGTAGGGGGTGGTGCGGTTGCGCCCGAGCCATCCCTTCACCGTGGCACGCCAGCTGCTCGCGTACGCGGCGGGCGCTCCCTCCGCCAGCAGCAGGACGGCGGAGACGACGGCCGCGCCGTCGTTGTGGTCGGCGGCCCGTTCTCGCGAAATCGCGCGCCCGCGCAGGGCGTCCATCATCAGTCCGTCGAACATCACGGGGGTGAAGGTCCGGTGCACCGCCTCGTACATCACCGAGACCTTCGGGTCCGTGACGGCCCACGGGGAGCCGGCGAGCAGGGCGATCATGCCGGCGGCGCCGCTGAGCAGGACTCCCCCGTACGTGCCCGTGTAGGCGACCGCGCCGTGCTGGACGAACGAGCCGTCCTCGTAGAACCCGTCGCCCGACGTCACATAGGTGAAGAGGCTGTTGCGGCCGGAGTCCCTGGTGTCGGAGAGGCCGTCGCGGGCGAGGGCCACCTTGGCGGAGTCCCTGCCGAGCAGCCCGCGCAGGGCGACGATGACACACTTGTCGGCGCGGTTGGCGCCGGTCTCCGAGAGGGAGGGGCTGTTGGTGCGGCGGTCCGGGTTCGGGACGAAGCGGTCGACCGTCCCCAGATAGAGCGCCAGGTCGGCGGCCGGCAGGACCGACCGCAGCAGTACGCAGCAGTCCATGAGGGCGCGCGGTGAGCCGATCTCCCAGAACCACCAGTTCCCGGTTTCCCTCGCCGCCGCGTTGTAGGCGCGGTCGTGCAGGAGGCGCAGGGCGGCGACGAGTGCGGCGGAGACGTCGGCCGAACCGGCGAGCGAGGTGCCGGGCGTGGCCCACGCGGTGGCGAGGGTGCGAAGGCGGGTATAGCTCTGGCCGAAGTTGCCGGGCGCGGTGACGGGGGAAAGGTCCGCCCACAGCGCGGTCCGGTCCGCTGAGCGGTCCAGCCGTGTCCACAGGTCCGTGGCCATGGTGTCCAGACGGGCGATCGCGGCGGCGAAGTCGGGGTCCGCGGCATCCACCTGACCACCGGTCAGGAACTCGGCGGCGCGGCCGGTGAGCGTGTCGTAGGGGTCGGCGGCGCCAGCGGTGACGGCGGTGCCCGCGGCGTGGGCGGCCCCGGCTCCGCTCACGACGGGGACGAGGGCGGCGGCCGCGCCGGCCGCCAGAAGGGAGCGTCTGCCCAGGTGCGTGTGTGTCGGGTGCGTGTGTGTCGGGTTCACTGTGGTGGTCGTCCTTCGAACGGTAGCGGCCGGTGCTGTCAGTCGGTGAGGGTGCCGGGGTCCACGGGCGGCTGCGGCAGGCCGAGGGCCGCCAGTTCCGTTGCGTGGATCGGCGGCCGATCCCGGGCTTCGGGACTTCGCATCGGCGACTTCCTTGAGGACGGTGAGAGGTGATGAGGCGTGAGTCAATGACTTGCAGCGCATGATGTAAGCGCTTGCTATCAAACGCAAGAGGCAGGGTGAGATTTGTGCTCATCGCTGCGGCAAGCCCTCCTTCCCGCGCCCTGGACGACGCGCGACTGGCTCTCCGCCGCCGCCAACCCGACCGCGCCTGACGACTTCCCGGAAGCGGCGGCGTGACCTGGCCCGCACGGGCACGGTGACGCAGTCGTCCACCGACGGCACGGCGACGGCGGCGCGCGCCGTCGACGGCGACACCACCACCGATACCCGTACGCTGTCCGAGCCGGGCGCCTGGTGGCAGGCGGACCTCGGCAGCACCCGGCAGGTGGGACAGGTCGAGGTCTGGAACAACTCCTCGATGACGACCGCCGGTTTCGATGTCGTGACGGACACCGGCACGGTGCACGTTCCGGGCAAGGCCCTGCGGCCGACGCTGATCGGCCTCGACACCGAGACGCGGTTCGTGAGGATCCGGCTCACCGGTACCGGCCGGGTGGCGCTCTCCCACGTCCTCGTCCACCCGTAGCTCCTCGGAAGGAAGACCATGACCGACCTCCGCATCGGCGTTCTCGGCTACGGCCTGCGCGGCAGCCTCGCCCGCACCGCCCACCGCCCGGGAGCCGGCTCCCGTGTCACCGCGATCGCGGACCCGGACGCTCGGGCCCGTGCGGAGGCGGCCATGGCCTTCCCCGACGCCGCCATCACCGAGGACCACCGCAAGGTGATCGCCGACCACGACATCGACGCCGTGCTGGTCCTCACCCCCGACCACACCCACGCCGACGTCGCGTGCGAGGCCCTGCGCGCGGGCAAGCCCGTCTTCGTCGAGAAGCCGCTCGACATCACCGTGGAGCGCTGCGACGAGATCCTGCGCACCGCGTACGCGACGGGCACCCGCCTCTACGTCGGCCACAACATGCGCCACATGCCCGTGGTCCGGCTGATGCGCGACCTGATCGGCCGGGGCGCGATCGGTCGCGTGAAGACCGTATGGATCCGCCACTTCGTGGGCTACGGCGGTGACTGGTACTTCAAGGACTGGCATGCCCAACGCCGTTTCACGACCGGCCTGCTGCTCCAGAAGGCCGCGCACGACATCGACGTGCTGCACTGGCTCGCCGGAGGCTGGGCGAGGGACGTCCAGGCCCTCGGCGACCTGATGGTCTACGGGGACAACCCCCACCGCCGCGCCCCGGGGGAACCCAAGGCGGACGACTGGTACACGAAGGACGGCCACTGGCCGCCGCACACCCAGCGCGCCCTCAACCCGGTCATCGACGTCGAGGACGTCTCGCTGCTCAACATGCGCCTGGACAACGGTGTGCTCGCCGCGTACCAGCAGTGCCACTTCACTCCCGACTACTGGCGCAACTACACCGTCATCGGGGACGCCGGCCGGCTGGAGAACTTCGGTGACGGCCCAGGCGGCTGCGTCAAGGTGTGGAACACGCGCCGCTCCGGCCACCGCCCCGAGGCGGACGAGACCCATGACATCCCCGCCGCCGAGGACAACGCCGGGCACGGTGGCGCCGACCCGCTGCTCGTCGACGAGTTCGTCCGCTTCGTGCGCGAGGGCGGCCGGACCGACACCTCACCGGTCGCCGCCCGGATGGCCGTCGCCGCCGGCGTCCAGGCGACGGCCTCGCTCCGGGACGGCGGAACGCCGCGCCGGGTCGACGCCGTGGATCCGGAGCTGGCCGCCTACTTCGAGCGGGGCCAGACCGCGGGCTGAGCCCCGGGGCCTCTCGGCGGATCCGCGTCAGACCCGTGGTGGCGCATGACGACCGCGGGAGCGCTGCTGCGCGCGGACGACTCGCCTCTGCGTACGATCGCCCAGCGCACGGGATACAGCTCGGAGTTCGCGTTCGCCAAGGCGTTCAAGCGCGAGGACGGAATGGCGCCGGGGCAGTACCGCACACGAGCGTCGGGCCGGTCATAGATCAACGGCGCGTAAACGCACACCCGTTCATCGAACGGAAGTCTTCCCTCCACAACAAGAGTCTGAGATCTTGCGTCCACCCCACACAACACTCGGCCCGGGGCAGGCGCCACCAGCGCCTCCGGGCCTTCGGAGGACGCATTGTTTTCCCACATATCCACCCGGCTGAGACTCTCGGCCATGGCCGCCGCTGCCGCCGTCGGAACGGCCGTGGCGCTCGCAGGCCCCCTCCGGCCGGCCCACGCCGCACCGGCGGCGCCCGAGGCGGCCCCGGCCCAGGCGGCCGCCTGGGCCGCGGGCACCCGCGCCTACCTGGTGATCACCGCGCCCGGTGACACCGCGGCCGGGCGCAGCGCGGTGACGGCCAACGGCGGCACGGTCTTCGCGTCCTACGACGCCATCGGCGTGATCGTGGCGCACTCGGCATCCGCCTCCTTCGCCCCGGGGATGCGCGCCGTGAGCGGCGTCGAGCAGGTCGGCGCGACGCGCACGTCGGACGTGCCGGCCGACGCGTACAACCCCGAGCTGCCCGCGAATCCGGCGCAGTCGCCGACGACGCTGACGGAGTCCAACCGCTGGGACATGACGCAGATCAAGGCCGACCAGGCGTGGGCGGTGACCACCGGCTCTGCCTCGGTCAAGGTCGGTGTCCTCGACACCGGCGTGGACGACCGGCACCAGGACATCGCGCCCAACTTCAACGCGGCCGACTCGGTCTCCTGCGCCTACGGCAAGGCGGACACCCGGGCGGGTGCGTGGCGGGACATCGACACCCACGGCACGCACGTCGCGGGAACGATCGCGGCGGCCAGGAACGGCAAGGGCGTCATCGGCGTCGCGCCCGGCGTGAAGATCTCGTCGGTCCGCATCGCGGAGCAGCCGAGCGGCCTGTTCTTCGCGGAGAACACGATCTGCGGCTTCGTCTGGGCCGGTGACCACGGCTTCAAGGTCACCAACAACAGCTTCTACACCGACCCGTGGCAGTTCAACTGCCCGGACGACGCCGACCAGGCCGCCATCATCGAGGGTGTGCGGCGCGCCCAGGCGTACGCCGAGAACAAGGGCTCCCTCCAGGTCGCCGCCGCGGGCAACTCGAACTACGACCTGGCGAACAAGACGACCGACAGCGAGAGCCCCAACGACTCGACTCCGGTCACCCGCACGATCACGAACGACTGCGTCGACATCCCGACCGAACTGCCGGGCGTCGTCACCGTCGCGGCCATGGGCAGGGGCAACGTCAAGGCGTCGTACTCCAACTTCGGCAACGGCGTCATCGACGTCGCCGCTCCCGGCGGCGACGGAGCCTACGGGGTCTACTCGACGCTGCCGGGCGGCAAGTACGGCAACAAGAACGGCACGTCGATGGCCTCCCCGCACGTCGCGGGCGTCGCCGCGCTGCTCGCGAGCGTCAACCCGGCCTACACGCCCGCGGACATCCGGGCCCGGCTGGACTCGCAGGCCACCGACACCGCCTGCCCGTCCGACAGCCGGTGCACGGGCACGACGGCCGACAACGGGTTCTTCGGCGAGGGCCAGGTCGACGCGCTGAAGGCCGTCGGCGGCAGCACGCCGCCGACCGGCACGTTCTTCGAGAACACGGCCGATGTCGCGATCGCCGACAACGCCACGGCCGAGAGTCCGATCACCGTCTCCGGTGTCACCGGCAACGCGCCCGCCACGCTCAAGGTCGGTGTGGACATCCAGCACACCTACCGCGGCGACCTCGTCGTCTCGCTCGTCGCACCGGACGGCACGGTGTACCTGCTGGAGGACTTCGCCAACAACGACGGCACGGACAACGTGGGCAAGGCGTACAGCGTCAACGCCTCGAGCGAGGTCGCGAACGGTACGTGGAAGCTGCGGGTGCGTGACACCGCCACCCAGGACACGGGCAGGATCAACGCCTGGAACCTGACCTTCTAGGCAGTCCACGCGCACGGCGGCCGGACCGGGTCTGCATCCCGGCCCGGCCGCCTGTCGTTCAGTAGACGCTCACGTTGTACTTGGCGAGCGCCTCGGGGACCGGCTGGTAGAAGGTGGTGCCGCCGGTGCGGCAGTTGCCGCTGCCGCCCGAGGTGATGCCGAGTGCCTTGCCGCCGTCGTAGAGCGGGCCGCCGGAGTCGCCCGGCTCGGCGCAGACGTTGGTCTGGATCATGCCCCTGACCGTGCCGCCGCCGCTGTAGTGGACGGTGACGTCGAGCGCGGTGACGGTGCCGCTGTGCGTGCCGGTGGTGGATCCGGTGCGCTTGACGGGCTCGCCGACGTACGCGTCGGCCGCGGAGAAGCCGCCGGGGTGGCTGAGCGAGGCGTTGTCGTAGCGGACCAGGGCGTAGTCGTTGCCCGGGAAACTGGATCCGACCGTCGGGCCTATCAGCGTGGTCTGCGAGGAGTTGGTGTACCAGTTCCTGGACACGTCCCCGCAGTGCCCCGCGGTCAGGAAGTAGTAGGTGTTGCCGCTGACGACGTTGAATCCGAGCGAGCAGCGGTAGCCGCTGCCGTAGATGGCGTCGCCGGCCGAGCCGAGCGGTGTGAAGACGCCGCTGTCGCGCTCGATCCTGAGGGCGCTCGCGTCGGCGCCCGCCGCCTTCTTCAGCTTGGCGATCCCGGCGCGGGAGACGGTGCTGTCCGCGGTCACGACGACCCGGCCGGACGCCTCGTCGACGTGCCACGCGGTGCCGCCGACGCCGGCCTTCAGCACGGCGTCGCTCACCCGGGACAACTGGGTGGCGCTGTGGACCTCCGGGGACGCCGCGCCCGCGGTGGGCAGGCCGGCCGAGGTGACGGCCACGATGCCGGCGGCGACGGCGAGCAGGCGGAGGCGTCTCGAAGTACTGGCGTTGGTGCGCTTGTTCCTCACTCGATCTCCTCCTGTGGAGTTCAGGGGCCCGATGGGTGGCGGACCCGTGAGGTGCAGCCAGGCGGGACACCGGCAGGGATTCCCTGCCTGATGTGCCCCTGTCAATCACCGGTGTGAGTTTGGGACAGCATCGACAGGGGGACAAGGGAGTCCCCAGCGGGACAAGTCCTTGCGTCTACGTGTTATTGCGCTCGATCATATTTGCGCAGAGTTACATTGCAGGGCATGCAAGCTGTGACAATGAGCCGGTACGGCCAGGCAGGCGACCTGGAACTCTCGGACCATCCCGATCCCAAGGTGGCCCCCGGCGAAGTGCTCGTACGGGTGAAGGCAGCGGGCGTGAACCCGGTCGACTGGAAGCTCGCGCAGGGCGGGCTCGACGCCCTCATGGAGGTACGCTTCCCGCTGATCCCCGGCTGGGACGTGGCCGGAGTCGTCGAGCGCGTCGGCCTCGACGCGGACGAGTTCCAGGTCGGCGACGAGGTGTACGGATACGTCCGCAAGGACACCGTCCAGCTCGGCGCCTACGCCGAGTTCGTCTCGGCCCATGTGCGGATGCTCGCCCGCAAGCCCGCCGCCATGAGCTGGGAGGAGGCGGCGGGAACACCACTGGCCGGGCTGTCGGCCCATCAGGCGATCCAGCGCGTCGGCGTTCGCGCGGGCGACACGGTCCTCGTCCACGCCGCCGCCGGCGGCGTGGGGTCGATCGGCACGCAGATCGCCGTGGCGCTCGGCGCCCGGGTGATCGGCACGGCGAGCGAGCACAACCACGCCTTCCTCCGTGAGCTGGGCGCCGACCCCGTCACCTACGGGCCGGGACTCGAGGACCGGATCAGGGCACTGGCCCCGCAAGGCGTCGACGCGGCCCTGGACTTCGTGGGCGGCGACGCGGTCGACGTCTCGCTCGCGCTCGTCGACCGGCCGGACCGGGTGGCGTCCATCGCCGACCCGCAGGCGCCCGCGAAGGGCGCCCGGTACGTATGGGTCCGGCCCGACACCGCGGGACTGACCTCGCTCGCCGCTCTGGCCGACGCGGGCAGACTCACGGTGCACGTCGACCGGGTGCTCCCGCTCGCCGAGGCGGCCGAGGCATGGCGCATCAGCCAGAGCGGCCACACCCGCGGAAAGCTCGTCCTGCGGGTGGACTGACGCTGCCGGCGCCGCCGCGTCCCGCCCGGAACGCACGCCGGACCGCCACCGAGAAGGCGGCGGTCCGGCGCACATGCCGTCGAGGCGGATCAGTTGCGGACGATGTTCTCCGCCTGCGGGCCCTTCTGCCCCTGCGTGACGTCGAAGGTCACGGCTTCGCCCTCATGGAGCTCCCGGTAGCCGGTTCCCGAGATGTTCGAGTAGTGGGCGAAGACATCGGGGCCTCCGCCGTCCTGTGAGATGAAGCCGAAGCCCTTTTCCGCGTTGAACCACTTCACCGTACCGCTGGCCATACCCGTCCTTCTGTCCATCTGAGGAACAGCCCGCATAACGAGCGGCTCCGGGCGCCGTGCCTCAGCGCCCGGCACCGTTCTACCCCGTCATCCCCGCGCGAATCCGCAGGCGCGCGTGTGGTGTCTCGCGGACGGGTGCCTGCGTGCCCTTTCGGGTCGGTGGCGCTCCCGCGCCGCGCGGGGCGTCACGCGCCTCGAAGGAGGTCCGGCGGCTCCAAGGCGGTCAGGCGGCCGGCGCGGGCTGGGCCGCGCGGGCGAAGTCACGACGGGCGCGCAGGAAGGGGCGGGGCCGGTCGACGGCGCGCACGGCCGAGGCGGCGAACGAGCTGTCCCGGCGCATGGATACGGCCTCTGACACCGGGCCGGAACGCCACTCATTGTTCGACGCGGGGCCACCCGGCCCCGCGTCGTCGTGCGTCCGGAGCGTTTCCGTCGCCTCGCCGGGTTTTGCCTCTCGTTAACTCACGACTCTTGACGGGGCCTTCCCCACCTCCCCACGATGTTCCCCATCGCGCAACCCGTCATGCCTTGCGCAACAACCGAGGAGTCTCGTCGTGCTCCATGAGGTCCGTGCCGTCATAGCCGTCAAGAAAGGCACACCCGGGGACCACCGAGCACCCCCTCGAGCTTTTCGACCCTCGCCGGCTGTCCGCCGCGCCCGCCTGAGGAGCACGCCCTGACGACAACCCCCGTCTCCCCCGAGTCCTCCCTCTCCCCGAGCCTGATCGCCACACTGCCCGGTCACTTCTACACCGACCCGGAGATCTTCCGGCAGGAGCAGGAGCTGCTGTTCGAATCGATGTGGTTCTGCGCCGTGCGCAGCGCCGACCTCGACAAGCCCGGCGCCTTCCGCACCGTCCAGGTGGGCCGCGAGAGCGTCATCGTCAGCCGCAACCGCAAGGGCGAGCTGCGCGCCTTCCTCAACATCTGCCGCCACCGCGGCGCCCGGCTCTGCACGGAGGAGTCCGGAGAGGTCAAGCGCTCCCTCCAGTGCCCGTACCACGCCTGGACCTACGACCTCGACGGCAAGCTGATCGCCGCGCCGAACCTGGTGAAGATGCCCGACGTCGACCGCACCGCATACGGCCTGGTGACCGTGGCGCTGCGGGAATGGCTGGGCTATGCCTGGGTGTGCCTGGCCGACGAGCCGCCGTCCTTCGAGGAGACCGTCATCGGCGCGGCCGTGGAGCGCCTCGGCGACGCCGCGTCCGTCGAGCGCTACCGGACCGAGGACCTGGCGCTCGGCCGGCGCATCACCTACGACGTGAAGGCCAACTGGAAGCTGATCGTCGAGAACTTCATGGAGTGCTACCACTGCGCGACGATCCACCCCGAACTCACCGAGGTGCTCCCGGAGTTCGCGGACGGCTACGCGGCCCAGTACTACGTGGGCCACGGCGCCGAGTTCGGTGACGAGATCAAGGGCTTCACCGTCGACGGCAGCGAGGGCTTCGCCAAGCTGCCCGAGGTGGCGGACGACCAGGACCGCCGCTACTACGCGATCACCGTCAAGCCCACCGTCTTCATCAACCTCGTGCCCGACCACGTGATCCTGCACCGGATGTTCCCGCTCGCCGAGGACCGCACGGTCGTCGAGTGCGACTGGCTGTACGCGCCCGAGGTGGTGGAGTCCGGGGCGGACGTGTCGAAGTCCGTGGAGCTGTTCCACCGGGTCAACGCTCAGGACTTCGAGGCGTGCGAGCGCACCCAGCCGTCGATGGCGTCCCGCGCCTACCGGGACGGCGGTGTCCTGGTGCCCACCGAGCACCACATCGGCCTCTTCCATTCCTGGCTGACCGAGCACCTCGGAGGCATCGATGCCTGATCTGTTCATCGGCGGCGCGTGGACCGCCGCCCGCGACAAGCGCACCCGGAAGATCCGCTGTCCCGCCGACGGCTCCCTCGTCGGCGAGGTCGACGAGGCGGGCGGCAAGGACACGGTGGACGCGATCGCCGCGGCCCGCCGGGCGTTCGACGAGGGTCCGTGGCCGCACACGCCGGCGGCCGAGCGCGGTGATCTGCTGCTGCGGGTGGCCGATCTGCTGGTCCGCGACAAGGACGCGCTGGCCCGCGCCGAGTCCCTCGACACCGGCAAGCGCCTGGTGGAGAGCGCGTACGACATCGACGACATCGTCGCGTGCTTCCGGTACTTCGGGCGGCTCGCCGCCACCGAGACGGGCCGGGTGATCGACACCGGTACGGCCGGGGCCGACAGCCGGATCGTGTACGAGCCGGTCGGTGTGTGCGGGCTGATCACGCCGTGGAACTACCCGCTGCTCCAGACGGCGTGGAAAGTCGCCCCCGCGCTCGCCGCCGGGAACACCTTCGTCCTCAAGCCGAGCGAGCTCACCCCGCACACCGCGATCCATCTGGTGCGGCTGCTGGCGGAGGCCGGACTGCCGGACGGCGTCGCCAACCTGGTGCTGGGCGCGGGACCGGAGGCGGGCGCGCCGCTCGCCGACCACCCCGATGTGGACCTGCTGTCCTTCACCGGCGGCGTGCAGACGGGCCGCCGGCTGATGGCGGCCGCGGCGGGAACGGTGAAGAAGGTCGCGCTCGAACTGGGCGGCAAGAACCCCAACATCGTGTTCGCGGACGCCGACTTCGAGACGGCCGTGGACATGGCCCTGACCGCGGTGTTCCTGCACTCCGGGCAGGTGTGTTCGGCAGGCGCGCGGCTGCTGGTGGAGGACTCGCTGCACGACCGGTTCGTCGACGAGGTCGTGCGCAGGGCGCAGCTGATCCGGCTCGGCGGTCCCTTCGACGAAGAGGCGCGGACGGGTCCGCTGATCTCGGCGGCCCATCGCGCGAAGGTCGAGGCGTATGTCGCGGCCGGTCTCGCGGAGGGCGCGGTGCTGCGCTGCGGGGGTGCCCGGCCCGAGGGCCCCGCGTACGACGGCGGTTTCTACTACCTGCCGACCGTTCTCGACGCGTGCCACGCCGGCATGTCGGTCGTGCGGGAGGAGTCCTTCGGACCGGTCCTGACGGTGGAGCGGTTCCGCGACGGGGACGAGGACGAGGCCGTGCGGCTCGCCAACGACACGATCTACGGCCTCGCGGGCGCCGTGTGGACCGGCGACGAGGGCAGGGCGCAGCGGATCGCGTCCCGGCTGCGGCTCGGCACCGTGTGGATCAACGACTACCACCCCTATGTGCCGCAGGCCGAGTGGGGCGGGTTCAAGCAGTCCGGCACGGGACGTGAGCTGGGTCCGGCCGGCCTCGCCGAGTACCGCGAGGCGAAGCACATCTGGCGCAACACCTCCCCCGAGCCGCAGGGCTGGTTCGACTGACACTCTCCTCCACTCGTCCAGGAGTTACTCATGACCTCTGCCCCACCCGGCCCCGTCCCGGCCGCTGACGACGCCGAACTCGCCGAATTCGGCTACCGTCCCGAGCTCAAGCGCACCCTCGGCAATTTCCACACCTTCGCCGCGGGCATCTCGTACATCTCGATCCTCACCGGCACCTTCCAGCTGTTCTACTTCGGCTACGCCACCGGCGGCGCCGCCTACTGGTGGTCCTGGCCGATGGTCTTCGCCGGGCAGTTCATGGTGGCGCTCTGCTTCGCCGAACTGGCCGCCCGCTATCCGGTCGCCGGGAGCATCTACAACTGGTCGAAGAAGCTGGGCAATCCGCACGTCGGCTGGCTCGCCGGCTGGATGATGCTCCTCGCCTCCGTCGTCTCCATCGCCGCAGTCGCCCTGGCCTACCAGCTGACGCTGCCGCAGATCTCGTCGTTCTTCCAGTTCGTCGGGGACGGCACCGGGAAGTACGACGTGGCCACGAACGCGGTCCTGCTGGCCGCCGTGCTGATCCTGTTCACCACGGTCGTCAACGCCTTCGGCGTGAAGCTGATGGCGAGGATCAACACCGCCGGCGTCTTCATCGAACTGATCGCCACCGTCGTGCTGATCGTGCTGCTCGCCGTCAACGTCGTGCGCGGACCGCAGGTCGTCACGGACACGGCGGGCACCGGCTCCGGCCAGTCCTTCGGCTACCTCGGCGCGTTCCTGATCGCCTCGCTCGCCTCCGCCTACGTCATGTACGGCTTCGACACGGCCGCCTCGCTCGGCGAGGAGTCGCTGGACCCGTCGCGCAACGCGCCGCGCGCCATCATCCGGGCCATCGTCGCCTCCTTCGTGCTCGGCGGACTCATCCTGCTGCTGGCGCTGATGAGCGTGTCGAGTCTGCGCGGCGAGAAGCTGTCGACGGAGGGGCTGCAGTACGTCGTGCTGGACGTGCTCGGGCCGACGGCCGGCAAGGCGATGCTGTGGTGCGTGCTGATCGCGGTGACGGTGTGCGCGCTCGCGGTGCACACGGCCGCGGTCCGGCTCGCGTTCGCCATGGCCCGCGACAACAATCTGCCGACCTCGTCCCGGCTGGCGAAGGTCAGCCCACGGTTCGGCACGCCGGTCCTGCCGACCGTCATCATCGGGGTGCTGGCGCTGGCGATCCTCGTCGTCAACATCCGCCAGCCGCAGATCTTCACGGTGGTCACCAGCATCGGCATCATCATGATCTACCTGGCGTACCTGCTGGTCACCGGACCGATGCTGGTGGCGCGGCTGCGCGGCAGGTGGCAGCCGGCCGAGGGCAGGTTCTCGCTGGGCCGGTGGGGACTGCCCGTCAACATCCTCGCCGTCCTGTGGGGCGGGGCCATGACCCTCAACCTCATCTGGCCGCGGTCCGCCGTCTACAACGCCGCCGCCCCCTACCACTGGTACCTGCGCTGGGGCGCGGTCCTGTTCGTCGGCGCGATCGCGGCGGGCGGCTTCGCCTACTACTGGTTCGTCCAGCGGCACCGTACGGGCGTACTCGCCGAACACGCGGCCGTCGCGTCCCCGGAGCCCGCCCAACTGAAGGAGGTCACCACCCCATGACCGAAGACTTCGACTACGTCGTCGTCGGCGGCGGAACCGCGGGGAACGTCGTCGCCGCGCGGCTCAGCGAGGACCCGTCCGTCACGGTGTGCGTCCTGGAGGCGGGGCCGAGCGACGTCGGGGACGACAACGTCCTGAGGCTGGAGCGCTGGATGGGCCTGCTGGAGTCCGGCTACGACTGGGACTACCCGGTCGAGCCGCAGGCCAGCGGCAACAGCTTCATGCGGCACGCCCGCGCCAAGGTGCTCGGCGGCTGCTCGTCGCACAACTCGTGCATCGCGTTCTGGGCGCCGGCGGAGGACCTGGACGACTGGGCCGCGGCCGGGTGTACGGGCTGGAGCGCGGCGGACCTGTTCCCGCTGTACCGCCGACTGGAGAACAACGACGCGCCGGGCGACCACCACGGCCGCACCGGCCCGGTGAAGCTGCGCACGCTCAAGGGCGGCGATCCGTGCGGGGCGGCGGCGCTGGAGGCGTGCGCGCAGGAGGGCATACCGACGACGGCGTTCAACACCGGGACGACGGTGGTGCGGGGCGCCAACTGGTTCCAGATCAACTCGGACGAGAACAACATCCGCCAGTCGTCGTCGGTCGCCTATCTCCACCCGGTGATGGACAAGCGGCCGAACCTGGAGATACGCACCGGGGTTCGCGCCAGGAAGCTGGTGTTCGACGGCCGCCGCTGTACCGGCGCCGAGTACCTGGACCCCGATCTGGTCCACACCCGCACGGTCCGCGCCCGCCGTGAGGTGGTCGTCTCCTGCGGCTCGATCGACACCCCGAAGTTGCTGATGCTCTCCGGGATCGGCCCGGCGGCGCATCTGCGGGACGTGGGCGTGGACGTGCTCGTCGACTCGGCCGGGGTCGGCGAGAACCTCCAGGACCACCCCGAGGGCGTGATCATGTGGGAGGCGAAGCAGCCGATGACCACGACCTCCAGCCAGTGGTGGGAGGCGGGCATCTTCTACGACACCGAGCCGGGTCTGGACCGGCCGGACCTGATGTTCCACTACGGCTCGGTTCCCTTCGACATGAACACCGCCCGCCACGGCTATCCGACGTCCGAGAACGCCTTCTGCCTGACGCCCAACGTGACGCGCGCGAAGTCGCGCGGCACGGTGCGGCTGCGGACGCGCGACTACCGCGACAAGCCGATGGTCGACCCGCGGTACTTCACCCACGAACACGACGTGCGGGTGATGACCTACGGCCTGAAGCTCGCGCGCCGCATCGCCGCGCAGCCCGCGCTCGCCGGCTGGGCCGGCGCGGAGCTCGCGCCGGGGCCCGATGTCCGCACGGACGACGAACTGCTCGACTACATCCACAAGACGCACAACACCGTGTACCACCCGGCCTGCACGGTGAAGATGGGCGCGGACGACGATCCGGCGGCGCCCCTCGACGCCCGGCTGCGCGTGAAGGGCGTGGAGGGGCTGCGGGTGGCGGACGGGTCGGTCATGCCGGACCTCGTCACGGTCAATCCGTGCATCACCACGATGATGATCGGCGAGAAGTGCGCCGACCTGCTCCGCGAGGACCGCTGAGCCGTCCGCGACACGCGGCGGGGCCTTGCCGGGTCGCCCGGCGCGGCCCCGCCCGCGCAGTGGTGTCCGGTCAGGGCAGCGGTTCGCCGCGCGCGGTGAGCCAGAGCTCGTACCACTCCTCGTGGCTCAGCTCCGGGTCCTGCCGCACGGCGTCGCGGCAGGCACGGATCCGTTCGGGGCGCGCGCTGCCGACGACCGGTGCGATCCGCGCGGGGTGACGCCGCAGCCACCACAGCAGGATGGTCTCCGGCGTCGTGCCCTTCGCCTTCGCCATGGCGGCGACCAGTTGCGCGGTCGCCTCCTCGTCGGCCGTCTCCTGCAGGCCCGTGTAGCGCCCCTGTGCGAGGGCGCCCCACGCCTGAAGCCGCACCCCGTTGTCCCGGCAGAACTCGACGGTCCCGAACGGGAAGCCGTTGGCCGCGGCCGCCGGGGTGTTCACCAGGACGCCGGCTTCGAGCCAGTCGCGCCGGTGGAGGCTCATCTCCAACTGGTTGGCGACCAGCGGGACGTCGAGCCGGGTCTGTAGCTGCGCGATCTGGGCCGCCCCCATGTTCGACACGCCGAAACGGCGCACCAGACCCTCCCGGTGCAGTGCGGTCAGCGCCTCGGCGAGGTCGTCCGGGTCCGCCAGCGGGTCCGGGCGGTGCAGCAGCAGGACGTCGATGACGTCGGTCCGCAGCCGCGTCAGGCTCTCCTCGACCCGGCGGCGGACGGTGCGGCCCCGCAGGTCGTAGATGCCGGGCCGGTCGCCGTCCGCGAGCCGGATGCCGCACTTGGTCTGCACGACGATGCGCTCGCGCAGCCCGGGCGTCCTCGCGAGCACCTCGCCGAAGACCGCCTCGGCCTTGCCGTGCCGGTAGATGTCGGCGTGGTCGAAGGTGGTGATGCCGCACTCCAGCGCCGCCTCGACCACCGCCTCGGCCTGGGCGATCTCCTGCGCGCCATAGGGCTCGGTGTCCCAGCCCCCGCCGAGCCCCATGCACCCGTAGAGCACCGTTTCCTGGTGTGCGTCGTCCTGTGTCGTCACGCCCGTCACCCTACGACGGCCTGTCTTCGGTCAGCCGCCGTATTCCACCCGGCCGCCGACCACGACAGTCTCCGCGACGGTGCCGGGGATGTCCTCCGGGGCCGAGCGCAGGATGTCGCGGGAGAGGACCACGAAGTCGGCGGCCTTGCCGATCGTCAGCGAACCGCGGTCGTTCTCCAGGAAGTTGGCGTACGCGGAGCCCATGGTGTACCCGTGGACCGCGGCCGCCACGCTGATCGTCTCCTGCGGCATCCAGGGCTCGCCGCCGCCCAGAGGGCGCCGGGTGACGGCGGTGTAGATGCCGATCATCGGGTCCATCTCCGCCACGTTCCAGTCACTGGAGAGGGCGAGTACGGCCCCGGCCTCGTGCAGACTGCGCAGGGGCCACGCCTTGTGCCAGCGGCCGGCGCCGACGTTCTCCGCCCAGTCCTTGCCGGGCCCCGCGACCTCGGGGGCGCAGTGACGGGGCTGCATGCACGCGACCACGCCCAGGCCGGCGAAGCGCGGAGTGTCGTCGGGGTCGAGGCATTCGACGTGGACGATCTGGTGGCGGGCGTCTCGCGGGCCGTTGACCGTGCGGGCGTGCTCGACAGCGTCCAGCACGGTGCGGATGCCCCGGTCGCCGGTGGCGTGGACGAAGCACTGGAAGCCGCGGCCGTCCAGCTTCGCCAACAGGCCCGCGAACTCCTCGGGCGGGTAGAAGGTGTCGCCGCGGTGGTGGCGGCAGCCCGCGTACGGTTCGAGAAGGGCCGCCGTGCGGGGCTCGACGACGTCGTCGCGGGACGCACCCGCCACCGGCCCCCGGGCGGTTCACCGCCGAGTCGGGTCCGCTGCCGTCATGCGGAAGCGGGCCGTGGCCGCGTCGCTGCTCCAGCGCCGCAGCCCGGCCTTCTCCAGCACACGGACCGAGGCCGGATTCGAGAGCTCCACCCGGGCGTGCACGGTGTGGACTCCCGGTGCCGTCAGGGCGAACTCCGCGAGGGCGCGGGTGGCTTCGGAGGCGTAGCCCCGGCCCCGCCGGGAGGGCACGATGCCGTACCCGATCTCCACGGCCCCGTCGGTGGGCGGCCAGAACAGGCCGATGGAGCCGACCACCAGCCCGGTGTCCCGCTCGATGACCAGCCGGTGCCCGTACGCGTGCAGGGCGTCGGGGTTGCCGGTGACGAAGCCCGCGATGACGCGGTCGCCGTCGGCGGGGAAGTCCTCCGCCCAGTGGGCGCGGTGAGTGTCACCGAGGACGGCGGCGAGTTCACCCGCGGACCAGGTCCGCAGGACGAGGCGGTCGGTGGTCAGATCCGTACCGGCCGATGAGAAAGAAGACACGCGACTCTCCTGGTCGTGTTGACGACCGGGCCGCTCACCCTGCGCGTGCGGCCCGGACAAGGGCATGCTGATGGCGGGCCTCGCAGGCCATATTCATCAACCTCCCTCGTCGCAGGGGCAGTCGCGGCTCTCGCACGCCGGGGAATCGTAACAGCGGGCATCGCCCCGCCGACCGGAATACCTTGCGGGCCCGGCGGACACACCGGGCCCGCCGCCGGGCTATGCCGCCGACCGGTGGGTGATGCGGCCTCCCGTCATGGTCAGCAGGACCGGCGCCTCGGCGACCTCGTCCGCCGGGGCGTCCACGGGATCGAGGCCGAAGGCGGTGAGATCCGCCCGGCGGCCGGGAGTGATCCGGCCGGACACGTCCTGTTCACCGCCGGCCACGGCCGCGTGGGTGGTGCAGCCCTCCAGGGCCATCAGGCCGGTCAGTCCGGCGCGGGAGGACGCCGCGCCCTTCGGGGCGCGGGCGGTCGCCAGCACCTCGCGGGCGTCGTAGTGCGCGATCGGCCAGTCGGAGCCGAGCGCGAGCCAGGCGCCGGCGTCCCGCAGGTCCCGGCAGCGCCAGGCCCGGCCGGACCGTTCGTCCCCGAGCCGCCGGGACCACTCGTCGGTCCGGTCGGCCCGGGTGTACGCGGTGTGCGGGGGCTGCATGGAGGCGATGACGCCCAGCTGGGCGAAGCGGGGGATCTGCTCCTCGGGCACGGTCTCGATGTGTTCGATGCGGTGCCTGAGCCGCGCGCCGGCGCCGAGCGCTTCCACGGTGTCCAGCACGTGCCGCACGGCGGCGTCGCCGATGGCGTGGGTGGCGGTGCGCACACCGGCGGAGTGCAGTCGGTGGACGGCCGCGGCATACGCCTGCGGATCGGGCCAGAAGGCGTCCGTCCCCTGGCCGTGGCAGTCGGCGTGCTCCAGCCACGCGGTGCCGCCCTCGACCGTGCCGTCCATGAAGAACTTGACCCCGTCGACGCGCCAGCGGCGGCCCGCGCGGGACTGCAGTGCGATCAGCTCGTCCAGGTCCGCGGCGCTCGCACCGGGCATGCACCAGGGAGCGAGGCGCAGGCGCAGCGGCAGGTCGCCCTCCTCCTCGACGGCGGTGAGGAGTTCGGGGACGTCGCCGTCGCCGAGGTCCATGACATGGGCGCCGGTCAGCCCGGTCGCCGCCATCGCGGAGAGCAGTTCGACGAGCCGGGAGCGGCGCTCGGCGACCGACGGCTTGGGCACGAGTCCGCTCACCAGGTCCATGGCGGCGTGCTCGATCAGGTGCCCGGTGGGACGGCCCGTGCTGTCGCACACCACGGTGGCCCGCTGCTCGAAGGACCGGGGGCCTTCGATACCCGCGGCCCGCAGTGCGGTGCCACTGACGAGGGCGGAGTGTCCGTCGTAGAGCCGGATGAAGGCGGGCGCGCCGGCGAGGACGTCCTCGATCAGGTCGCGGTCGACGGGCTTGCCGCCGAAGACGTTGTGGTCGAGACCGTACGCGGTGATCCATCCGTCGGTGGGAACCGCCGCGCGCAGGGCGGTGCGCAGTTGGCCGAGGTCGCGTACGCGGGAGAGGTCGGTGCCGGTGGCCATCTGCAGTCCCCACACGGGGTGGCTGTGGCTGTCGGTGAGGCCGGGAACGACGGTGGCACCGGGCAGGTCGATGCTCACGGTGTCCGGCCCTCGCCACGGGCGTACGTCGTGCTCGTCCCCGACGGCGGTGATCGTGCCGTCCTTGACAGCCACGGCGGTCGCGTGCGGACGGCCGGGGTCGAGGGTGCGGACGCCTGCTGCGGTGAGGACGATGTCTGCGGTGGGCACGGGCTGTTGTTCCTTACTCGTTCGGTTCGGTGGCGAATCCGGCGTACACCTCGGGCCGGCTGCGACGCAGCCACAGGGCCAGCGCGACGCCGAGGAGGAAGACGGCGGGGACGAGCGTGACGAGGACGGTGTTGACCACCGGCGAGGCGCCGGTGAAGAGGGCGACCTTCGAGACGACGAGCCAGATGGCGACGACGAGCAGGACGGCGGCGGTCACCGGTGCGACGACGGTGCGCATCCGGCCCTCGCGGTGACTGATGCGGCGGAAGTAGCACGGGACGGCGACGGCGGCGAGCAGCATCAGCGCCATGAGCCCGATCATGCCGGGGGTGTTCACCCACAGGAGCAGTTGCGTGTAGGGGTCGGCTCCGGCGGCCGCGAAGCCGACGACGACCAGGGCTCCGAGGACCGTCTGGGCGATGCCCGCGACATAGGGGGAACGGTGGTGCGGGTGCACCTTCGCGAGCGCCTTGGGCAGGACGCCTTCCTCGGACAGTGCGAGTCCGTAGCGGTTGATGGCGTTGTGGAAGGCGAGGAGCGACGCCAGGATGCTGGTCACGACGAACACGTGCATCAGGTCCGCCGCCCAGCTGCCGACGTAGGTGGTGATGGCGGCGAAGAACAGTCCGCCGGGGTCGTCGGTGGCCGCGGCGACGACGGCTTCGTCGCCGAATGCCTGGATCACGGTCCAGACGATGAACGCGTAGAAGATGCCGAGGAATCCGACGGCGATGTAGGTGGCACGGGCAATGGTGCGGGCGGGGTCGCGGGCCTCGCGGCGGTAGATGACGGTGGACTCGAAGCCGGTGAAGGCCGAGAAGGCGAAGGCGAGGACGGCGGCGGTGCCGGGGACCAGGACGTGGCCGGGTGCGAAGGAGTCCAGCCCGATGCCGCCCTCGCCACCCTTGATCAGGACGCCTGCCGCGAGCAGCAGGAGGATTCCGGTTTCGGCGAGGAGCAGGACGCCGAGGACCTTGGCACCGAAGTCGATCGAGCGGAAGCCGCCCCACCAGATGAGCAGCAGGCCCGCGAGCGAGACGGGCAGCCAGGGGATGTCGATGCCCCACAGGGCGTGCGCGGTGTCGGCGGTGGCCGTTCCCAGAAGCCCGTAGACGCCGATCTCCATCCCGTTGTAGCCGATCATCGCGAGCAGGGCGGCGCCCATGCCGACGGGTTTGCCCAGGCCC
The DNA here is from genome assembly GCF_053591895.1 of Streptomyces sp. NPDC002867. NCBI lineage: Bacteria > Bacillati > Actinomycetota > Actinomycetes > Kitasatosporales > Streptomycetaceae > Streptomyces > Streptomyces sp. NPDC002867. Next base: position 257,718 of record NZ_JBSFUR010000005.1, on the reverse strand, counting down.
CGGGTGATGTAGGCGTAGAAGGCGCCTCCGCTGCGGACGTTGCGGCTCATCGTGGTGAAACCGACGGCGAAGATCGCCAGGGTGACTCCGGCGAGCAGGTAGCCGGCCGGGGCGCCGATGCCGCCGAGCACGATGGCGATGGGGGCGACGCCGGCCATCACCGTGAGCGGGGCGGCGGCGGAGACGACGAAGAAGGCGATGTCGGCGGTGCCGAGCGTGCCCGAGCGAAGGTCGGGAGCGGAGCCGACTCTCGCCTCGGTGGTTGCGGACATGCGGGGGAAGCCCTTCTGCGAAACGGCGGGAGGGGGCGCGATCCATAAACCTAAAGGCTTTCGGTTGTGGCAATGTAGCTTCCGCTTGGGCATCCGGGAAGACTTCGACGGGGAGCAGCACACATGGGACGGCCGCGGACACCGCTGCTGGACAGGACGCGTATCGCCGCGACCGCTCTGCAACTCATCGACGAACAGGGCGAGTTCAGCGTCCCGCAGGTCGCCCGGCGGCTGGGCGTGCAGACCGCGTCGGTCTACCACCATGTGGACGGCCGGGACGGGATCGTCGAGCTGATGCGGGAGCGGGTGTGCGCGGCGATCGACTCGGGGACCCTCGATCTGCGCCCCTGGGACACCGCCATGGCGATGTGGGCCCGCTCCTACCGCGCGGCCTTCGCCGCCCATCCGCGGGTGATCCCACTGCTGATGACCTCGCCCGTCCGCGCCCCGAAGGTCCTCGAGCAGTACGAGCGGGCCGTCGGCCTGCTGCTGGGCGCAGGATTCCCGCGCGACGAGGTGATGAACGTGATCATCGCCCTGGAGAACCTGGTCCTGGGCTCGGCCCTCGACATGGCGGCGCCGCAGGCGATGTGGGAGCTCGCCGACGAGGCGGCCACACCTCAGCTCGCGAGCGCGCTGACCGCGCTGTCGCCCCGGCGGGCGGACGCCGCTTTCGAACTCGCCCTCCAGGGATGCGTCGCACACTTCCGTACGCTCCTGCCGGCCCCGGCGTCCCACCCCGCCCCGCAGCCGTAGGGCCGTGCGGCGATCCGGGCCCAGGGTCCCCCGTTTGCTCCCGCGGAGAGTGGAAAGCCGTACAGCATAGGGCCGCTCCGACAACGGAGGGAAAAAATGATCATCCTCGGGCTGATACTTCTGATCGTCGGCGCTGTGGCGAATATCGGCATTCTGTGGACCATCGGCATCATTCTGGTCGCGGTCGGAGCGATCCTCTGGCTGCTCGGCGCGGTCGGTCACGCAGTCGGCGGCCGTCGCCACTATTGGTGACCGTCCCCGTCGCAACGCCGCCCCGCAGGGAGCACCACCTGGTACGCAGCACCGTCCCGAACAGCCCACCGCCTCGTCGGCCGCCGGCCGGCGGGGCGGTGGTGCGCGGGCGAGGGTCCGTCACGGGGACGGCCGCACACCGATCCCGGCGAGGATGCGCTCCCAACGGGCGTCGTCGTCGACCGCCGTCCCGACCAGGGCGTAGAAGCTGCGTTCACACAGCTCGATGAGGGCCGTCCGGTCCATCGAGGGCTCCTCCAGCCACGCCAGGACGACCTCCTCCATGTACGCGAGCCACCCCGCCACGGCGAGCGCGACGGCGGGGGTGTCCGGCGCGCCCGCGGCCCTCAGGGCGTCCGAGAGCCATCCCGCGAGCGTGGTCCGGGCCGAGCGGTGCAGGGTGCGCACCCCGCTGCCCGTGTTCAGCCGGGTGACGGCCTGATAGACGGTCGGGTGCCGGGACACGTAGTCGACGAAGGTCTCCATGCCGGAGCGCAGTTGCTCGGCGGGACCCAGGGCCGGATCGGGCCGGACGTGTGTCAGCAGCTCCTCGGCAGCGGCCTGCAGGATCGCCTGCCGGAAGGTGCGCTGTGACCCGAAGTAGTGGAACAACAGCCCCGGCGAGACGCCGGCCTCGGTGGCGACGGCCTCGACGGAGATCTCGTCGATGGTGCGGACCTCGAGCACACGGCGGGCCGCGGCCAGGATTTGGGTCCGCCGGTCGGTCGGAGGCATCCGGGACGCGCGGGCGGAAGAGCTGTGCCGAGTCATGCGCCCATTCTATTGACAAGAAGTCAATAACTCCTACTGTTGAGTAACCCTCAATAAGGCGCGGCCGGGACGCCGCCCCTTTCCCGGGTCCTGCCCATCCCCTCTCCACGCGTCGGAGGAGTGTGCCCGCATGAGCACCACGGAAGAGCACGACGATCTTGTCCTTCAGCCACGGGACGTCAGCTTCGACTGGGCGAGCCTGCCGCTGCACTGGATCCCCGGCCGGCCGATGGCGACCCACGTGATCAACGTCCTCCACCTGCTCCTGCCGGAGGGGGAGCGCTGGTTCGTACGCACCTTCCAGGAGGCGCTGCCCCTGATCACCGACGAGAAGCTGCGCGAGGAGGTCCTCGGCTTCGTCGGACAGGAAGCGGTCCACGCCGAAGCTCATCAGGGCGTCCTCGACCACTTCCTGGCCCGGGGCCTCGACCCCCGTCCCTACGTCGAGCAGGTCGAGTTCGTCTTCGGCCGGGTCCTCGGCACGCGACCGGGCCTCTCCGAGGTGCGGCGGCGGGAGCAGGTGATCGAGCGCGTCGCGATCATCGCGGCCGTCGAGCACTTCACCGCCTTCCTCGGCGACTGGGTGCTCAACGCGGAGGGACTGGACCGGGCCGGTGCCGACCCGACGATGCTCGATCTGCTCCGCTGGCACGGCGCCGAGGAGGTCGAGCACCGCAGCGTGGCCTACGACCTGCTGCGCCATCTGGACCCCGGATACCTGCGGCGCATCCGCACCATGGCCATCGGCGCCCCGGTGCTCCTCCACCTGTGGATCCGCGGGGCCCGGTTCCTGATGGCGGCCGATCCGACGCTCCCGCCGGGCGCGCGGCCCACATGGCGCGCATACGGGGAGGCCGCCCGGCGCGGGTTGCTGCCACGGCTCGGCAGGCTGACGCGCTCCGCCTCCCGCTATCTCAGCCCCCGCTACCACCCCTCACAGGAGGGTTCGACCCGGCAGGCGGTCGCCTACCTCGGCTCCTCTCCGGCTGCCCGCGCCGCCGCGCACTGAGCGGGCGCGCGCACCGACCTGCCGGCGTCGCACGCCGCGGGCACCCGATCCGCCGCGCGCCGTACGCACCCGCCCGAGCCCCACGCCGTACGCACCCGCTCCGCCGTACGCCAGACAAGGACCCTCCGATGAGCCGCCACCGCGCCCCCGCGCCACCCGACCTGTACGGAAGAGGCCGCAGCGACCGCCTCATGCGTTTCCTCGCCGCGTTCTCCGACGTCTACCTCCCCGTCGTCAGCAAGGCCGACCGCTACGGACGGCGTCCGCCCCGCCCCGCGGCCACCTCCCTCGAACTCGTCGTCGCCGCCCGCGAGACCGAGGCCGAGGGCGTCGTCTCGCTGCGGCTGACCGCACCGGACCGCTCGCCGCTGCCCCGCTGGCAGGCCGGTGCCCACATCGACCTGTGCCTGCCGTCCGGCCGCGTACGGCAGTACTCCCTGTGCGGCACGGCGGTCGACCGGTACGCGTACCGGATCGCGGTCCGCCGCATCGCCGGCGGAGGCGGCGGATCCGTAGAGGTGCACGACGCCTTGCCGGTGGGCTCGCGCGTCACCGTCAAGGGGCCGCGCAACGCCTTCCCCTTCGCCGCCGAGCCGGCCGTGCTGTTCCTCGCGGGAGGCATCGGCATCACGCCGGTCCTGCCGATGGCCCGCGAGGCCGCCCGGCTCGGCCTCGACTGGCGCCTGATCCACACCGGCCGCTCGCGCGCCTCGCTGCCGTTCGCCGCGGAACTCGGCGAACTCGCGGCGCTCGGCGGCGACCGGGTGGAGATCCTGCCCGACGACGAGCACGGCGTGCCCGACGGCGCGAACCTCCTCGGCAGCGCGCCCGCCGGAGCCGCCGTCTACTGCTGCGGCCCGGGTCCCCTGCTGGACTCCGTACGCGGCGCCTTCGACGGCAGCGGCGCGTCCGCCCTGCACTTCGAACGGTTCACCGCCGCTCCGGTCCTCGACGGCCGCCCGTTCGAACTGAGGCTGCGGCGCAGCGGTGAGGTACTGCCCGTGCCCGCCGACCGGTCCGTGCTCGACGTGCTGCTGGAGCGGGACCCGGCGACCCCGTACTCCTGCCGCCAGGGGTTCTGCGGCGTGTGCACCCAGCGGGTCACCGCCGGCACCGCCGACCACCGGGACGGCAGACTCACCGAGCGGGAGCGGGCCGACGGCCGGATCCGCGTGTGCGTCTCCCGGGCGCCCGAGGGCTCCCGCCTCGAACTGGACATGTAGCCCCTGCCCTCCTGGGACGCGCAGACCCTCTCCCCCGACACCACGAAGGCGAGACCATGAGCACCCCCGCGACACACCGCACGACACGCTCCTCCCGCATGCCGTCGTTCCCGTTCGACGACCACGACCTCGACCGTTTCCGCGAACTCCAGCAGCTCGCCTACGGCTGTGCGCAGCGGGTCGGCGACTGGCTGGAACCGGGCGTCACCGAACGCCAGGCCGCCGCGCGGCTGCGCCGCGAACTGGTCGCCGAGGGCGTCCAGGACTTCTTCCACGTGCCCTTCGCCTGGTTCGGCGACCGCACCGCGTTCCGGCACTTCCGCACACCGCTGCAGTTCTTCGCCGGCGGCCGCCGCCTCGAAGAGGGCATGTCCTACGTCCTGGACTGCGCCCCGGTCGTCGACGGCTACACGGCCGACATCGGCTACGCCGGCAGGATCGGTGACAATCCGATCTGGGACCGGATGGCCCAGGACCTGCGCGAGTACCGCGAACTGATCGTGCGGGAGGTGCGACTGCGCAAGCCGCTCGCCGAGGTGTACGCGGCCGTGGACGCACTGATCGCCAAGCACGGTTACGACAACCGCCACAGGGTCTACCCGGGCCGGGTCATCGGCCACCAGGTCACCCGGACGAAGGCCCTCGGGCCCGCCGGGGTCACCGTGTTCGGCTTCGGCGTGCGCACCCTGCAGACCCTGGGCCGCGAACTCATCAGCGAGCGACTGCACGGCCGGTCCCCGCTGTGGGCCGACGGCCGCTCCTCGCGCCACGCCCCGACGCCGGGGCTGTGGGCCGTCGAGCCGCACATCGGATTCCGGGATGTGGGACTGAAGTTCGAGGAACTGCTCGTGGTCACCGAGGACGACGCCTACTGGCTCGACGACGACCTGCCCCACGTCCGCCGCTGGCAGCGGGCCGCAGCCTGATGGCCGCCGCAGACGCGCTCGGCGCCCCGGGAGAACTGCGCCGCCGCACGGTGCGCTCCGGCGGCGTCCCGCTCGCCGTGTACGAACAGGGCGACCCCGCCCGCCCCACCGTGCTGCTGGTGCACGGCTACCCCGACACCCATCGCGTGTGGGACGACGTCGCCGCCGCGCTCGCCGCCGAACACCACGTCGTGCGCTACGACGTGCGCGGCGCCGGCGACTCGGGCCGCCCCGCCCGCCGGCGCGACTACCGCCTGGAACTGCTGGCGGGCGACCTGTTCGCCGTGGCCGGGGCCGTCAGCCCGGACCGCCCGGTCCACGTGGTCGCCCACGACTGGGGCTCCATCCAGTCCTGGGAGGCCGTCACCCACCCCGATGCGGCCGGCCGCATCGCCTCGTACACCTCGATCTCCGGCCCGTGCCTCGACCACGTCGGGCACTGGATCCGCCACCGCCTGGCGAGGCCCACGCCACGGCATGTCGCCCAGCTCCTGGGGCAGTTGGCGCACTCCTGGTACATCGCCGCGTTCCACCTGCCCGTCCTCGCGCCCGCCGCCTGGCGGCACGGGCTGGCCGACCGCTGGGGAACGGTCCTGCGCCTCGCCGAGGCCGTGACCCCGCGGCCGGGCCACCCGCAGCCCACGCTCACCGGTGACGCGGTACGCGGCATCAACCTCTACCGCGCCAACATGCTCCCCCGGCTGCTGCGCCCGAGGGCACGGCCGACCGTCGTTCCGGTGCAGCTCATCGGCCTCACCCGGGACCACTACGTCAGTCCGGCACTCGCCGAGGGCCTCGAACGCTGGGTCCCGCACCTGTGGCGGCGCACCGTGCCCGCCACCCACTGGTCCGCACTGCTGGAGAAGGGAACCACCGTGGCCCGTATGGTCGAGGAGTTCGTCGCCCGTCCCGAGGGGCGTACCGCACCCGCGGCCCGCCGGACACCGAAGGACCGCAAGCCGTTCACCGGCCGGCTGGCCGTCGTCACCGGCGCCGGCAGCGGCATCGGCCGGGCCACCGCCCTGGCCTTCGCCGAGCAGGGCGCCGACGTCGCGCTGTGCGACCTCGACCTGGACACCGCGGAGCGCACCGCCGAACTGGCCCGCCTGCTCGGAGCCTCGGCCCGCGCCTGGCGGGTCGACGTCTCGGACGGCACGGCGGTCGACACGTTCGCCGCCGACGTCACCGCGGAGTTCCGCGTGCCGGACATCGTCGTGAACAACGCGGGCATCGGCCACTCCGGCACCTTCCTGGAGACGACGGAGCAGGAGTGGCGACGCGTCCTGGACGTCAACCTGTGGGGTGTCATCCACGGCTGCCGCGCCTTCGGCAGCCTCATGGCCGAACGCGGTGAGGGCGGACACATCGTCAACCTGGCGTCGGCCGCCGCCTACCTGCCGTCCAAGTTGCTGGCCGCCTACGCCACCAGCAAGGCCGCCGTCTTCATGCTCTCCGACTGCCTGCGTGCCGAGATGGCCGGTTTCGGCGTGGGCGTGTCCGCGATCTGCCCCGGCGTCGTCAACACCAACATCACGAGAACGACGACCTTCTCCGGTCTCGACGCCGCGCAGGAGGCCGCACGGCAGAAGCGGGTCTCCGGCATGTACGCCAGGCGGAACTTCCCGCCGGAGAAGGTGGCCGACGAGATCCTGCGCGCAGTCACCGGCGACCGTGCGGTCGTGCCCGTCACCTTCGAGGCCAAGGCGGCCCGCCTGATCGGCCGGCTCTCCCCCGGCCTGCTGCGCACCGCTGCCCGCCTCGACATCGGCTGAGGCGGGCGGGGACCCGCGTCAGCGCAAGGGCCGGCAGAGCAGGGCGTCGGGCCTGCCCGCGGCCCCTGCGCGGCGAGTGGAGGCGATGCCCGCGGCGTACTCGCCGTCGGTGCACTGGCCCTTGTAGTGGCCGTGGGCGAAGTCGCCGCCCGGGGCCGCCGGCGGCCGGTTGTCGTGGCGGTCGAACCAGACCGTCCGGTCCGCCGTGCCCAGCGGCGTCCGGGCCGGGGCGCACAGGGCGGCGGAGACGGCGGCGCCGCGGACGCTGTACCCGATCAGGAGGTGGCCGGGCGCGCACTGGAGTTTGGTGTAGCCGCTCGCCCAGTCACGGCCGGGGGTCACATGCCGCTCGTCGCGCACCACCTCGTGGACGCGGTCCGACGCCCAGAGGTCGCGGACCGCGGTGTCGGTGCACAGGCCCCGGTTTCCGGTGTGGCTCAGCCCGGCGAGACGCTGCCCGTCGGGGCAGGCCGCCTTGCGCGCGCCGGCGTCCCAGTCCCCCGCGGCCCGCATCCGCGCGGACTGGACGAAGTCGCCGTGGTCGGGGCTGAGCATCGACCACCGGTCCGTGGCGGGGACCTGGCCGGTCCTGCCGTCGGCTGCCGTCAGACGGGACCACGCGCCCGCCCGCCAGTCGTCGCCGTCGTACACCCCGATCCGCCGGCCGGCGCTGTCCCAGTGGAGCAGCGCCCAGCCGTTGCCCTTCCTGTCCTCGTGCCAGCCGACCAGCGGCCAGTACGCGAAGTCGGCGTCGGTCCTGATCAACTGGTCGACGAAGTGCTCGAACCAGGCACGCTGCTTCTCGCCGTGCTCGTCCCTCCCGCCGATCCCGAACTCGCTGATCCACACGGGGGCGGTGAAGTGCTGGTCCTTCCGTGCCGTGACGTAGAAGGCCTGCTGGTGCAGGACCTCCTCGAGAGCGGCGGGTGTGAGGTCCCGGTAGCGGGGGTCGGAGGTCTCGCCCGTCCCGGTCGCGCCGGTGTGGTGGGGGCCGGTGTAGTCGTAGAAGTGGGCGGAGTACACGAGTTTGCCCGAGGTGACGAGCGTGTGCGACAGCCGCTGCACGGGCTCCAGGGTGGGCCGCCCGTGCGGGAGGCCGTCGACGGGGACGCCGGTCCAGTTGATGCCCTCGACGATCACGAGGAGGTCCGGATCGGCCTCCTGGAGGATGCGGTCGCCGAGCCTCTGGGAGGCCGCGAACCAGTCGTGCCCGTCGCCGAGACCCCAGTTGGGGTCGTCCCACAGGGAGCGGCGCACCTCGTTGTAGAGGTCGGCGCCGACGACGCGCGGGTTGTGCCGGTAGCGCTTCGCCATGAAGAGCCAGTCGTCCTCCCAGGCACGGTCGCTCTGGCTCGCGTTCCACCGCTCGTTCCCGTCCAGGCCGCAGCACCAGCGGGTGGTGTTGGTGTGGTTGTTGAGGATCACCGCGAGCCCGGCTCCGGTGAGAGCGGCGACGGCGGCGTCGTAGACCTCCAGGGGTGTCCTGCCCCGCAGTCGGGGGTTGGCCGCCACGGCGGCGTCGGTCACGGGGTGCGTGGCGTGCACCATCTCGTTGGAGAAGGGCAGGCGGACACTGTTGAGCCCGAGTTCACGGAAGCCGGCGACGATCTCGGCCAGGGGCGCGCGGTCCAGGCCGAGCGGCACACGCCCGGACATCTCGCCCGCGTGGTGGTTCGCGGGGTCGTCGGGACTGCCGGAACCGGTCCAGGTGCCGGAGGCGCCGTGCCAGTTGCCGGACTTGAGTTTGAACCGGTTGCCGTGGGCGTCGACGATGTACCGGCCGCGGGTGCTGAGCGGGGGCGTCCAGTCGGTGGCGGAGCCGGTGGCAGAGGCGGGCGCCGCGCTCGGTCCGCCCACGGGCGCGGTGGTCCCCGCCACGCTCGCTCCCCCGCCGGTCGGCGACGCCGTCACCGCGCTCGGCGGCCCGGCCGGGAAGAGGCCCAGCACGAGCACGGCCACGGCAGGCCGGAAGAAGGTTCTGTTCACGGCTCTCCGTTCCGGCGTGCGCCGGGACCGCACCCCGGTTCTTGACATGGCACCGCCATGATGACGGCCCGGCGCACCGGTGAACAGAGGTCGGCCCGGAGGACCCGGGGCCGAATCCGGCGGAGGCGGGAGGCACTTCCGGGCGACGGCCGACGGGCCGCAGACGGCGGAGGCGGGCGCGGCGCTATTCGTCCGCGGCTCTCGGCTCCGCACCCTTCCGTCCGTCGACCAGCGGCCACAGGTGGGCCGTCTCGCCGGGCGCGAGCTGGTCCACCACCTCCGCGAGGACCCAGCACGCCTGTTCGATCCTGCGCCGGATGCCGATCTGCTCGGCGACGATGGCTGCGAGCAGCAGGGCCGTCAGCGCGGCGCAGCCGTTGAGCGCCTGGAGGATCACCATGACCTCCAGCAGCGTGCGGCCCGCGAACGGCCCGGCCCCTGCCGTCGCGGCGGCGATCGCCAGCACCGAGATCAGCACGGCGCACGGGGCCGATCCGGGCAGCTGGAAGCGCAGCGCCGCCCAGATCAGCACCGGGAAGACCAGGAACAGCAGGCTCAGTTCGATGCGGGTGACGAGCACGGCCACGGCTGCCGCCGTCAGGCACAGTGCCGTCGCCTCGGTCCACCAGTACGGCCGCGTGTCGCGGGGCAGCCGGGCGCGGCGCAGCACCAGCAGGAGCGGCGTGATCACCAGGACGCCCATCGCGTCACCGGCCCACCACGCCGACCACACCGACCAGAACTCGCCGAGCGGCAGCGACCCGCTCCACACCACTGTCATCACGCCGAAGGTCGCGCTGATCAGCATGCCGCCCGCCCCGAGGAACACCAGCGCGAGTCCGTCCCGCAACCGGTCCAGCTCCGTGCGGAAGTCGATGCGCCGGAGCATCAGGTAGGCGACGACCGGCCCGAGGGTGTTCCCCGCCAGCACGCCGCTCGTGGCGAAACTCAGGGTGTCGATCGTGGCGATGGTGGCGAGCACCCCCACGGCGATGCCCGGCCACACCCCGACGCCCATCCAGAGCAGACAGCTCAGCGCGATCCCGGTGGGCGGCCACAGCGGTGTCACGACCGCGCCCTCGACCACCACCTGCTGGAGGAGGCCGATCTGTCCGCCGCCCCAGTAGGCGGCGGCGACGGCGAGCATCCGCAGCAGCGCTGCGGCCGGGCGTCGGAGGTGTTGGCTACGGGGCACGTCTGTCATCAGACAACGTTCCCGGCTCCGCGCGCCGCCCTGACACGCCCTGCCCGCACCGCGATCCCCGGCCGTCCGGAGGTCATGTGCGTGGCGGGCGGCTCTCCCCGGGATCGTGGACGAGCACCAGGACGGCGGCGTCGTCCGTGTGGTCCGTCTGCGCCGCGACCCCCATCACCCGCGACGCCAGCTCGGAAGCCTCGACGCCGGTCGTGACCGCGGATCGGACCAGGCGGGACACGGCGTCGAGGCCCGCCTCGATCGGATACGACGGCCCCTCCACGACGCCGTCGGTGAGCAGGACGAAGGCACCCCCGCTGGACAGCCGGCGCCGCGCCACGGGATACGCCTCGCCGGGCAGGATGCCCAGCGGCACGCCCGCCTCGTCCTCCACGACCCCGCCCTGCCCGCCGGCCGTCGCCCATATGGCGGGCACGTGGCCGGCCCGGGCGCTCTCCAGCTCGCCGGTGGCGGGGTCGAAACGGAGGAAGCTGCAGGTCGCGAAGAGGCCGTGGTCCATGGAGAGCAGCAGTTCGTTGGCCCGGCCCAGGACCTCCCCGGGGTCGGTGGTGGCGGTGGCTACGGCGCGCAGCCCCATGCGGACCTGTCCCATGAAGGCGGCGGCCTCCACGTCGTGGCCCTGGACGTCGCCGATCGAGAAGCCGAGCGAGCCGTCGGGCAGGACGAAGCCGTCGTACCAGTCGCCGCCGATGTCGAGGCCGTTGCGCGCCGGCACGTACTCGGCCGCGACCCGCAGGCCGGGCAGGTCGGGAAGCCCGGTGGGCAGCATGGAACGCTGAAGGGCCTCGGCGAGTTCGACGCGGGCACGCTGACGCTCGGCGCCCTGCCGCACCCGGTCGGTCAGCCGCCCCAGGGTCGTCAGGAGATCGTCGGCCGTCGCCGATCGCGAAGGACGACGCCGGGTCATGGACCTCTCCGAGGAACGTCCGAAGGCCGACCGGCCTGGCCACCTCCTCACGCGGTGGCCCAGGCTCAGCTGGGCTCGTGCAGCCCGCACTCATTATATTTCCGGCGAACGCGCCGCCGCGCGGCGCGGCGGCGGCGGCGAGGAGCGGTGGCGGTGGCGAGGAGCGGTGGCGGTGGCGGTGGCGGTGGCTAGACGGTGTCCGACACGAGTTCCATGAGGTCGGACAGGCGGCGCCGCCACAGATGCGTCCGGCGGCAGTAGAGCCGCAGGCGGCCCCGTCTTCCGGCATGCCGGAAGGGCCGGCCGCACCATCGGCACGGACGGAGCGCGCGTGCGTCGGCACCGAAGTCGGACATCCGTTCCCCCATGGCGCGAGGCTAGCGGGCCCGGCCTGCGGTCCGGTCGGCCGGGAGGCCGCTCGGTGTGCCGGTGAGATCCAGCTCGCCGACGACCTCGTCCCCGCTCATCTCACCGGTCAGCCGGAAACCGAGCCTCAGGTAGAAGTCCTCCGGCCCGTTCTCCCCCTGCTTCCAGGTCACCGTCACCCGTGTGCCGCCACGTCTGCGGATCTCCTCGCACACGGACCGCACGGCGAAGCGGCCGTATCCGCGACCCTGTTCTCCCGCGGCGACCGCAAGCCGCCACAGCCCTGAACGGCCGGTCGTCCGGTTCGCCGGGGCTGAACCGTACGTCGAAGAAGGCCATCACGAAGCCGACGGGCCGGTCCCCGTCGACGATCAGCCGCGGCCAGGCGACGTCGGGCTGCGCGTACGCCTCGGCGAGGGAGCGCGCGACGGGGGCCACGAAGTCCCGCTGGTCGGGTCGGACAGCGAGGTCGCACGCGGCGAGCACGTTGTCGGCGGTGATCTTCTCCAGGCAGAGCGACGCTGTCATGCCGCGCACCCTATCGGCGGCGCCCCGCGGTCCTCGAACGCATTTTCAGGCCCGGCCCCGGCCGTCCTGCGGCGCCGGGGTGTACTGGACAGCGGCTGGGTGGTTCAGGGGTTCCAGGGGCCGACGCGGTCCAGGCGGCGCCGCTGCTGGAGTGCGGTGGGGACGTCGAGGCCCTGGCCGCGTTCGGCGAGATGGTCGGCGACGGCGGTGCGGTGCTCGACGGGCTTGTGGTCGTCGTACTTGAACTTGGCCCGCACGTCGGTGACTTCCAGGCGCAGCCGGCGGATACCGGGCAGCATCCGGCCGTACGGGGGCTGGTCGACAGTGACCGGGGCGTGGTCGCCGTCGGGCTGGAAGTGGGCGAGCTGACGGCGCAGCAGCTCGGCCTTGGCCTCGGGGTCGTCGACGATGTGGGCGCGGCAGGTGAACTGGACGGCCGTGTAGTAGCTGGTGGGGACGCCCTCGGTGGGCGGGGTGCCGGCGTTGGCGCGCCAGGGGCCGGGGATGAAGGCGTAGTCACCGAAGACGGTGAACAGGACGTTCGGGTCGTTCTCGATCGCCTTCCAGACCGGGTTGGGGCGGGCGAGGTGGATCAGGAGGTGGTTGCCGTCGTCGGTGAAGTGGGTGGGGACGGCGACGGGCGCGTGGCCGGGGAGGCCGTTGACGCTCAGGAGGCCGAAGTCGTGGCCCTCGGCGATCCAGGTCTGCCATTCGGCTTCGTCCAGGCCGGCGTCCCAGGGCTGGATGAACATGCTGGTCTCCTTGCGAGGCGGTGGTGCGGTGGGAGGGGTCAGGTGAGAGCGAGAAGGCTGACGGCGACCGCCGCGGCGCCCAGGCCGACGAGCTGTCCGCGGTGGATGCGTTCGGCGAGCACGCTGCGGGCGAGCAGGACGGTGCCGGCCGGGTAGAGGGCGGTGATCACGGCGACCACGGCGAGGTCCCCACTGCGGACAGCGAGCAGGAACAGCAGGTTCGCCAGCGAATCCAGCACACCCGCGGCTGCCGACATCGCGTACGCGGGCCTCTCGGAGCCCAGCTTGCGGTACATCAGCCCGGCCGCGGTCAGGGTGACGGCCGAAGCGACCGCGCGGCCCACGATCAGCGGGGCGACCCCGCTGTCGGACGGTGCCTGGTGCAGGAAGATCAGCTGCAGGGCGATGGCGGCGCCCGCGCCGAAGGCCAGGAGCAGCGCGGTGCGCGAGGGACGGGCCGACCCCGCGCCGTGTCCGGCGCTCACCAGGACGACCGAGACCAGCGCGAGCGGCAGCCCCACCAGCCCGACCGTCCCCAGGTGCTCGCCCTGCAGCAGGCCCACACCGACCGGCAGCATGGCGGAGACCAGCGCGGTGATGGGCGAGAGCACGTTCATCGGGCCGATCGCCAGGGTCCGGTAGAGCAGGGCGAACGCGGCGGCCGACGCGACCCCGGACGCCGCGCCCCAGGCGAGAGCGCCGGTGCTGAACGAGGCGCCGAGTATGGGCCACAGCAGCAGCTCGATCGCGAGCGAGGCCGGGGCGGCGATCATGACGGTGCGCAGCACGTGCGCCTTTCTGGCGCCGAGGCCGCCGAGGAAATCGGCGCACCCGTAGGCGAGCGAGCTGCCCAGGGCCAGCAGCAGAGCGATCACGGTACGTACATCCCTTACTATATCAACGGAACGACTAAACCGTACAGTGAACCGACCGGAGTGTGCCAACCAACCGACCGGGCGGTGCAGCAAAGTGGCCCACTTGCGAGGAGGACGATCGGATGGCCGAGGCGGAGGAAGCGCTGCGGACACTCGCACACAACGTCAGGACGGCCCGCAACCGCGCCGGCCTGTCCCTGGACGAACTCGGCCGGCGAGCCAAGGTCAGCAAGGGCGCCCTGGTCGGCCTGGAGAAGGCTCAGGGCAACCCCAACTTCGCCACCCTGGTCCGGCTCGCCGACACCCTCGGCGTCTCCGTCTCCGCCCTGATGGAAGGCCCGACCGAAGGCCGCGTCCGCATCGTGACCGCCGACGCCACGACGCCCCTGTGGACCGGAAGCCGGGGCAGCGAGGCACGGCTCATGCTGACGACCTCGGGCCCGGCCCCGGTCGAGGTCTGGCGCTGGAAACTCGAACCCGGCGAGGAGTACCCCAGCCACCCGCACCAGCCCGGAGTCGTCGAAACCGTCTCCGTCACCTCCGGCCGGATGACCCTGGTGGTCGACGGCACCGAGCACCCCGTCGAAGCCGGACAGACCGCGGCCTTCGACGGCGACGCGCCCCACACCTACCGCGGCTCGGGCGACGAGACGTGCCACCTGATCATGACCGTCCACTTGCCGCCCGGACCCGCAGGCACTGCGTGAAGCAGACCGGCCCCCTGGGGCGATCAGCGTGGATGAGTAGGAGAGGCACCGTTGCTGAGTACCTCGTCCGATCACCGCCGCTCGCGCCGCTGATCGAATGGCGTCCATGACTTCTGACGCGTCCCCCCGACCCCGTCTGCGGCACGTCACCGCGACCGGGACCGCGCTGGCCGGTGTTCTGCTGCCCCTGGTGGCCGGAATGCTGCTCGCCAGGTCGGTCGGCTCGGATCCCATGACACCGGTCAACACCCTCATCACGCACGGTGGGCAGCGCGTCGGCGCCGTGCCGGGCCAGTGGCGCGGGTGCCGCCGGTACGCGCTGGATCGCGGGACGGGGCGCATCACCGGGCCGAGGGCGCTGCGGACACGGACCAGGAGACAACTCGCCGATCGCGTGCGGAACTTCGGGCACCTGTCCCCGGAGGGGTCGTCATCGAGCCGTCTCGGTGATCTTCGTGCCGCGGGCCGCGATACTGGTCGGACGAGACCGGCTCGCTGACCACGAGAGGCAGCTACATGGTGGACACCACGCAGGGGCAGGGCAGTTGGCGACGCAGCGCGGGCGGGCGGCACGCCGTCGTCGTCGGGGGCAGCCTCGCGGGGCTGCTCGCGGCGCACGCCCTCGCCGCAGCAGGCGCTGTTCGAGGCGTCACGGCAGGCGTGGGACATCTCGGCGGGCGCGGACAAGAAGATGCCGGGGGCTGTGGGGAACGCCGTCACCGTCCGGGCCGTGGACCGGCCTGCCGGCTGGTACCTGAGCCGTGTCCAGCAGCGGTATCCGAGCGACCCCGTCGTGGGGCCCGCCTTCCGCTCCGTACTGACACTCACGTCGCCGCTGACCGCGCTCTTCGCGCCCAAGGTGGCCCGTGCCGTGCTCCTCGGCCCCGTGGCGCGGACGCCGGCCAGACCTCCCATGACCCGCGAGGCGGCGTCAGGCTGAGCCGCGAGGGCAGGCCGCGGGTGCGAGCCGTTCAGCGGGCCGCGCGTGGGGTGGGACGACGGCCGGGCGGCGCGGCCCGCGGCATCGGCGGATGATGGGAAGCAGGTGACCAGGTCCCTCCGGCAGACCGGGGCGCGCCGTCGCCCCGGAAGGGCCCGCCGGAGGTGCGCCCGCGCGGGACCCGGCCGTCCCGAGCGGACGCGCAGAAGGCTTGCGAGGAGATCCGTCATGAGCGACGCGAGCGGGGCGGCCTCAGCCGACCGCGCCCTGAAGACCAAGCACCGGAAGATGTGGGCGCTGGGTGACTATCCGGCTGTGGCGTCCGACCTCATCCCGGACCTGGGGCCCCTTCTGGTGCGGGCCTGCGGGGTGAGCGGCGGGCAGCGCGTGCTCGACGTCGCGGCCGGTACGGGCAATGCCGCGATCCCCGCGGCGCTCGCCGGCGCGGATGTCGTGGCGTCCGACCTCACCCCGGAGCTGCTGGACGCCGGGCGGCAGGCGGCGGAGAAGCAGGGCGCGAAGCTGGAGTGGCGCGAGGCGGACGCCGAGGCGCTGCCGTTCGGGGACGGCGAGTTCGACGTCGTGATGTCCTGCGTCGGGGTCATGTTCGCCCCGCATCACCAGGCGGCCGCGGACGAGCTGCTGCGGGTGTGCCGGCCGGGCGGCACGATCGGCCTGGTCAACTGGACGCCCGAGGGCTTCGTCGGGCGCATGTTCGAGACGATGAAACCGTATGCGCCACCGCCTCCGCCCGGTGCCCGGCCTCCACCGCTGTGGGGCCAGGAGCAGCACGTCCGGGCGCTGTTCGCCGACCGGGTGACCGATGTCGACGCCCGCCGGCAGACGGTACGAGTGGACCGGTTCGAGTCGCCGGAGGCGTTCCGCGACTACTTCAAGGCGAACTACGGCCCCACCATCGCCACGTACCGCAACATCGCCGAGGACCCCGATCGCGTCGCCGCGCTCGACCGGGAGCTCGCGTCTCTGGCGCGCCGGGCGAGCGACACGGACGAGACCGCGCCGACGGCCATGGACTGGGAGTACCTGCTGCTCACCGCGCGCAAGCTCGGCTGAGGCGCCCGAGCCCGGGCAGGCCGGTGCGGGCCGGTGTCACCGGGACACCGGCCCGCACCGCCGCCCCCGGGCCGCCTGACAACTTACGGAGGTCCCATGCCCTCGACAGACGCTCTGGCGGAGTACCACCGCAAACGCGACTTCCGCAGAACGGCTGAGCCCAAGGGGAGCACCGGGCCCGGCGGACGGCCCGAGCCCTCGTTCGTGGTGCAGATCCACGACGCCACCGCCATGCACTTCGACTTCCGGCTCGAAGTGGACGGGGTTCTCAAGAGCTGGGCCGTGCCGAAGGGCCCCTCCGCCGACCCGCACGACAAGCGTCTCGCGATGCCGACCGAGGACCATCCGCTCGACTACGCGGACTTCGAGGGGGTGATCGCGGAGGGCGAGTACGGCGGCGGCACCGTGATCATCTGGGACGAGGGCACGTATCACGGCCTCGCCACCGACCGGCGCGGGCGCGAGATCCCGTTCGCGGACGCCCTGCGCGACGGTCACGCCTCGTTCTGCCTGCACGGCGGCAAGCTCCGCGGCGGGTACGCGCTGACCCGGACCCGGCCCGGCGGGGACGGGCAGCGCGAGACCTGGCTGCTGGTGAAGAAGAACGACCGGCACGCGTCCTCGCACCGCGCGACGGAGCCGCGCCGGGCGAGGTCGGTCCGCACCGGCCGCACCCTCAAGCGGGTGGCGGCCGACGCCGCGGCGAGCGGACCGTCGGAGCGCTGAGGCGGGCGCGGCGAACACACGACGCCCGGTTTCCCCGAGAGGAAACCGGGCGTCCGACGTGTCCGGGGTGTTCTGGACGTTGTCAGACCTGGTCGGCCGTGCCGTCCAGGGCCGCCTGGGCGTCCCTGTCGGCGTCGGTGATGAGGGCGTCGGCGCTGCTGAGAGCGTCGGGGGCGGTCAGCGCCCCGTCCAGGGCGTCCGCCTGGGCGGCGGGCGGCGGGCTGACGGCGGCGATCACGGCGCCGGTGGCGAGAGACATGACGGCAAGGATGCTGCGCTTCTTCATGCTCCTTTCAACTGCCGGGGCCCACCGGAGGACACGGCCGATCCCGACTCGCTCGGCCGAGGCCCGCCACCGGGCCGACGGCCGCAGCCGGACCGGCGCCCCCGGGCCCCCGACGGGAGGGACCGGTCGCGCCGCTCGGCCTGGTCGCGCTGGTCAGAACAGGCAGCGGTATCCGGCGACCGCGGAGGGGATCAGGTGCGGGCGCGCAGCGAGGCCGTGTGCTCGCGGATCTGTTCCGGCGTCAGGTAGGCATCGCCGTACTCGAACTCCCGCAGCGTTCCGGCCTTCTGCGCCTGGAAGCCGGTGCGCACGAAGTCGTCGCCCGCGACGGCGTTGAGCATCCAGTTGGTCATGACACGGATCCTGGCGACGTTGGTCCGCAGCGCGGACCAGTGGTAGCCGCGTGCCACGGCCTGTGCGGGCAGGCCGCGCAGCTCGATGCCGAGGGGCTTGGAGACGGCGTCCTTGCCGCCCAGGTCGACCACCAGCCCCAGGTCCTTGTGCGCGTACGGCTGCAACTGCTGCCCGCGCAGCGAGGCGATGACATTGGCCGCGACCTTGCGTCCCTGGCGCAGGGCGTGCTGGGCGGTGGGCGGGCAGACGGCTCCGTCGCCCTTGGCCAGGTCCGGCACCGCCGCGGCGTCGCCGAGGGCGAACACGCCGTCGGCGCCCGGGACGGTCATCTCGGGGGTCACGACCAGACGGCCGCGGACCGTCTCCGCGTCCAGCGTGCCGACCAGTGGGCTCGCCGCGACGCCGGCCGTCCAGATGAGCGTGCGGCTCGGCAGGACTCGGCCGTCGGTGAGGGTCACCTTCTCGGGCCCGGCCTCGGCGACCGACACTCCGAGCGACACCTCGATCCCGCGTTTGCGCAGGATGTCGAGGGCGACGAGGCCGAGGCGGTCGCCGAGTTCGGGCATCAGTTTGGGCGCGATGTCGACGAGGTGCCACTTGATCTGCCGGGGGTCGAGGCGCGGGTACCGCCTCACGGCATGGTGGGTGAGGCGCTGCAGGCACGCGGCCGTCTCGGTGCCGGCGTATCCGCCGCCGACCACCACGAACTGGAGCCGGGACGTCCGTTCCGCCTCGTGCTGGCTCGCGTCGGCCAGGTCCAGCTGCGCGATGACGTGGTCGCGGATGTAGGCGGCCTCGGCCAGCGTCTTCATGCCGCGCGCGTGCTCGAGGAGGCCGGGGATGTCGAAGGTCCGGGTGATGCTGCCGGGTGCCAGGACGAGCCGGTCGTACCTCTGGACCACCGTTTCGCCCGTGATCTTGCGCAGGACGCACACCTTCGCCGCGGTGTCGACGCCGATCGCTCCGCCGGGGATGATCCGGGTCCGGTGCCTGCGGCTGCGCCGCAGGGAGAGGGCGACCGACTGGGGGGTGAGCACGCCGGCCGCCACCTGGGGCAGCAGGGGCAGGTAGAGCTGGTACGAGAACGGTGTGACCAGCAGGATCTCCGCCTCGGCGGCGGACAGTTCACGTTCGAGCCTGCGTACGCACTCCACTCCTGCGAATCCGGCGCCCACCACGAGAATCGTCGGTCGTGCCACGGTGTCCGTCCCTTCCGAGTCGGCGGGTCTCCCGCCCTTCGGGGGCCTGTCCTGCCGCCCAGGCGGTTTGCGCAGTCGCGGGACGAGCCGGCAGCACGACGTTCTCCCGCACCGACGCACCCGCCGCCCGCCAGGCCCGGTTACCCGGAGGCCCGGCCTCCATGCACAAAACCGGCTCCGCGTCCGCCGGACGCGTGCGAGGGCGTGTGCGGGGTACGCGCCTGACCTGCCGGGTCGACAGCGGTGAGTGAGGATGGCCGGGATGATGCTCTCGGACGCCGTCTACGCGGCCTTGGGAATCGGCGCGCTGGCCGCCGCCGTGGTGCCGCGGATCGTGTTCAGGCGACCGCTGTCGATGCCCATGGTGTTCCTGGCCGCCGGGGTGCTCGCGGCGGTGCTGCCCGTCCCGCTGCCGACCGTGGACCCGGTGCGCGACCGGCTGTGGGTCGAGCACGTGACCGAGGTGTGCGTGATCGTGTCCCTGATGGGTGCGGGGCTCGCGATCAACCGGCCGGTCGGGCTGCGGGCGTGGGCGGGAACATGGCGTCTGCTGGGAATCACTCTGCCGCTCACCGTGGCGGCGACTGCGGCGTCGGCGGTGTGGCTGCTCGGCTGGCCGCCGGCCGCCGCCCTGCTGCTGGCGGCCGTGCTGGCGCCCACCGACCCCGTACTGGCCGCGGAGGTACGGGTCGGGGAGCCGACCGACGCCGAGCAGGACGAGGACGAGGTGCGCTTCACCCTGACCAGCGAGGCGGGGCTCAACGACGGGCTGGCCTTTCCCTTCGTCCTCGCCGCGCTGGCCCTGTCCGCGGCGGCGGGCTCCGGCTGGTCGGCGGACTGGCTGGGCGGCTGGCTGCTGACGGACGTCCTGGGCCGGGGCGCGGTGGGACTGGCGACCGGTCTGGTGACCGGCCGGCTCCTCGGCCGGATGTTCTTCCGCGCCAAGGCGTCGGCGCTGCGGCTGTCGGAGCACATGGAGGGCTTCGTCGCCCTGGGCGCCACGTTCGTGTCCTACGGCATCGCCGAGCTGCTGCACGGCTACGGGTTCTTCGCCGTGTTCGTCACCGCCTGCACGATCCGCGCGGCCGAGCGCAGCCACGGCTACCACAAGGTCCTCCACGAGTTCACCGAGCAGATCGAGCGGCTGCTGACCGCGGTTCTGCTGTTCCTGCTGGGCGGCTTCCTCGCCGCCGGCGGGCTCGCGGCCCTCACCTGGCAGGGGGCGCTCCTGTCGGGTCTGCTCCTCCTGGTCGTCCGCCCCGTCACGGGCTGGGTCGCCCAGATCGGGCACCCGGCCGGTCCCCGGGAGCGGCTGGTCACGTCGCTGTTCGGCATCAGGGGCATCGGCTCGCTGTTCTACCTCGCGTACGCCCTCGGCCACGACGGCTTCGCGGGCCGCGCCGAGCAGTTGTGGGCGGTGGTGGCGTTCACCGTCCTGGTGTCCGTGATGGTCCACGGCGCCGCGGCCACCCCGGTCATCACCCGCCTGGACCGCCTGCGCCGCAGGTCCGGCGAACCGCCGTGACCGCCGGCCGCAGGCGATCTCGGACATCGAGCCGGTTCGCGGGGGTACCCGGCCGTGCGGAGGTGGTGGTCATGGCCGAGCCGGTCTCCGGCGACGGCCCGATGCCGACCGTCGGGGTCGAGGAGGAGTTCTTCGTCGTACGGGCGGACAGCAGGGCGCTGGAACCGGCCGGGCCCCGCGTCGTGGCACGCGCCCGGCCAACGGCCGGTGACCTGGTGGCGGGCGAGTTCCACGAGAGCCAGATAGAGGTGCGCACCCCGCCGTGCGCCGACGCCGGGGCGGTGCACCGGGCGCTGGAGTCCGTACGGGCGGCGGCGGCTGTTGCGGCCCGCGCCGAGGGTATGGGGCTGTGCGCGAGCGGCACGCCCGTCATCGGCGGTCCCGGGGCCCGGGTGGTGGGCGACCATCCGCGCTACCGGGCCGGTGTGCGGCAGTTCGGCGCCATGCTCGACGACTTCACCGTCTGCTCCGCCCATGTGCACGTCCACGTGCCGGAGCGGGAGACCGCGGTCCTGGCGGGGAACCATGTGCGGCCCTGGCTGCCGCTGCTGGTGGCGATGAGCGCCAACTCGCCGTTCTTCCACGGCCGCGACACGGGCTACGCGAGCTGGCGCACCGTCGTGCGGCTCGGCTTCCCCGCGCTGGGCGCGCCGCCGTACGCCGACTCGCTGGCGCGCTACGAGCGGCTGACGGCAGCCCTGGAGGCGTCCGAGGCGATGCTCGACGCGAACAACCCGTTCTGGGACCTGCGGCCCAACCCTCGCGTGCCGACGCTGGAGGTCCGCGTCATGGACGTTCCGGCCGACGCGGCGGACACCGCGGCTCTCGCCGCACTCGTGCGGGCGCTCGTGGTGCGCTCGGTGACTCGGGTCCGGCAGGGCGATCCGGGCCCGCGCACCTGCGGTGAGCTGCTGCGCGCCTCGTACTGGCGGGCGGCGCGGGACGGCTGGGAGGGTGCGGGCCTGGACGGGACCACCGAGGAGGTGGTGCCGTTCGAGGTCCAGGCGGCCCATGTGGTGGGGCAGGTGCGGGAGGTGCTGGAGGAGTGCGGGGACCTGGACCGGGTGACGGCGTTCGTCGGGCGGCTGTCCGCGCACGGGTGCGGGGCGCGCAGGCAGCGTGCCCTGTGGGAACGGCGCTCCCGGCTGACGGACGTCGTGGACGGCCTCCTCGCCGGGTCCAGGGCCGGGTCCGAGGCCGATGCCGTCAGGTGGCGGTGAAGGTGGTGACCAGGACGTCGCGCTGCGCCGGGCGCGCGGGGTCGACCGGACGGACGGCGGACACACCGTGGAGTGTGGCGCGGTCGTCGTTGAGCAGGAGGCTTCCGGGGTCGCGCAGCGTCGTCGACAGCAGCTGACGTCCCTCCGGGGTGAAGACGGTGCTCTCCCCGCCGGAGACGTTGTTCCGTGCGACGAGCAGCGAGGACACCAGGGTGACGCCGTCGCGGTGGCGTCCCTCGGGGGTCGGCTCCCCCGCGCCGTCGGCCGTCGCGACCACGCGGAAGGGATGAACCTTGACACTCCACTCCCCGGCCTTGTCCAGCGCCCGCGCCATGCGCCCCAGCAGGCCGAGAAAGGACCGCAGGACGGGGTCGTCGGCGAACGCGCGGGTCAGGGGCTCGAAATGACGGTCGACCGCGTCGTAGAGCGGGTTCGTGTGGTCCGGCTGCACGAACACCTCGTGCGGGAGCATCCGTACGCCCCCGGTGGCGGAATCCCACGCGAAGTGGCCGTAGCGGCGCAGCCTGCGCGTACCGCGCTGTGCCGCGTACGGGTCCTCCGCCAGGTCGTCCCAGTGGGCGGCGAACGCGGCCCACTCGGGCCAGTGGGGCCCGTCGGCACCGAGCGACGCGAGCACCGTTTCCGGGGGCATGAAGTACACGCCGGTCGACGCCAGCGCGGCACGCGCCTCGTCGACCGCGGGGGCGCTCCCGCCGGTGCGGTCGCTGTGCGCCGTGGGGCCTCGGGTGTCGAGGTGGGGTTCCATGGGTCCGACCGCCTTCCTGAGCACGCTGGGCTTCCCGTCCCCGGGTCCCCCGGGTTCCCCCGTCCCCGTGCTCCAACCAGCCGTCGGTGACGCGAGCCGGACGCCGGACAGTCGGGCGAGCAGCGTGTCGATGCCCGAGTCCGCGATGGCGCGCCCGATGTCCTGGCCCCGGGCGCCCTCTCGCCCCGCCCCGCTTCCAACGCGGCTCCGGCGGCCGCGAGTTCGCGCAGCCTGCGCGCAAGCGCTTGCCCCGGGCCGTGAAAACCCCTGGTGGTCCAGACCTCTCGCCTGATACATGCCACATCCGTGACGGAAAAGATTCCGGCGGGCCGGCAGGTTCCCGCCTCTCCAGCGACGGCCGGCGCCCACGGTCGGGCGGCGGCGACCGAACCGCCCGGCCTGTGGAACCGCAACTTCCGGCTCTTCTTCGTGGCGCGTTCCGTCGCCGTCTTCGGTGACGGGATGGTGCCCGTGGCGCTCGCCGCGGGCCTGCTCGGCGCGGGCCGTCCCGCGTCCTCCGTCGGGTATGCGCTGGGCTCGTGGATGGGGCCGTTCGCGCTCCTGGTGCTCTTCGGCGGGGTGCTGGCGGACCGGTTCACGGCCCGCCGAATGATGATCATCGCCGATGTGCTCCGGCTCGCCGGCGCCTCGACCCTCGCCGTGCTGTTCGCCGCGGGCAGTCCGCCCCTGTGGTCGGTGTACGCGCTCAGCGCGGTCAGCGGCGTCGGCGCCGCCCTCTTCCAGCCGGGGGTGGCGAGCACGCTCCCCCGGATATCGGCGGACGTCCAGCGTGCGAACGCCGTCCTGCGGGTCATTGAGGCACTGATGACGATGGCCGGGCCCGCGTTCGCCGGGCTGCTCGTCGCGCTGGCGGGCGCGGGGGCCGTCTTCGGGGCGAACGCGGCGACGTTCGGTGTCAGCGCCGTGTGCCTGGCACTGATGCGGCTGGTTCCCCTGCCGGGCGACCAGGTTCGGCGCGGGTCGATGATGGCGGAACTGGCGGACGGATGGCGCGAGTTCAGGGCTCGCAGCTGGCTGTGGCAGGTGATCGCGGTCTGGACGGTGTACGGGCTGACCGTCCTCGGACCGATGCTGCCGCTCACGGCAGCGCTGGTGACGGGCCGGCACGGCTCGGCCTCGTACGGGCTGCTGATGGCGGTGAACGGGGCGGGCAGCGCGGTCGGCGGTCTGCTGGCGCTGCGGTCGCGTCCCGCGCGTCCGCTCGCGGCGGGTGCGGTGGCCCTGATCGGGGTCCCGGTGAACCTCGCCCTGCTGGCGTCCGACGTGTCCGTGGTCGCGCTGGGCGTCGGCCAGTTCGTGGTCGGAACGGCCTTCGCGTACTGGCTCGTCATGTGGTCGACGGCGGTGCAGACGCATGTGCCCCAGCAGGCCCTGAACCGTCTGCACGCCTATGACGTTGCCGGTTCGCTGCTGATGCTGGCGGCGGGCAGGGCGCTCGCCGGTCCCGCCTCCGAGGCCCTCGGCACCCGGCAGGTCCTGCTGGGCGGCGTGGTGCTCGGGACGCTGGTGGTGGGCATGCTGCTGGCAATCCCGTCGGTACGGCGACTGCCGAGGGCATAGAGGCCGCGTGTCCTCGCGCCGGCGGTCAGGCAGCATGACGAGGCCGGGATCGGCGGCCACGGCCGCCCCACTCCGCCGCCGTGATCTCCGGGCCGCTGTCCTCGAATCAGAGGTCGCGCCGGGTGATGTGGGGGTCGTGTCCCATGTTCCGCACGCCGGTGGCGCGGTCGCGGCTCAGGTCGTGTCCGGTGGCGGTTGCGTCACGGACGCGTGGGCCTCGGGGTGGGGGCGGCGGCGGATGCGGGCGGCGAGGACCGCGACGTCGTCCTCGGCGTGCTGGGCGTCGAAGCGGTCGACGACCGTGTCGAGCAGTTCCTCGACACCGGCGCCGGGCCGCAGCCACCGTCCGGCGAGCCGCGCCAGCGAGACGTCGATGTCCTCTCCCCTGCGCTCGACGAGGCCGTCGGTGAACAGCAGCAGGGTCTGCGACGGAGCCATGGTGCGCGTGATGAGTTCGTAGCCGCCCAGACCCGTGCCGAGCGGCGGGCCGACCGGGACGGGCACGACCTCGGCTGCGTTGTCGGCGCCGAACAGGACGGGCGGCAGATGGCCGGCGCTGGCGAACGCGGCCACCCGCCGAGCCGGATCGACGCGAATGAGCAGGCAGGTGGCCGGGCGGCGGCTGGCGTTCGTGGCCACGGTCTCGTCGAGCTGGCGCAGCACCCGGTGCGGTGGCAGGTCCGCGGAGGCGACGTAACGCAGGGCGGAGCGGTAGGCGTTCATGTCGACGGCCGCGTCGAGACCGTGGCCCATCACGTCCCCGACGACGAGCAGGGTGCGCCCGTAGTGGAGGCGCACGGTCTCGAACCAGTCGCCGCCCACCAGGGTGCTGCTTCCGGACGGCAGGTAGCGGGTGGCGACCTCCAGGTTGGGGTGCGGTCTGCCGGGTTCGGCGAGCAGCGCGCGCTGGAGGTTGAGCGCGGTGCTGCGGACGGAGGCGTGGGCGCGCGCGTGGCCGATGAGGACGGCGGCGAGGCGGGCCGCGTAGTGGAGTGTCGCGGTCTCGTCGTCGGTGAAGCCCTCGCCCGGCCGGGCGGCGAGGAGGACGCCGTAGGCGCGGCCGTGGGCGAGGAGCGGTACGTACAGGTGGGTGACGGGCCGGCCGCCCGTGAGGGTGGTGACCGTGCGGATGGCGTGGCCCTCGTCCAGTGCTGCCACCGACTGCGCGGCGGCGTCGGCCCCTGCGTCCAGGAGGTCGTCGCGGCCGCGTGCGCTGGTGCGGGTCGGCGGGCCGTGCGCGTGCGGCCGGTCCGTGGCGACGTCCTCGGGGAGGACGTCGACGGCGGCGGCCTCGCACAGGGAGGGGCACAGGAACTGGGCGAGCTCCGCGCAGACGGTCTGCTCGTCGAGTGCGGTGCCGATGACGTCGAGGGCCCGCTCGATCGCCTCCAGCCGTGCCCGCACCCGCCCCTGCCCCTCGTGCCGTGCCGACAAAGGCCACCTCCGTGCAAGCGCCGCTCGTACGCACGCCATCACATCAGCGACAGGGCCGCGGCCCGGGCAGCGACGCAGACGAACGGCGGGATGTCCGCCGCACGGCCCGAGCGGCCGGGGTGGCGCGCCGGCGGACGGCGGCCGCCACGTCGTCGGCCTTGTCCTCGCCTTGCGGACGTCGTTGGCCGTGTCGAGCGCTTCGGGTGTGGTCTCGCCGCCGGTGCTGACCGTGTCGAGCCGGCCCAGCGGGTCGTAGTTGTAGGTGGAGGTCACCCCGCCGGCGGACGAGGACAGCAGCCGGTTGCGGTCGTAGCGGTGGGTCGTGGTGAGGTCGCCGACCGTCTGCTCGACGACGTTGCTGTTGCGGTCGTAGGTGTACTTCTCGGTGCCGGGGCTGTCACCGGCCTTGTTGACCTGGGCGATGCGGTCCTGGGGGTCGTAGTCGAAGGTGTAGGTGTTGTTGATGTACGCCGCGTTGTCGTCGGCGTTCATCAGCTTGAGCACGTCCTTGGAGCGGTGCCCGTTGGGCGAGTACTCGAGGTCGTGCTGGGCGAGGACCGTGCCGCCGGACTGCTGCCCGCGGGCGGTGTAGGTCATCGTGGTGATCTGCTGATTGCCGACGGTCGGCGAATCGGCGTTGGTGACCTTGGAGACCAGGCCCCTGGTGTCGTAGTCGATCTTCGACCAGGTCAGGTCGTGGGTCGAGGTGAGCGGGTTGCCGTTCTCGTCGTAGGTGAGGGCGGTGGTGTTCTTCACCGTGCCGGTGGCCAGCTCCTCGACCTTGGCGATCCGGTTGAGACCGTCGTACGCGATCTTGTACGTGTCGATCTTCGCGCCCGGCGAGTTGTCCTTCACCTCCACCATGAAGCCGTTGGCGTCGTAGGCGTAGGTGAAGTCCTTCTTCTCGTTGTCGCTCTCGCCCGCGTTGGACCGGACGAGCTTCACACTGTCGGCGAGGACCGTGCCGTTCGCCTGGTCGGACAGGCTGACCTTCTGGGGGCCGTCCTCGACGAAGGAGTAGCTGCCCAGTGAGATCCAGGTGCCGGTGTCACGGGTCTGGTCGACGGTCCTGGTGGTGCTGCCGCCGTTGTGGTCGACGGTGAACCTGGCGTCGCTCGCCGCGCCGGTCACCTTGGGGTGCCGTACGAAGACCTCGTAGGTCCCGTTCTGCGGGATGTTGAGCCGCCAGTTGAACCGGTCGGCGCCGGTGCCGGCCGGGTGGGAGTAGGTGTCGTACCCGTACTGCTGCTGCGCCTGGGTGCGGCTCCAGTTGCCCTGGGTCGCCGTGTTGTTGAAGTCGGAGCTGTCGACGAGCACGACGTGCCTGCCGACGGGGACGCCGTCGTCGGACCGCGCCTTCTGATTGCCCGACGGGTAGTAGTCCCAGGTCATGGTGCGCTGCTGGGAGCCGCCCGCGGAGGTGAGGGTGTTCTTCGTCTGCTGGCCGAGCTCGTTGTAGTCGTAGGACGTGGTGATGTCCCACGGGTCCTTCGACGTCCTGGTCCAGCCGTTGTCGTAGTAGGTGTACTCGGTGACGTTGCGGACCGTCTGGCCGTCCGACGGCGGTGCCGACACGGAGCTGACGTTGCCGACGGTGTCGTAGAAGTAGAACGTCGAGTCGGGGGTGTTGTAGCGGGTGTCGTCCTTGTCGAAGGGCGAGCGCTCCTCCTTCACCCGGTTCAGCTCGTCGTAGACGGTCTCGGAGGTGGTCCGTCGCGTCGTCGGTGGTGGCGACACCGCGCGGGGTGATCGTCTTGGTCCGGTTGGCGACCTGGTCGTACTCGTACCTGGTCGTTCGGTACGAGACGGTCCCCGATCCGTCCTTGCTGACCGGCAGCTTGGACTCGATCAGGGCGCCGCGCTCGTCGTACACGGCGAGCGTCTCGTTGCCCTCGGCGTCGGTCTGGCCGACGGTGAGGCCGTCCTTGTCGTAGCGGGCCGTGGTGAACTTCCCGATGGCGTCGGTCGTCCTCACCACGCGGTGGTTCAGGTCGTACTCGAACAGGCTGGTGTAGTCGGGCGTGTCCGCGGTCGCGTTCTTCCGCGGGTCGACCAGCTTGGTCAGGTTGCCGACCTTGTCGTACTCCGACGTGACCGTGCCGCCCGCCGCGTCGGTGCCCGGACCGGCTGGTAGATCGCGTCGTACGCGGTCGTGGTGGTGTAGTCGCCCGCGGTCGCGGTCGCGTTGCCCTTCGGGTCGGTGACCGTGAGGACGTTGCCGACCTTGTCGTAGGTCGTGGTGGTCCTGCGGACCGGGTCCGTGGCCAGGTCGCCCGGCGCCGTCGACTCGGTCAGCTGGTCGGCCTCGTCGAAGACGGACGTGGTGGCCGTGCCGTTCGGCCCGGTCGCCCGGGTGATGTTGTCGCTGGCGTCGTAGACCGGCGCCGGAGTCGTGATGAACACGCCGGCGGCCTGATCCTTGGGCTCCTTCTCCTCGAGAGGCCTGCCGAAGGTGTCGTAGCTCTGGGTGACCTGCGCGCCCTTGGCGTTGGTCACCTTGAGCACGTTGCCGCGCGCGTCGTAGTCGAACGTGGACGGGTTGGTCAGCGGATCGGTGATCGTCGACGGGTAGCCGGTGGGGCCGAACCCGCTGTAGACGGTGGCGTGCCCGTTGGCATCGGTCGACCTGGTCACCTGTCCGTACGCGTCGTACTGGGACGTGGAGGTGTAGTCGCCGGCCGTGGGCGTGGCTACGCCCTTGGGGTCGGTCGTCGACGTCAGGTTGCCGAGCGCGTCGTAGCCGAACTGCCAGGTGCGGCCCTCGGGTGACTTCTTCTGGAACAGGTCGGCGAATTCAAGACATCAGCGCCAGTTGTGATGTGACGGAGCATCACGGACTGCGCCCTCAGGCGCCGCCGGGCGTCTCACGTCGCGGTGTACTCGCGGCATGTGTAGCGGCGGGCCGGGCTGGGGATGGTCGCGATCATGACAGAATCCGCCTCCGTCCGGACCGCCGCCCCGCACACCCGGCGCCCGCTCAGGCAACTGCTCGCGGCCTCGGTCGGCAACGCGGTGGAGTGGTACGACTGGTACGCGTACACCTTCCTCGCCGCCTACATCGCCGACCAGGTGTTCCCCAGGAGCTCGGGCAACTCGCTCGTGCCGCTGCTGTCCACCTTCGCGGTCTTCGCCGTGGGCTTCTTCATGCGTCCCGTCGGCGGCCTGCTCATGGGCGCCGTGGCGGACCGGCACGGCAGGCGCGCCGCGCTCACGGTCACGATCCTGCTGATGGGCGGCAGCAGCCTGCTGGTGGGCCTCACACCGACGTACGCGGCCGCGGGAATCGTCGCCCCGGTGGTCCTGGTCGTGGCCCGGCTGCTCCAGGGCCTGTCCGTGGGCGGCGAGTTCGCCGCGTCGACGACGTTTCTCGTCGAGTCGGCCGGGCCGGGGCGGCGGGGGCTGTTCTCGTCATTCCAGTACGTCTCCACCTCCATCGGCCAGCTCACCGCATCCGGTGTCGCGGCGCTGCTGGTGAGCCGGCTCGGCGAGGGGCAGATGGAGGGCTGGGGCTGGCGGGTGCCCTTCGTACTGGGCGCGCTGCTCAGCCTCGTCGGCTTCTGGATCAGGCGCAGCGCCCACGAGACCCGCAGCGCCGCACAGCAGCACGCCGCGCGGCCGGGGCTGTTCGACGCCCTGCGCCACCATCCGCGCGAGTCCCTGCTGATCTGCGGCATCACGGCCGGCGGCACCCTGGCGTACTACACCTGGACCTCGTACCTGCCGACGTACGCCGAGCTCAACACCGGGATGGACAAGGCCGACGCGCTGCTCGCGGGCACCCTTTCGCTGGCGTTCTTCACACTGTTGCAGCCGGTCGGCGGGCTGCTCTCGGACCGCTTCGGACGCAAGCCGGCGCTGCTGTTCTTCGGGCTGGGGTTCGCGCTGCTGAGCGTGCCGCTGCTGAAGGCGGTGAACGGTTCGTTCCTCTCCCTGCTGCTGGTGCAGTGCGCGGGCATCGTGCTGCTGACCGGCTTCACCGCCGTCTCGGCGGCGGTGAACGCGGAGGTCTTCCCGGCGCGGGTGCGGGCCGCGGGCATCGGGTTCCCCTACTCGCTGACGGTCGCCGTCTTCGGCGGCACGGCCCCCTATGTGGGCACGCTGTTCAAGGAGCTGGACCGTCCGGGCCTGTTCCCCTGGTACGTCGCCGTGCTGTGCCTCGTGTCGTCGGCCGTGTACCTGAGGCTGCCGGAGAGCGCCCACAAGGAGCTGGAACGCTGACCGCGGCCGGGCTCAGCGGGAGGTGAGGAGGATCCACACCTGGCCGCGGGCGAAGTTCAGCCGCTCCCCCGCGGCGGTGGTGAACACCGTGTCGCCCGCCGCCGAATCGCGCTGCCAGCGGGCGTCGAAGGCACGGCCGTCGCGCAGGACGAGCGCCCGGCCCGAGCCGACCGTCTCGGTGTACGGGGACACGCTGCCCCCTCGATCGCGGAACTTGGAGGGTCGGACCTCGGTGTACTGGACGACCACCGTCGCCGGGGCGAGCCGCTTCCCGTCCGTGGTCCGGGCCGCGGTCCCGTCCATGGCCACCAGCCACCTCTTCTCTGCCGCGGACCACGTGAACGCGTACCGGGCCGACGGGTAGCGAACCGTCTGCTCCGCGGTCGGCCGCCCGTCCGCCGGGGCGGCGCCGAAGCGCAGCCCTATGTCGGAGGCGTCGCTCACGCCACGGGCCGCGGCGAGCACCTTGCCGGGAAGCAGATACAGGTTGTACGGGGCCGGGCGGTCGCTGCCGCGGACGTACGCGTCCGGCGCCCTGCCATGAGGAAGGGCGACGATGGGGGCCGCGTCGATCAGCGGTCCGAGCGCGGACTGCGCGCCGGAGTAGGCGAGCGCCGGCCGGCCGAACTGGCGGAGCAGTTCGAGGTCCGACTCGCGGGCGCTGCGCACGGGGCCGACCTGCGGCGGCAGCCGGGACGAGAACACGGCGAGGATACGGCTGAGGCCCGACTCGACCTGCTCCACGTAGACGAGGTCGGCCGCGTCGAGCCCGGTGTGCGGGCGTGCGGGGCGGACGTTGTCGATCTTGACGGCCAGCACCGGGCCCGGTTCGGCGGGCATGCCGGTGAAGTAGGAGGTGCGCTGCTGCGCTGAGGTCGGCGGGCGGGTTGTCGGCTCGGGACGGTCGCCCCCGTCCGAGCAGCCGAAGAGCCCGAGCACGAGGGAGGCGGCGGCGAGGGCGGCGACGGCCCCGCCTCTCCGTCTGTGGTGCTGTCCTCGTGGTGTCTTCATCGGCCCGGCTCTCGTTCCCTCAAGTGCACCACGAAAGACGAGGTGGCGACACCGGGACGGGGGCCGGCATCCGGCGGGACACGGCCGTGGACAGGCGCGCACATCCGGCGCCGTCCCGGCGGTACCGGCCGGCCGCAAAAGCGTTGTCACCGGACCGGGCAGTGCCGGCGAGCCGGCGGACCTGGTGCCGCTCGCCGAGAGGGAGCTGCTGTACCTGGAGAGGTCGTACCACGGGGTGCACGGCAACACCGTCCAGGTGAGAGGCAGCCCCTGCCGGCCGATGCCGGAGGAATGGCCCTGGGCCCGGAGCTGCGGCTCTACTCGTTCGCGGTCGGCGTGGACCGCTGAGGCCAGGCCGTCCGGGACGGCTAGCCGCGTGCCGCGAAGCCCTGCAGCTCGAAGTCGAGCGTGCGGCTCACCTCGCGCAGCGTCTCCTCGGCGGTCTGCCGGACATCCGCGGGGACGTCGCCCCGCTCTTCGACCAGGCTGTCGTAGATCGGTGCGTCAGCCCTGTCTGCGGAGCTCACGATAGGTCCCTTCGTTCGGTTGCCCTGGGCTCGCGCCCTGGCACGGATCCGTGCGACGGCACGGGCTTCAGGTACTGCCGGAAGCAGGGGCCGAGTGTACGGGGTGGGTCCGCGCCACTTCGCCGTCGGCCCCCGCGCGGGCACACCGCGTGACCGTCCGGGCACGCCGCCTCACCGGGCTTCGGGCGCGCGATCACGGGTCGATACACGAGCCGTGCTCTGTTCGGGTGTATTTGCACACCGGAGGGGAGCCCGGACGGCGCAGACGGGTGACCGTCACGCGGGCGCGTCGTTGGAGCGGGCGTGAAGAAGCTCACTTACTCTGCCGCCGCCTGTGCGCTCGCCCTCGTCATGCTGTCCACCGCCCCCGCCCACGCCGGTCCCGTCGGCCCGGCCGAGGAGTGCGGCGGGAGCGGTCAGGTCTCCGCCTTCCGTGTCTCCGGTCACACGGAGACGGACGCGGGTCCGGTGACCCTCGACGTGGGACAGACGACCCGGTTCGAACTCGACTTCCGCCCGGCGCGCTCCCACGCGGCCACCGAGCTCCATGTGCGGACGGAGGGCACGTTCGGCCGGTTCGCGTACACACGCGGTGCGGTCGGCGCCGTGATGGCCGGCGAGCTCTACACCGTCGCGTACGAGATGGCCCCGCCCCCGCTGCTCGCCGGTCAGAACGTCGACGTGAGCATCCAGGTGACCGGCGACGACAACACCTTGGAAGCGTGCGTGCAGCTGGACGTCCGCATCGTGGGCTGACGCCGACCGGCGTCCGGCGTGCCCGGCCCGCTTCCGCATGCGCCTTCGGTGACGTACGCCGTCCCGACGGACCATGGCCGAAACGCACCGTGCACAGTGCGTCACTTGACGCTTCACCTGTACCGCCGCGCGTGCGCTCCCTAGCATGTCCGTCCCACAGCCTGATTTCCACGGACGCGGGTGAGGACTGGATGCGACGCGAGTCGTGGCGCCCGGACGCCATCGACACCAAGGTGCCCAGCGTGGCACGTATGTACGACTACTTCCTGGGGGGCGACGACAACTACCAGTCGGATCGCGACGCCTGTGAAGAGCTGTTGAAACAGGTCCCCAGCACCAAGGTCCTGGCCGTCAACAACCGCAACTTCCTGCGGCGGGTGGTGCGTCTGCTGGCCAGCGAGTACGGCATCCGCCAGTTCGTCGACCACGGTTCCGGTCTGCCCACCCAGGACAACGTCCACCAGGTGGCCCAGGCCGTCGACCCCCATTCGCGCGTCGTCTACGTCGACAACGACCCGATCGTCCTCGCCCACGGCCGGGCTCTGCTCGACGAGAACGACCGCACGGCCGTCATCCAGGCCGACATGCGCGACACCGACGACATCTTCGGCCACGCGGAGACGACCCGGCTGATCGATTTCAGCCGGCCGGT
Organism: Streptomyces sp. NPDC002867; assembly: GCF_053591895.1. Taxonomy (NCBI): domain Bacteria; kingdom Bacillati; phylum Actinomycetota; class Actinomycetes; order Kitasatosporales; family Streptomycetaceae; genus Streptomyces; species Streptomyces sp. NPDC002867. The sequence goes on along the minus strand of NZ_JBSFUR010000005.1, from coordinate 225,131 downwards.
GGCCGCGTTGTTCGTCTCGGTGCTGCACTGCATCCCGGACGAGGACGATCCCGGCGCGCTGGTGCGGCGCGTGGCCGAACGGCTCGTGCCCGGCAGCTACCTGGTGGTCTGTCAGCTGGTGAGCGACCGTCCGGAGATCCGTACCTTCGTCACCGACTACATGGCCGAGGCGACCGGCGGCAACTGGGGCCGGGTCCGCGAGGAGCACGAGGTCCGCCGGTTCTTCGACGGCATGGAGATTCTGGAGCCCGGCCTGGTGGAGGTCTCCACCTGGCGGCCCGACACCGACCTGGCGCCCGTCCAGCAGACGGACGAGTGGATCGAGTGGGGCGGCGTGGGCCGGCTCGCCTGAGCCGGCTCCGGCCGACGGCCCCGGCGGAGGATCACATCGCGGCCAGACGCTCCTGGAGCGTCTGCAGCGTTTCCTTGGGTGTGAGCGCGCACGCGCAGAGCCGGTCGAGCATGTCGCGGTACTGCTCGACGGTCGCCGGCTTCTGCGTGAAGGTGCTGTCCGTGAGGTGCTCGATGTACACCGCGTCCTTCAGGTCACGGAGCGCGAAGCGCAGATAACTCACGCCCGTGCCCACGCCCACGGCGGCCGTCACGTCGAGCGGTGCGATCTGCAGGGTGACGTGGGAGCGCCCCATCATCGTGACGAGGTGGCGCAGCTGATCGCGCATCACCTGCGGGCCTCCGACGGAGCGCATCAGTACGGACTCGTCGATGACCGCCCACAGACGCGGCGCGTCCGGCTGGTCGAGCTGCCGCTGCCGCTCCTGGCGCAGTTCGACGCGGCGCTGGACGTCATGGGCGAGCGGCTGTCCCGGCCCCGACCGGACGACGGCGCGCGCGTACGCGGGCGTCTGGAGCAGACCGGGAACATAGAAGGGCTCGTAGGTACGGATGGTGGCGGCGGCGCCCTCCAGGGCGACGAGCGGCGTGAAGAAGTCCGAGAGGACGTCGCTGAAGGATCGCCACCAGTCCGAGCGGCGGGACTGCTGCACGAGGCGCATGAACTCGGCGACCTGGTCCTCGTCCTGCACCCCGTAGAGGCTCAGCAGGGCCACCGCGTCGGAGGGCTTGCAGCCGTGCCGGCCCAGCTCGATACGACTGGTCTTCGATCGTGAGAAGCCGAGCTTGCCGTCCACGTCGGCGGGGTCGAGCCCCGCGCTCGTCCGCAGTTCGCGCAACTTGCCGCCCAGAATGAGCTTCAGGGCGGTCGGGTTGCTCTCGACCGCTCCCAGCGGCCGAACGAACAACGACGGGCTCGGATCGGCGGCAGTCATCACACACTCCTGCGGAGACTATGGGAAGGCGCCAGTATCCCAGCGCAGGTCAGCGCACACCAATGGGCCGGACATCCCAAAAGGTGGGATTTTCAGCCAACCATCCCGTCGAAGTCACCGTCGCGGGCGCCTGCCACGAAGGCGGCGATCTCGTCGCGGGTGTAGACGAGCGCGGGCCCCTGCGGGTCGCGGGAGTTGCGGACGGCGATCCGGCCTCCCGGCAGGGCGGCCAACTCCACGCAGTTTCCCGTGGCGTTGCTGTGACTGCTCTTGATCCACGTCACCGCGGTCAGCGCTCCGGCCCCCATGCCGTTGACGAACTCCACTCCCACCAACCCCTCGCCGCTCGGATCCGGTCACCCCGCCCACGCATGCAATCCCAGCTGCAATTGCATCATCGGGGCCGTGCTCGACAATACTCGTCCTGCGTCATCTGTCGAACAGCCCACCCTGGAGGGTGACATGACCGGCTCGTTCTGATCAGCGCGTTGAGCGACGTGTGGTCATGGTGCCCGACTCCCCCTCGCGGCAGGACGTCTGGGACGACGCTGCCGCTGTCGGCACCTGCCGTCCGACACGCGGCGCGCCTCCCGGTCCGGCCTGACGGCCCGCCGGCCGCCGCGCTGTCACGACCGCCTGCGGTCTGCTCGACGGCAGTCCGCGACCGCCGAGCCGGTGCCTTGTCCGCTCAGTCCCGGGTGGCGAACTCCTGCACCCACCAGGGGCCGTTGCCCTTGAGGCTGATGCCGACGCCGGTGTACTCGAGCCGGCAGTCCATGACGTTCTCCCGGTGGACCGCGCTGCCCATCCACCCGGCGACGGTCGCGGCGGGCCCGGCGGGGCCGCGGTGGATGTTCTCGGCCCAGCGGCTCCACGCGTAGCCCCAGGCCTTCATCCGGTCGCCGCCGTCGCGGCCCTCAGGGCTCTCGTGTGCGTAGTAGCCGCGGGCGGCCATGTCGTCGGCGTGTGCCTGGGCCGCGGCCTGCAACCGGTCGTCGATGCGCAGCGGCGCACATCCGGCACGCTTCCGGTACACGTTCACCAGGGAGACGATCCTCCGCGCGTGTTCCGTGGCCTTCCCGGGCGCGTCGTCGCTGTGAGCGGCCCCCTCCGGCGCCGCGCCGCCGGAGGAGGGCGGCGACTCCTGGACGACGGCGACGCACCCGCCGAGCAGCCCGCTCACGGCGACGGCGAGGGCCACCGCCGCTGTCGCGGTGGTCCGTACCGCGGCGGGGCCGCGCGGCCGGTCGTCATCGCCTACAGGCAGGGCGGCGTCTTCGTGGCGCATGGGCGTCTCGCTTTCGGGGAGAGGAGGGCCTGTGCAGAGTCTGCTTCCCTTCCCTGCCCGCCGTCAGCAACCCCAGCCCTTGTCCAGGTCGAGGTCACCCTTGCGGGCCTGAGTGAAGGAGAACCAGTTGCCGGAGTCGTCCCGGAAGATGGCCTCGGTGCCGTACGGGCGCTCCTGCGGCTCCTGCAGGAACTGGACACCGCGTGCCTTGAGCTTCTCGTAGTCGCCGTGGATGTCGTCCGTCGCCAGCACGCCCGCGCCGAGGATGCCCTTGGAGACCAGCTTCTTCATGGCCTCGGCGGACTCGGGGTCCATGGCGGGCGGGCCGGGCACCATGAGGGTGAGCACCACGTCGGGCTGGTCCGCGGCCCCGACGGTGAGCCAGCGCATGCCGCCCTCGCCCATGGTCATGTCCGTCCTCGCCTCGAGGCCCAGCTTCTCGGTGTAGAACTCCTTGGCCCGGTCCTGGTCCAGCACCCAGACGGTGGCGATGGCGAGACCCTTGATCATGACGTACTCCTGGGGAAGGGGTGTCCGTTGCCCTGCCACGGTAGGCAGTGGCCCGCTCAGCCCGCTTCTTCAGAATTGCGGTCTCCCGCGCCCCTTTGCCCGGACGGCTCCTTCGCCGGGGAGAAGCCGCCGGCCCACAGCATCGCGTAGCACCCCGGTATGAGCGCGGCGCCGCGGCCGACGTGCCGCGCGCGGTACTCGCTGGGGGACACACCGGTCTGCCGCTTGAAACGGGCCGAGAACGTCCCGAGGCTGGTGAATCCCACGAGGGTGCAGATCTCGGTGACGGAGAGGTTCGCCGTGCGGAGCATCTCCTCGGCCCGCTCCATGCGGCGGCCCGACAGGTACTGGCCGGGCGTCTGCCCGTAGACCGCCTTGAACGCGCGCACGAAGTGATAGCGCGAATACCCCGCGTGGGCGGCGACCGCGTCGAGGTCGAGTGGCTCCATCCAGTCGCGGTCCATCGCGTCCTTGGCGAGCCTCAGCTGCTTCAGGTGGGCCGGGTTCGTCACGTGCTCATGCTGGCACGCGACACTGACATTGGTCCTGACCTGCACAGATCGCATGGAGACAGCCCGCCGGCCGGACGGAGGGAACATCCGGTCGGATATCGTCGTTGTGTCCGAAAAGAGGCCATTGGCGTGATCGGCGTGCCCCCGCCGGAGCGCCGGTCGTTCCGCCCGGCTGACGATCCGGATTCCCATGACTGTTCTCCGAGCTGTTCCCCTTGCTCTCGCCGGCGTGCTCGTGACCGTGCTCGCCGGATGCACCGCGGCCGCGGACTCGGTCGGCGCCTCCGCGGAGCCCCGGACGGCCGGCGGGGCGCAGGCCACGGTCGAGCGCCCTGCAGCCCCCTTCCCCTCCGTCCCCGCCACGACACCGACGGAGCCCGCGACGGGGACGGCGTCCGCGACGCCGGCCCCCGAGCCGCCCCGGCCGCGGACGGAGACGGCGCTGCTGTCCATACCGTCGATCGGACTGAAGGAGCTGAAGGTCGTCCCGTACGAGGGCACGACCGACGACTGGCCCGGCACCCGGATCCAGAACCGCGGCGTCGGCGCCAGCCCGTACGGGGAGAACGGCGGCGTCGGCCCCGGCGAGGTCGGCAATTACCTGGTCACCGCCCACCGCCTCTCCGCTGGAGGCCCGCTGCGTGATCTGCCGTCGCTCGACGAGGGCGAATCGGTGTTCGTCCGGGTGGGCGGCCGCGTGTACGAGTACGAGATCACACAGACCCGGACGACCTCCTTCCGCTCCGAGCGCTCCCTGGCCGAGCAGCGGGCGGCCGTCCCCGGCCGTCCCGGCGAGCGGCCGGTCGACGCGATGATCACGATCTCGACCTGCGCGACGCCTGAGGACAACGCCGCCGGGAACTTCTGGCGTGACGACCGGGGCAACCCCGAGCACCGCATCGACAAGGTGGGTGTGCTGCGCAAGGCCGAGCCCGCCCGCTGATGTCGTGGACGCGCACCGCGCGCGACGGCGTGCCTACATGCCGCCGGCCACACGCAGCACGGCGCCCGTGGTGAAGGACGCGTCCTCGGAGAGCAGCCAGGCGACCGATCCGGCGATCTCCTCGGGCCGTCCCGCCCGGCCGAGCGGAATCGCGCCCGCGAGCTTGGCGGGGCGCTGCGGATCCTCGTGGAACTCGGTCCAGATGACGCCGGGCGCCACGCAGTTGACGCGTATGCCGTCGACGGCGACCTCCTTGGCCAGGCCCACCGTCATGGCGTCGACCGCGGCCTTGGTCGCGGCGTAGTGCACGTACTGGCCGGGGCTGCCGAGGGTGGCGGCCGCCGAGGAGATGTTCACGATGGCCCCGCCGCCGGAACCGGTCATGTCCCGCACGGCGCGGCGCGCGCAGAGCAGATAGCCGAGCACGTTGACGTCCAGGGCACGGCGCATGCCCTCCGCGTCGGCGTCGGCGAGACGGCCGTTGGGGCCGCTGATACCGGCGTTGTTGACGAGGCCGGTGACCACGCCCAGTTCGGCGGCACGGTCGAACAGCCGGTCCACGGACGTCTCGTCAGCGGTGTCCACGGGGACGGCGAGCGCGCGCCTTCCGGCGTCGTTGACCGCCTCGACGACGGTCAGCGCGGCGTCTTCGCCGGACCGGTAGCCGACCACCACGTCGTGGCCCTCGGCGGCGAGGCGTTCGCAGATCGCGGCGCCGATGCCGCGGCTGCCGCCGGTGACGACGGTGAGGTGCTGGGTCAACGGAGCCTCCGGGATGCGAGCGAGCTGCTCCACGACTGTAGTTGGGGGTCCGCGGCCCTCGGCCGGGGCCCCACGGCCGGGGCGGTGACGCGACCCCGGGCGGGCCGACGTGCCGTCCGTCCGCGTGAACCATGCGCTCCGCACGGGCGGAACCGGGCGTCACAGCGGAACGATCATGGATGCTCCTTGATCAGGAGCCCCGCCACGGGGCATCTCGTTCTCACCCAGGAGTTCTGCATGAGCCTTCGCCGCTCCCTGTCCGCCGTCGTCGGCGCCGTGACCCTCGTGCTCGGCATGTCCGGTGTCTCGGCCGCCGCTTCGCCCTCGGTCGCCGCCATGAATCCGTGCGGGTTCTACGAGACGTCGAGCGACGCCTTCTACAACCACTGCACGGGCGACGGCTCGCGCGTGATCATCGAGGTCGAGGTGTGGGGGCCGAACTACGAGTGGTGCGTGGGGCCCGGCGGCACCTGGCTGGGCGCGTCGAGCACGATCGACGGGGCGTTCTACACGGGCCGCACCTGCTGATCCGGCTGCCCTGTACGCGCCGTGGCGCAAGCGAAGGGGCGCACCCGGACAGGGTGCGCCCCTTCCTGTGACATGACAGCCCGGATCAGCTCCGGTAGCGGTCCTCATCCTCGTCCAGCATCTCCTGGCGCGGTTCACGGCCCTGCCGGCCGCGCTCCCGCTCCTGCCGGCCGCGCTCCTCGGACTGCTGCCGGCCGCGCTCCTGGGACTGCCGGCCACGCGACTTGGCGTCGTCCATGCGCTTCTGCGCCTCGTCCCTGAGCTGTTCGGCCTTGTCCTGGAACTGGTCCTTGATACCCATCAGTCTCTCCTTCGAGGTGGGGGATCTGGGCGCGTTCAGCCTCGCACGACCCGACATCGATCGCATGTCCACCCAAAAATGAGCAGGTCCGACATGCTGTTCCGGCCCCGGCGGACAGAGTCACGCACCCCACGGACCCCGTCCGCCGGAGCCCGGTTCTCATTGCCCTGCGGGTTGGAGCGCCGACCTTGTGGGCCCCGGAACAGGTGGGCAGGAAAGGCCCATGACTACTCTCGGTGTGGTGTTCCGGCCGCAGTTGCCTCCCGAACGGCTCCGTGGCATGGCCCGTGCGGCCGACGCGGCAGGTCTGGAGGAGCTGTGGCTCTGGGAGGACTGCTTCCTCGAGAGCGGCATCGCCACCGCGGCGGCCGCCCTCGCCTGGACGGAGCGGCTGTGCGTGGGCGTGGGCCTGCTTCCGGTCCCGTTGCGCAACGCGGCGCTGACCTCGATGGAGGCCGCCACGCTGCTGCGCCTCTTCCCCGGGCGCATCAAGCTGGCGCTCGGGCACGGTGTACAGGACTGGATGGGCCAGGTCGGTGCGCGGGTCGAGTCACCCCTCACGCTGCTGCGCGAGCATCTGCTGGCGACACGCGCCCTGTTGGGCGGCGAGCGGCTGACGGTGGAGGGCCGTTACGTGAAGCTCGACGGCGTCGCCCTGGACTGGCCGCCGCCTGCCGCGCCGCCGGTGCTGGCAGGAGCCCGCGGGCCCAAGTCGCTGCGGTTGTCGGGCGAAGCCGCCGACGGGACGGTCCTGGACGCGAGCGTGCCGGCCGACGGCGTGCGCCGGGCCCGGGAACTCATCGACGAGGGGAGGGCTGAGGGCGGACGCACCGGGCCCCACCCCGTGGTCGTCTACCTGCACACCGCGACCGGCCCCGGGGCCGCCGACCGGCTGCGGGGCGAACTGGCCGGTTCCCGGGGGGAGTCGGTGTCCGAGCTGGGTGTCGCCGGGGACGCGGGTGCGGTGGCCAAGGCCGTTCAGCGGCTCGTGGACGCCGGGGCCGACACGGTGGTGCTGCAGCCGACCGCCGACGAGCCGGACCCGGAGGGCTTCGTACGGTTCGCCGCGGAGGAGGTCCGTCCGCTCGTGCCGTGACGCCGGCCGTGGCAGCCTCCGGGGTCCTGGGGTCAGTGGCGGTGCCGGGCGCCGGGGGGCTGCTGGCTGATCCGCACCAGCCGGTCGAAGTCGACGGCGACCCCGCGCAGCAGCAGGTCCACCAGCGGGCGTGCGGACGTCTCGCCGATCGGCCCGTCACCGAGCAGCGCCCGCTGGTAGACCGTCGACGCGAGCAGGTCGACGAGCAGCTCGGGATCGACGTCGTCGTGCAGATCACCTCGGTCGACCGCGCGCCGCACGGCGACCGCCGCGGCTCGCCTGCTGGGCTGCACGACGGTCTCGATCAGACGGCGGTGAAGCGCCGGTTCGCGCGCGCAGTCGGCCAGGAGCGGGGCGAGGACGCCGGGCGGGAGCCGGTCGTGCAGCGCCTCGGCGAGCAGCCTCACGCTCTCGGTCAGATCGCAGCGGGTGCAGCCGTTGTCCGGGACCGGGGGCGTGACGAGGACCGAGCCGAGGGCGTCGATGACGAGGTCCTGCCGGACCGGCCACCGGCGCCGGATCGTCGGCTTCGTCGTGCCCGCCCTGGCGGCGACCCGCTCCAGGGCGAATCCCGCGTACCCCTGCTCACGCAGGACGTCGAGGGTCGCGGAGAGTACGGCGGTGTCGATCTCCGGGTCCCGGGGCCGCCCCCGGCGGGGCTCAGTCCGCGGCATCCTGCGGGTACCAGCGCAGTTCGACCGTGTTGCCGTCCGGGTCCTGCACGTATATCGACTGCGCGCTGCCACGGGCGCCGTAGCGGTCGACCGGGCCTTCGAGAACGGTGAACCGACCGGAGTCGACGACCTCCTGCCAGTCGAGCGGATCGACGACGAGGCAGATGTGGTCGACGTTGGACTCGCCCCGGGGCCGGCTGACCAGGTCGATGATGGCGGTCGGGCTGATCCGCGCCGAGGGGAAGGGCGCCTTGCCCTCGCGCCACTCCTCCACTCTGACCGGCTCCAGCCCGAGCGGTCCGCAGTAGAACTCCAGCGCGCGCTCGACGTCCTGGACGTTGAGCACCAGGTGGTCGAAATCCTTGACTCGCATCCCTGACTCCCCTGTTTTCATTCCGTCCCGGAACGGATCGTAACAGGCTCGGCATCGTACGGAAAGGGCCGCGGTCCCGCCGCCCCACTGATCAATCACCCCTTTCATGACCGTTTAGCGGTTCTTCATTCGGCTACCCGCGCCGGAGGGACGTCGCGGAAAGGGAGGCAGAGAGTGATCACCCGAGACCAGATCCCCCAAGTGCTGGATCACCCCGTGTACGACGCCGAGGGCCACAAGGTCGGCAACGCGAAACACGTCTTCGTCGACGACGCCACGGGACAGCCGGACTGGGTCAGCGTGCAGACCGGCCTGTTCGGGACCAGCGAGTCGTTCGTGCCCATCCGGGACGCCACGATGGTCGAGGACCATCTCGAGGTGCCCTACCCCAAGAGCAAGATCAAGGAAGCCCCCCACGTCGACGTGGACGCCCGTGGGCACCTTTCCCGCCAGGAGGAGGAGCGCCTGTACCGGCACTACAGCATCGGCTGAGACGCCGCCTGGCAGCGAACCGTCCCGACAGGGCCGGCCCGGGCCGGTACGACACGCACCTCCGACAGGACGGCTCGGGCGCCGCGGTGCGGCCGGAGGCCGTACGAGGAGCGAGGCCGCCGCCCTTACTGCAGTTGCTCCAGCCTGCGCTGGAGCAACTGCAGTGCGCCGCGCTGACGGCCCGGAACGCGCCGGCGCAACCGGACGAGTTCCGGCGCGAGCCGACGCGCCCGCGCGGCGTCGCGGACCTGTTCCCACTGATGGTGCGCGCGGTCGACGGCCCCCTCGACGTCCGGGTCGTCTGCGGTCTGCTGCCGTCGCAGCCGGGCGTCGGCCACCGCCATCCACAACTCGCAGCTACGCGCGGGATCACGGGCGAGGCGGGCGAGGTCGGCCCGTACCTCAAGCCAGTGCAGTGCCTGCACCGAACCGGGTCCATACACCCGCAGGGCCTCGCCCTCACATGCGGCCGCGGCAGCGGCGGCCTCGGTGTGCCGCCCGGCGCGTGCCGCGGCGAGGATCGCCGGATGCGGATCCCCGTCGTCGTCTCGGGGCACGCCGATTGCGGCCGAGGAAGGGGTGGCCGGGGGCGTGGGCGGCTGTGCGGTTGCAGGTGCAGGTGCAGGTGACGGGGTGGTGCGCGTCTCGGCCGCGGGCGTGGCGGGTGGCTGGGCGGCGGGCAGCGGCACCGGGGCGGGCACGGCCACGGGCGTCGCGGGTGACTCGCCGCCGGGCGCCGAGTCCGCGCCGGGCGCAGGAGCGGGCCAGGTCTCGCGCAACACGGCCCCGGGCACGGGCGCTTGGGCCGCCGACGGAGGCGTGGCCGCCGGGGCCTCGACGGGCACGGGGCGATGCGACGTTTCCGTCGCGCCATGAGTCACTGTCGGCATCAGCAGCGGGAACAGCAGGGCGCCGGCCGGGTGGTCGGACTGTGACGCGGCCTGCTCGTGCAGCTGCGCGAAGGGCGGCCGCGCGCCGCTGCGCCAGATCGCGGCCACCGCCTTCAGGTACGCCGGCGGCGCGACCGTACGGCGGCCCGGAGCCGGCGCGATCCTGCCGTACAACAGCGTGCCCGGGCCGAGCCCGGCACGGCCCTCACGCACCTGCTGCCATGCCTCGCCGTCCGCGACCAGGTCGACGACCACCGTGGTCGTCCCCAGCCGGCGGGTCCTGAGTTCCCCGGCCAGCCAGTGCCACGGCAGCGCCGTGTACCGCACGGTCGCGGGCGTCGTGCGGGCGAGCGCGAAATGCAGCAGCTGCTGCTTGCGGTCGACGTGCAGCTGCCCCGCGAGGTAGAGGAACAGCGGCCCCGGAGCCGCGGCCGCCGCCCGGATGCGGGTCAGCACGGTCTGCGGATCGAGCGGGTCGGCGAGCTCGATCACGGTCGCCGCCGCGCCCGTCGTACCGGTCAGCACAGAGGCGGGTACGGCGGCGAGCGCGGGCAGCACGGACGCCGCGTCCACAAGTCGGCCTTTGCCGGCCGGCGCCGCTGCCAGCAGCAACGCGGTACCCGGCGCCGAGTTCTCCCCAGTGATCACCACCTCAGCACCGTAGCCGCTGTCCGGACGTTCTGGCCAAGCGGCGCACATCGGGCCGGCCGACCCGGCCGGAACTCGGCTCTCTAGTCGAGCACCCGGTACGTGAGGTGCGTCGCGCGCGGCGTGTCGACGACCCTGATCACCTCCAGCTTCCGCTGCTCCGGACCGATGTGGTCGAACAGACGCAGGCCGCCGCCCAACAGCACCGGAATCACGTGCAGTTGGAGCTCGTCGACGAGACCTGCCCGCAGGAACTGCTGAACGGTGCGTGCGCCGCCCGCGATGGCGACGTTGCGGCCGCCGGCGGCCGCCTTCGCCTGCTCCAGCGCGCTGTGGATCCCGTCGGTCACGAACGTGAAGCTGGTGCCTCCCTGCTTGACCAGGGACGGGGCGGGGCGATGGGTGAGCACGAACACCGGCGCCCGGAAGGGCGGATTGTCGCCCCACGGCTTCTCCCCCGTGTCGTACATGAGGCGGCCCATGACGACGGCGCCGGTGGCGTCGAACCATTCCCGCATGATGTCCGAATCGCGGTTCTCCTCACCGCCGCGGTCATGCCCTGACGCTCCCGCCAACTCGCCAGGTCGTGGATCCAGTGGAACAGGGGCTCGGCCCCGTGCCCGCCGGGGTTGTCGACGCTGACGTCGGTGCCGGCGGCGAAGCCGTCCAGGGACATGGCGAGGTCCGCCGTGACAAGGGTCATGTGCCGCTCCTCCAGGGCTCGAATGCTCGGTTGCGCCGTACGCGCCGTGCGTCGTGCGCGGGTTCCCCCTCGTAACGTCGATCGGCATGCGCCCGTTTCGACAGGACGTCCGGCATCGTCCCGCAGGAGTCCTCCTGGCTCCCGCGCCCCACGCGGGACGACGCCGGTTTGAGATTCCCCCCTGACGGCAACCCGATTCGGGCAGTCGTACCGCCGTACGCCGACGCGAGACCAGGAGCCGCACCATGGACCAGTCCCGTGTGCCCGTTCTCGAAGCCCTGGCGGATTTCCACCGGCGCGGGGACACCGTCTACGGACCGCCCGGACACCGGCAGGGCCGAGGCGTCGACCCCCGGGTGCTGGCGGCTGGCCGAGGCCGCCGGGGCCGGTGCCGTCGGCGGCGGGCCTCCGGTGGCTCTGCCGCCGCCGGGTGCGCTGGAGCTGGAGCAGGTCATGCTGCCGCGCACGGCGTTCTTCGGCCCCGCCGAACAGGTTCCCGCCTCGCAGGCCGTGGGGCGGATCGCGGCGGAGATGGTCAGCCCCTACCCGCCCGGTGTTCCGGCCGTGGCCCCCGGCGAGCTCATCACGGCCGAGGTGCTGGACTATCTGCGCAGCGGTGCGGCCGCCGGGCTGCTGGTACCCGACGCCGCCGACCCGTCGATGGAGAGCCTGCGGGTCGTGGCGGCGTGACAGCGGACCGCTGCCGTGTGCGGAAGTCCCCTCGGCTGCGGCGCGTTGCTGTCCGGGGTCCGGAAGGGCCTCCCGTGGCCGCGGTCGACGCGCACCGGCACGGGCTGATCGGCCCGGCGGCCGAGCCGCCCGGCCCTCGCGGGACGAACCGGCGCGGGCCGGGCGGTTCAGGACCCGGGCGCGAGACTGTACACGCCGTACGCGAAGCCTTCCGCCGTGATCGTGCCGTCCGCGATGCGGATGCCCCGCGCCTCCAACGGGCGGGCGCCCGCGGTGCGGGACTCGTCGACCGTGACCTTCGCCCGGGCCGCGGCGGGGTTGACGACCACGAGGTACCGGCCGCCGCGTACGTGGACGAACGGGTAGCCGGTGTGCAGGATCTCCACCGACCCCGAGGGACCGAGCTCCGGTGAACCGCGGCGCAGCGCGATCAGGCGGCGGACCAGGTTCAGCAGCGAGCCGCCGTCGGCGCGCTGGGAGGCGACCGATGGGCGGGCGGGGTCGGGGTCGAGGGGCAGGTAGAGCGCGTCGGCCGGTGCGGTGGAGAAGCCGGCGTTCTCGGTGTCGTCCCACTGCATGGGGGTGCGGGAGCCGGCGCGGTTGTAGCGCGGGCCGAGGACGCTGCCCTCCTTGTCGGGCAGATCGGGGACGAAGCGCATGCCGATCTCGTCGCCGTAGTAGACGGCGGGGAGGGTGGGCCAGGTGAGCTGGAAGGCGAAGGCCGCCGGGAGCTGCTCGGGCGTGCGCGGGCCGCAGTTGAGGCGGGAGAAGTCGTGGTTGGCCGTGGGCAGGGCGGTGAAGCCGTTGTCGCCGATGGCCTCCACGGCCGACTGCCACGCCTCGACGAAGTGGGCGGGTGTCCCCTTGCCCTCGGGGTCGAAGAAGCAGTCGACGGGGTCCCAGTCGTCGTTGTCGGTGCCCGTGCGGTTGTTCCACAGGGAGCGCAGGGGGCGGCCGTTGGTCGGTCCGCCGAACTGGAGGAAGAAGTCCGCGTGGAAGCCCGCCGGGACGGAGACGGCGGGGTCGCCCCACTCGGACAGCAGCACGGCCTCGGGATGGGTGCGGTCCAGCCACTGCCGCAGCTCGGTCCAGATCGCGGCGGTCTCCCGCTTGTCCGGGTCGTCCTTGACGAGCGAGGCGGCCATGTCGACGCGGAAACCCGCGAGACCGAGCCGCAGCCAGTGGTCCATGACGTCGCGCAGGGCCTGCCGGTTGGCGCGCGGCCCTTCGGCGTCGGGGCTATGCCGCCACGGTTCGGCCGGGTCACGGCGCGCGTAGCCGAAGTTGAGGGCCGGCTGGGAGTCGAAGAAGTTGGGCAGGTACGCGCCCGGGCGGCGGCCCGGCGAGGCGACGAAGCCTTCGGGGCGGTCGCCGTCGGTCCAGATGTAGCGGTGGTCGGCGGGGTCGTCGGCCGACGCGAGGAACCAGGGGTGGCGGTCCGAGGTGTGCCCGGCGACGAGGTCGAGCAGGACCCGGATGCCCCGGCGGGCCGCCTCGGCCACGAGCCGGGCGAGGTCGTCGTCGGTTCCGTAGCGGGGGGCGAGGGCGAGGTAGTCGTCGATGTCGTAGCCCGCGTCGCGGAAGGGCGAGGAGAAGCACGGGTTGAGCCAGACCGTGTTCACGCCCAGCCAGGCGAGGTGGTCGAGGCGGTCGGTGATGCCGTTGAAGTCGCCGATGCCGTCACCGTCCGAGTCGGCGAAGCTCTGCGGGTAGATCTGGTAGAAGACGGCGTCGGCCAGCCAGGCGGGGGCGGGTCGGAACGTGGTCATGGAGAGGGTGCAGCCTTTCGTTGCGGCGGTGTGCCGTGGCCGGGTCAGCCCTTGACGGCGCCGGAGGTCAGGCCGGACACGACGGCCTTGCGGAAGACGAGGACCAACAGGGCGATGGGCAGGACGGATACGGTCGCGGCGGCGAAGATCGTGCCGTAGGGGACGTCGTACTGGTCGCCAAACAGGGCCATGCCGACGGGGATCGTGCGGTAGGCGTCAGCACTGTTCAGCGTGACGGCTATCAGGAACTCCGTCCAGCACGCCGTGAAGGTGAACACGCCGGCCGTGAACACGCCCGGCGTGGCCTGCGGCAGGGTCACCGAGACGGTGGTACGGACCGGGGAGGCGCCGTCCATCCAGGCGACCTCCTCCATCTCCTTGGGAACGGACAGGAAGTAGTTCCGCAGGATCCAGATGGCGAAGGGCACGTTGAGGGCGACCTAGACGACGATCAGGCCCTGGTGGCTGTTGAGCATGCCCGTCTCGCGCATCAGCAGGTACAGCGGTGCGGCCAGCGCGATCGTCGGGAACAGCGAGATCATCAGGAGGGCGACCATGATGGGCGTCTTTCCGCGCACCGGCAGCCGTGCGAGCGCGTATCCGGCGAACGTGGCGAGGGCCAGGACCATCACGGTGGCGATCACGGACACGATCACCGAGTTGGCCATGTAGGTGCCGAAGTCGTAGCGGCCGAACGCCTCTTCGTAGTTCTCCCACGTCAGGTCCTGCGGCCACGGCGTCGGCGGGTCGGCGGCGATCTCCGTGCGGGACTTCACCGACCCGGCGAACATCCAGTACAGCGGGGCCGCGACGAAGGCGGCGATCAGCAGGGCCGCGGCATGCGTCCAGGTCGGCCGCGGGCGCCGTCGGATCGTGTTCATGCGGTCTCCTCCGCTTCGCCGACCTGGGTACGGAAGGCCCGCAGGAAGACGAGACAGCCGGCGAATACGAGCGCCGCTGTGGAGGCGGCGACGGCGGCTCCTGGGCCGAAACTGAGGTTCTGGAACATGACCTGCCATCCCAGCAGCGCCAGCGACTGCGTGGCGTCGCCCGGTCCGCCGCCGGTCAGGACGAACGGCAGGTCGAAGATGCCGAAGGCCTGGAGGATGCGGAAGAGGACGGCGATGGCGAGGGTGGGCCGCAGCAGCGGGAGCCGGACGCGCCAGAAGATCTTGTCCCGATCCCTGCGGGAACCAGCCGTGAGGGAAATGTGTCTGTGCTGAGGACAGTCCGTGAGCCGGAGCCGACGACGACGGCACCGGCGGGGACGTCCGCCAGACAGGGGGACGCGATGAGCGTGTGGTCGGTGCCGGGATACACCGAGTCCCGGGAACTCGGATCGGGGGCCGGCGGGCGTGTCGTCCTCGCCGTCCATGACGCCACCGGCGTGCCGGTCGCGGTGAAGTACCTGGGGGAACGGCTGCGCGGCGACGCGGCTTTCGTCCGCGAGTTCCGGGCGGAGGCGCGAGTGCTCGGCGCACTGGACTCGCCGTATGTCGTGCGGCTCTACGAATACGTCGAGGCGCCGCACGGTGCCGCGATCGTCATGGAGCTGATCGACGGAATCGCCCTGCGGTCGCTGCTCGCCCGCGAGGGAGCGACCGGTCCGGAGGCGGCCCTGGTGGTGCTCAAGGGGTCCCTTCTCGGACTCGCCGCCGCCCACGGCGCCGGTGTCGTGCACCGTGACTACAAGCCGGAGAACGTGCTGGTCTCGGCCGACGGCACGTCCAGGCTGGTGGACTTCGGCATCGCGGCGGGCCGTGGCAGCACCCCGGGCGTGGCAGGCACTCCGGCGTACATGGCACCGGAGCAGTGGCACGGTGAGCCGGCCTCGCCCGCGGCCGACGTCTACGCGGCGACCGCGACCTTCTACGAGTGCCTGACCGGCCGCAAGCCCTACCCCGGCGAGAACTTCGCCGAGCTGGCCCTTCAGCACATCGGCGCGCCGGTCCCCGAGGACGACACACCCGAGGCAGTCAGGCCGCTGATCCGGCGAGGGCTGGCGAAGGCGCCCGAGGACCGTCCGCAGAACGCGGCGGCGTTCGTGGCCGAGCTGGACGAGATCGCCGGGGCTGCGTACGGGCCCGGCTGGGAAGAGCGCGGACGGCGCCGGCTGGCGGCGCTCGCCGCGCTGCTGCCTCTGCTGTTCCCGTCGGCCGGGGGCAGCGGGGCCGGGACCACCGCGGTGGCGACGACCTCCCTAGGCGCGGGGCCCGGCGGATGGCTGACTCCCGGCCTGCGCCGGGTACTTGCGGGGATCGTCGCGGCCGTGGTCGCCGCCCTCGTCGCCGTCGCCGCACGGGCGGGCACCGACGAGGGAGGCCGGGCCGCCGCCGAGGCCGTGGCCACCACGAGCGCGCTTCCCGGCGTGCCCGACACGCCGGCCCCGGGGCCCGAGGGGTCCGTCGGTCCGGCACCGTCGCCACCGGCCGCAACGCCTTCGCCCTCCCCATCGGGTAGCCCCGCGCCCGGCCCCACCGGCTCCCCCACGACGAGTGCCCCGCCGATGACGGCCGGGCCCACCACGTGGCCGACCACCGAACCGTCCACGGAGCCGTCCCCCGAGCCGACGACGCCGACGTCCGCCCCGGTGTCGGTACGGTCCGTCTCCGTCACGAGCTTCCGCCAGACCGGCACGACGACCGGAGCCGCCTCCGTCGACGTCGCCACGGACGGCACGGGTCCGGTCACGATCGTCGTGTCCTGGAACGCCGGCGACACCATGGGACAGCCCGGCGCGCCGGACGGCACGCAGACGTTCGAGCGCAGCGGCGCCACGCGGTACACCCTCCCGCTCACCCACACGTTCCAGGGCCAGGGCTGCTACTGGGGTGTCCAGGCGTCCACGGCCCCGGGTGCCGCGAACGGCACGTCCACCCGGCAGCTCCTGACCAGAAGGGGGTGCCCGGTCGCATGAACGGTCAGCTCGGCCCCCGCTCCGGCGAGGGGCAGGACGGCGCCGGAGCCGACGAGTACAGCGGGACCGTCCTCGGCAGCCACTGGTTCACGCGCCCGGAGAGCCAGGACGCCCCCGGCACACCCACCGCCGTGCTCGGCCGCCGGACGCCGGACGCCGCGCCGGACCGGATCGAGGGCGACGTCCTGCGGTTCGGGCCCGGGGTGACCGCGGCCGTACGGCGCGCCGGCGGCGACGCGACGGCGGTCGACGTGTGGCACGGCGCCCTCGCCGGCCGGCCACCGGCCGGTGGCCGTGCGCGCCGCCACGGCCGCCGGCTCCGCGGCTGGGCGCTGTTCGCCGTCGTGCTGCTGGCCGCGCTCGCGTTCCTGGCCTGGCAGTACGGTCCCGGTGTCGGCATACGCGGTGTCGCCGTCCAAACGCCGGCCGAGGGGCCCGGTTGCGACGGCACCGCCGATGTCGTGGCCGTGGTGAGGACCGACGGCAGGCCCGGGACCCTCACCTACCGCTGGGTGCGCAGCGACGGCACGGCGTCGCAGCCCCTCCACGAGAAGGTGGCGCGAGGGCAGAAGCAGGCGACGCTGCACCTGCTGTGGACCTTCCACGGCCGCGGCGAGTACCGGGCGCGCGCCGAGCTGCGCATCGTCTCGCCGTCACGGCACACGGCGTCGGCGCGGTTCGTGTACGCCTGCCGCTGAGCCGGCGGCGGACCCGGCTCGACGCCTGGCCGGGCCTGTCGTGGCGGCCCGCCGATCTTGCCCGGCGGAAGATGGAACGGCGCACCCGGGATTCACCTCTTGGATGCCGGACCATCAGTTTTCCGAAGGGCAGGGATGATATGGCCGTCGACGCATCCGGCGTCACCGTCGCGCGAGAACCGGGCGGGCTCGGCGCTCCGGAGCGGCGGAACGGCCCTCGGCGTGCGCGGGCGTCCTGGTGGGCCGCCTGGCCGTTCGCCCTGGCCGCGCTGCCGCTCGGTCTGCTCGGGCTGGCATCGTGGTTCGGACGCCATGTGCGGCCCAGCGCCGACGAGTGGTGCTTCCTCCCCGTGGTCCGCGACCACGGCGTCTCGGGCCTGATCGGCAAGTTCTGGTACACCGACAACGGGCGTCTGGGCAACGGCCTGATGGTGGGTCTGTACGCCAAGTTCCCCGTCGCAGGGCACCAGTGGTTCGGCCTGGTCAGCGGCGTCCTGATGCTGGGGCTGCTGTGGGCCCTGACCGCGCAGGTGCTGCGCAGGACGGGCCAGTCCGTTCCGCGTGGTGTGCCGCTGCTCGTGGCCGCCATGGTCATGGCGGTGTTCCTGTTCGCCACGCCGAACACGTACAAGACGTTCTACTGGCCCGCCGCGTCGGTCTCGCACACCCTGGCGCCGGTCCTGGCGTGCGCCGCCGCGCTGCCTCTGCTGCGGGCCCGAAGCCGCGCCGGGCGTGTCGCCGCCGTGGTGACGGTGGCGGTCGCGGGCGTGTTCATGGGAACGCTGTCGGAGGAGGCGTCGGTCGTCGCCCTGGTCGTGCTGTCCGGCGCCGTGCTGTTCGCTTCGTCCCTCTTCACGCCCGGCGCTCGGCGGTTCGCCCGCCTCTGGTCGCTCGCGGGCATGGCCGGTGTCGGCGCCGGCACGCTGCTGCTGGTGACGTCGCCGGGGTCGCGCAACCGGCGTGAGCGGTACGGCGCCGAGAGCACGTCCATGCTGGCCCCCGAATCACTGCTGGGCTCCCTGCGCGGCTTCGCGCACATCCTGGCCACGGTGTTCTCGACCTGGCAGTACGTGGGCGCGGTGGCCGCGGGTGTGCTGCTGGGACTCGTGGCACGCAGCCACCGGTCCGACCGGCGGTCGTTCCTCCTCCCGTGGCGGCCGCTGCCGCTCCTCGCGCTGGGCGCCCTCGCGTTCCTGGTCTCGGGCTACCTGTGCACCGTCATCACCTATCCGGTGTTCGGAGCGCAGGTGGTGACCACGGAGCGGACCTGGAACGACTATCTGCTGCTGTACATCGTGCTGCTGGTGACCGCAGGCGCAGTCCTCGGCCGCAGGCTGCGGCGCTACCGTCCGGGCGCCGCGACGGCCACGGCCGCGGCGCTGTGCGCCGCGGCCGTGCTCGGGCTCGTGGCCCCCCTCGTCTCCCTCGGCCACGACATGCAGGTGCGGGCCGAGCGGTGGGACCGCCAGGACCTCTCGCTGCGTGCGGGCGCCGCGCGGGGCGAGACGGAACTCCCGTACACGCCGGTGTCGGTGGCGAGGATGCTGGAGCCGTTCAGCAACAACGGGCGCCGGGTGTGGCCCGCGCAGTGCGTCGCCGACTACTACCACCTGGAGAAGGTCACTTACTCGAAGCGGCTTCCCTGACGGACGCCTCCTGCCGCGCGGTGGCCGTCTCGTCGGTCTCGCGGATCACGTAGTGGGGCCGCCGCTTGGCCTCGTGGTAGATCCGGCCCACGTACTCGCCGATCACCCCGAGCGTGACGAGCTGGATGCCGCCGAGTCCGACGATCGCGGTGATCAGCGTGGCGTAGCCGGGCGTGTCGACGCCGTTGACCAGGGAGTTGCCGACGATCCAGGCCGCGTACGCGAGGGCCGAGAGCAGCAGCCACAGGCCGGTGTGGATCGCGAGGCGCAGCGGGCGGCTGTTGAAGGAGAGCAGGCCGTCGATGCCGTAGTTCAGCAGCCGCCGGCCGCCCCACTTGGACCGGCCGGCGGCGCGCTGCACATTGGTGTAGGTGAAGCTGACGGTGTCGAATCCGATCCAGGAGAAGAGTCCCTTGGAGAAGCGGTTGGACTCCGGCAGGGACAGGATCGCGCCGACCGCGCGGCGCGAGAGCAGCCGGAAGTCGCCTGCCCCGTCGACGATTTCGACATCCATGAACCGGCGCACGAGGCGGTAGTACGCCTGGCTGAGCGCGGTGCGGACCACGCCCTCGCCGGTGCGGTCGCGCTGGGCGACGACCTGGTCGTAGCCGTGACGGTGCAGTTCGAGCATCCGCGGGATCAGCTCGGGCGGGTGCTGGAGATCGGCGTCCATGAGGACGACGACATCGCCCTGCGCCATGCGCAGTCCGGCGAGCATCGCGGCTTCCTTGCCGAAGTTCCGGCTGAAGGAGGTGTACCGCACGCGGGCGTCCGCGGCGGCCAGGTCCTTGAGGTGCACCCGGGTCCGGTCGTCGCTGCCGTCGTCGACGTAGCAGATCTCGAAGGTCGTCCCGGTCGGCTCCAGAGCGACGACGAGGGCCTTGTGGAACTCCTCGATGACCTCGCTCTCGTTGAAGCACGGCACGACGACCGAAGTATGGACCGTTGTCATCTCACTCCATGCGCTGTGATGCGGGCGGGCTGCGGCGTTGCGCCCGTTGCACTGGGGGAAGATGGCCGTCCGTCCTCCGAGGTTGCCTCCATGGTGGTAACGGTGCCGGTCCGTCGCGCGGAGCGGCCCGCCCCCGGCGCGTGTCGGCTGCCCCGTTCGGCTGTAGCTCTCTGGGACGGGTTGACGGCCGTCAGAACTGGCGCCCGCCCACCGTGGCGTTGCGGCAGCTGCCGCGCGGGCAGCGGACGCGCAGGATCTTCACGGCGGTACGGGGCGGCCTGGGGCGCCATCACGCGTCCGGGCGTTCCGCGAGGCGCGGCGGCCGGCCGCGGCAAGCCGACCCACCTCTCAAGCATTCCGCCTTTCGGAATACACTTTCCGTAAAACGACATGGGGTGGGGAGAAGGATCGTGACTGCACAGGCGGCGCTGCCGCGCCGGGCGGTGGCCGAACTTGTCGGCACCGCCGCACTCGTGACCGTCGTCGTCGGCTCCGGGATCCGGGCCGCGGGGCTCAGCCCGGATCCGGGGACCGCACTGCTGGCCAACTCGCTGGCGTCCGCGATCGGACTCGGTCTGCTGATCGCCCTCCTGTCCCCCGTCTCCGGTGCCCATCTCAACCCGGTGGTCACCCTGTGCACCTGGTGGTACGAGGGACGGCGGGGCCGTACGGCCGGCCGGGAGGCGCTGGCCTATCTCGCGGCGCAGCTGGCGGGCGCGGCCTCGGGCGCCGTCCTGGCGGACGTCATGTTCGGCCGGCGGCCCGGGGTGTGGTCCACGCACACGCGATCGGAGTGGCACCTGCTCCTCGGCGAGACCGTCGCCACGGCGGGACTCGTGCTGCTGATCACGGGACTGCGGCGGACGGGCCGTGCCCGGTTCGCGCCCGTCGGGGTCGCCGCGTACATCGCCGCGGCGATCTGGTTCACCTCGTCCGGCTCGTTCGCCAACCCGGCTGCCACCGTGGGCAGATCACTCTCGGACTCCTTCACGGGCATCGCACCGTCGTCGCTGGGCGGATTCGTCGCCGCGCAGCTCGTCGGCGGCGCGCTGGGAGCCGGTCTTTCCGTGCTGCTGTACGGACGGCCCAGGAGGAGGACTGCCGCGTCCGTGCGGCCCGCGCAACGCGCCTGCCGTTGCGGCACGCTCGATCTGGCGTCGTGAACGGCTGTGACTCCTCTTGGCCGGTCCGGCCGGCCGAAGCGCGGCTCAGGGGCTGACGGTCACCGCATCGGCCGCTGTCGCTGCGGCCTGACGGCATGGGGTCACTCAGGTGACGCGCCGAACGGTGGTCGGCGCGTCAGGCAGGCAGGGCCGTACGGTCGAGGCGCTGCCGCTGGGAGTCGGTGAGCCGGAGGCCTGCCGCAGCGACATTGTCCTCCAGATGAGCGAGCGACCCGGTACCGGGGATCGGCAGGAGGACTGGGGAACGTGCCAGCAGCCAGGCAAGCATGACCTGGGGGGCGGTGGCGCCGAGCTCGACGGCGACCGTGGCAACGGTGGCGTGCGCGGATGCCCGGTCGAAGTCGGCTGCCGCGGCGACGGGGCGCCACGGAAGAAAGGCGATGCCGGCGGCCTCGCATGCTTCCAGAACCGGCTCGTGGTCCCGGTCGAGGAGGTTGTAGCGGTTCTGTACGCTCGCGATCCCGGCGGTCCGCCGAGCCTCGGCGAGTTGCGCGGGGGTGACCTCGGACAGCCCGATGTGCCCGATCTTGCCTTCCCGTTGGAGTTCGCGGAGGGCACCGACCTGTTCGGCGATCGGAACCTTCGGGTCGATCCTGTGCAGTTGGAGGAGGCCGACGCGCTCGGTCCGGAGCCGGCGCAGGCCCTGCTCGACCTGCTCGCGCAGGCTCTCCGGTCGTGCGTCGTACGCCCACCCTTCCGGCCCGGTCCGGGTGACGCCGACCTTGGTGGTGATCAACAGGTCGTCCGGGTACGGATGCAGGGCCTCGGCCAGGAGTTCCTCGTTCGCGCCCCATCCGTACGGATGGGCAGTGTCGATCAACGTGACGCCCAGTTCCACGGCGCGCCGGGCAACCGCGATGGCGGCTGCCCGCGCGGAGCCGGGCTCGGTCGGCAGGCGCATGGCACCGAACCCGAGCCGGGCGACCCGGAATTCGCCTCCGATGGAGAACGTGCTCGCCATGCCCGCAGTGTCCGTCGTCCCCGAAGTCATGTGTTTCCCCCTCGCCGCCCCGACGATACCCCGGTCACAACGACGCCGCGCCGGCGCCGGAACGGGTCAGCTGTAGTCGGTCTCGACGTAGTCGATGTCGGTGAACTCCACCTGCAGGTGCTCCGCGCGGCGGCCGCGGTCCTTGAAGTAGATCTCCTGGAGCCCCTCCGCCGCGATCTGCTGCAACTGCCGTTCCCCCGCGCCCGCGTCCTGGGCAGCGAACAGGCGGGCCGCGTAGTCGGGGGGCAGGTGCTGGGTGATGCGGCGGATGCGGCGGATGCGGCTGTCGTCGGTGCTGCCGGGCGCCGCCGTGAATCCGAAGCGGGCCCGGGTCTCGATCACCAGCCCGCGGTCCGTCGCGGCCTGCCGGCGCGCACGCTGCTTCACCCGCGGCTGCCACAGGCGGCGCACCTCGGCGGCCATCCGGTCCGCGAGTTCCTTGCGCGGCCGTTTGATCTGGCCCTTCAGGTACCGCTCGATCGTGCGCTGGGAGACGCCGAGCTGTTCGGCGACCGCTCTGGTGGAGCCCTTGGCGCTCTTGACGAGGAACCGCACACGGGCCTGTGCGCCCACCGGGATCGGACGCGTGGTGACGTTCTCCGCGGCCCGGTCCCGGCTGTCACCGATGTGTCCCATGGCCTGTTCCTGCTCCTCCGCGCCCACCCTGGCCCCGATCGCACCCCGGATCGCACACCGAACACACCGACCCCGCGGACGACCCCGAGGTCACGTCCCCTGACCCGCGTGCTCCGCGGCCGCGAAGGCGAGGGCTCGTACGACCGGGTGCGGGCGCGTGCCGTCGCCTGCGAGTTCGGGCTGGAAGAGCGTGGCGAGGAAGAAGGGGTGGCCCGGAAGTTCCGCGATGCGGACGTCGCCGGTCTCGTCCCATCCGCTGAAGCGCAGGCCGTGGTCCCGCAGCACGTCGAGATACGCCGGGCTCGTGCCGTACGAGCAGTGGTAGCGCTCCACGGTCCGCCCGGCGCCGAGGACGCGTTCGGCCAGCGAGCCGCGCTCCACCTCGACCGCGCCCTCGTGTCCGACCAGCGAGCAGGCGAGCGGGACGATCAACGGGTCCTCGGCGCCGGGGCGGTTCTCCGCGTGGGCGGCGTCCTTCAGGGAGCACACGGACCGGGCGTACTCGAGCACCGCGTGCTGGAATCCCCCGCACGTCCCCAGGAACGGGATGCCCCGCTCCCTCGCGGTGCGCACCGCAGCGATCGCGCCCGCCTCGCTGGCGTACGGGCTGCCCGGAACGAGCCAGACGGCGTCGAAACCGTCGAGGGCGCCGGGCTGTTCGGCGTCCGGGGTCGGGATCCAGTAGGCGTCCAGGACCAGTTGGTCCCGCTCTGCGAGGGCCTGCAGCAGCGCGGGGATACGGGCATGGGCGCGGACGCCCGACGAGCGGTCGCCGAGGAGGGCGAGACGGGCCGATGAGGTGCGGTACGAAGTGGACATGAGAACATCCTGGCCCGCCCGGCACGTTCAGCACCAACGATGATTCATGACCCTTCCATCAGCGATACTGATGGGTCATGGATCCGCATCTGCTGCGCACGTTCGTCACCGTGGTCCGTGTCGGCTCGTTCTCGGCCGCAGCGCGCGAACTGGGTTACACCCAGTCCGCGGTGTCGCAGCACATCGCCGCCCTGGAGCACGATCTGGGCGCCCCGCTGTTGCTGCGCCGACCCGTCGTCCCCACCGAGGCGGGGGCACGTCTGCTGGAGCACGCGGGGCCGCTGCTCCTGCGGCTCGACGCCGCACGCGCCGACATCGCCCGGCTGCTGTCCGCGCCGGCCGGCCGGCTCACGCTCGGGGTCACGCCGCTGGCCATGTCGTCACGCCTGAGCCGGGCGCTCGCCGAAGTGCGCTGCGAGCAGCCGGGGCTGGAGGTCGCCGTGCGGGTCACGAGTCACTCCGCGGCCGTGCGGGACGCCGCCACCGGAGAGCTGGATCTCGCGCTGGTCGACGGCATGGCCGCACCGAGCGATCCCCTGTACCTGCCGGAGGCGGGACCGCTCACGGCCACGGGTGTCGCCGAGGAGCCGTCGGCCGTCGCGCTGCCCGCCGGGCATCCGCTGGCCGGCCGTGACGGCGTCCGGCTCGTCGATCTCGGCGACGCTCGGTGGATCGACGCCCCGGAGATCGCGGTGGGGCGCGACCGGTTGAGCACCCTGTGCGGGTACGAGGGGTTCCCCGTGTCGCTGCGGTACGAGGGGACCGACGTGCGCGGGCTGATCGCTCTGGTCGCCGCCGGGCACGGCCTCGCGCTCCTGCCGCGCTCCGTGCTGGAAGGGGCGTGCGGCGTGGCGGGGGCCGCGGTGACGATGCCGCGCACGGTGCACCGGATCGAGGCGCTGCACGGCGGGACGGGGCCGGCGGCTCTTCTGACAGCCCGGCTCGCGTCCCTGCCGGGCGGGGCGGCGGACGCCGTCAGAGCCTGATACGGGCGACGAGGGGCAGGTGGTCGCTGCCGGTCGCGGGAAGCGACCTGACGTCGACGACGGTCGCGGACCGGGCCATGATCTGGTCGATCCTCGCCACGGGGAACGCCGCAGGCCAGCTGAACGCCATGCCCGGTCCCGCCACGCGCAGCCGGGAGCCGAGCGGATCGAGGCCGCGGTCGTCGACGGTGGCGTTGAGGTCACCGAGCAGGATCACGCGGTCCACCTCCTCGGCGGCGATCGCCTTGGCCAGCAGGGCCGCGCTCTCGTCCCGCCGGGCGGAGCCCAACCCGTGCGGCACCCCGAGGCGCACCGAGGGCAGGTGGGCCACGTAGACCGCGACGTCGCCCTCGGAGGTCCGCACGGTGGCGCGCATCCCTCTGTTCCAGTCCGGCCCGATGCCACGGGGCCTGATGTCCACCGGCCGTACGTCGTCGAGGGGATGGGCGGACCACAGGCCCACGGTGCCGACCACCGCGCGGTGGGGAAAGTGAGCCGCGAGCGACTCCGCGTACACGGGCAGCGCCTCGGGGGTCACCTCCTCCAGGGCGACGATGTCGGGTCGCTCCCGCAGCAGCGCCCTCGCGGTGCCTGCCGGGTCGGCGTTCACATCGCTGACGTTGTGCTGCACCGCGACGATGTCGTGGGACTCGTCGCCGGCGGGCAGCAGCAACGGGCCGAAGTGGCCGAGCCATGCGGCCGTGGGCAGCAGGAGGGCGACCAGGGCCGTGACCGACCTCCGCAGCAGAGCGGGGACGAGCAGCACCGGCACGGCGAGGCCGAGCCAGGGCAGGAAGGTCTCCAGCAGACTGCCGATCCGGCCGGGCGTGTTCGGTACGGCCCGGTGGAAGGTGAGCAGGAACGCCGTGACGACGGCGCACGCGGCGACCACGCGCCCGCGGCGCGGCAGCCGGATGCGCCGCCAGGAGCGCACTGCCGATCCGGGCTCAGGCATCGAAGGCCTCGAGGGTGACGAGCGCCGTGGTCCCGTTCTCGTGGCGCACGGTCAGCCGGACGACGTCCGCGCCGGTGGGGGCGTCAGTTCCTGTACCGGTGGCCGATGCGCCGGGGACGGCGGCCGTGACGGACGGCGTCGCGGTGGCGGCCGTGGCGGAGGGCGTGGGGTCGGCGAACGGTCCCGCGGGGTCGTCGCTCCCGCCGATCTCGATGCAGATGTCCTCGGCGCAGTGCTCCTGCGGCCGGGCATTCGGGTACGCCGACGCCAGCCACTCGTCCACGTCCTCGCGCGGCATCCGGAACGTGCCCCGGACCACGTCGTCCATCCAGTCGTCGACGCTGCAGTCCTCGTCGGTGGTCCTCTCCGGGAGCGTGCCGTGGGCGAACTCCATCGCCGCCGAGCAGCTGATCGTGGAATGCGTGCCGAAGGGATCGTCGCTGACCATGAACGAGACCATCACCCACGCGAACCACCCGGCCACCAGGCCGCCCACGACGACGGGCAAGGCGACCACCGCCCACAGCAGCCGGCGCGGCCACCTGCTCCGCCGGCCGTCCGGCGGGCGCTCCTCCGCATTCCGTGCCGTCGTCCCCGCTGCCGCGCCGGCGTCCTCCGTGTCGCCCACGACACCCCCCTGTACCCGTTCGTCCCGCGAGGCCCCTCGCCTCTTCCGGTGCCCACGATCCTGCCAGGCCGCTGTGACAAGGGCGTTGTCAGTGGTGGCCGATAGCGTCGAAGCGTCGCCGTCGACGAGGAGAGGGTTCGCATGGAGTTCCGGATCGAACGCAGTGAGCTGGCCGAAGCGGTCGCGTGGGCGGCCCGTGTGCTGCCCGCCCGTTCACCGGTTCCCGTGCTCGGCGGCCTCCTCCTGGACGCGGGCTCCGGGACGCTGCGCATCTCGGGGCTGGACTACGAGGCGTCGGCGCGCATCGAGGTCGAGGCGGACGTGGTGCGCCCGGGACGGGTGCTGGTCATGGGGCGCAGACTGGTCGACATCTGCAAGGTGCTTCCCGCGGGCACGGTGGAGTGCTCGGTCGACGGGTCGCGGTTCTCGGTGGTGAGCGACGGTGCGCGGTTCGGGTTGTCGGTACTGCCGTTCGACGACTACCCGGCCCTTCCTGCGCTGCCGGAGTTCCGCGGAGTGGTGGACGCCGAGGTGTTCGCCGCGGCGGTTGGTCATGTGGCGGTCGCCGCGGGTCGTGACGACGCGCTGCCGGTGCTCACGGGCATCCGGGTGGCCTTCGACGGCGAGACGATGACGCTGGCCGCGACCGACCGGTACCGGTACGCGGTGCGCACGCTCGGCTGGAAGCCGCAGGCGCCGGACACGTCCGGCGAGGCCGTCGTCTCGGCGCGCCGCCTCACCCACATCGCCCGCTCCCTTGCCCGTTCGGGGATGGTCCGGATCGCTTTCGACAGGGGCTCGATCGGCTTCGAGAACGGCGGCATGCGGATCACGACCCGGCTGCTGGAGGGGCAACTGCCGCGTCACGACAAATTGTTCGGGCTCACCCCGGCAGCCGTCGCCGTCACCGACCGCGAGACGCTGCTGGAGGCGGCGAGGCGGGTGGCCGTCGTCGCAGAGGGGGACAGCCCGCTGCAGCTCGACTTCTCGGACGGCTGGGTGTGTCTGCGCGCCGGGTACGAGGACGACGTGGCCTCGCAGCGGCTGCCGTCGACGCTGGAGGGCACACCGGAGATGACGGTCGCCTTCAACCCGTCGTATCTCGTGGACGCGCTGTCGTCCTTCGACGCACCCGTGGTCCGCTTCGACCTGCTCGGTCCGGGACAGCGGGCCCTGCTGACCGGCCTGGCGTCTGCCGACGACAAGGCCCCGGCACCCGCGCACCGTCATCTGCTGATGTCGGTGAAGCCGCTGGTGTGACCCGGCGGCCGAGTGCCCGGAGGGGCTGCGATCCCGCCCGGGTTCCCGGCGCGGGGCTCCCTGCGACGAGGTGAAGGGATCGCGGCAGGAGCGGACCGGAGTCGGCCACTCCGACCGGTCGGCCCGGCGCGATGCCCGCGCGATTCATATAGGCGAACCCTCGGCCTCTTACGGCACCGGCCAAGGTTTGTCCAAGCAGGCGCAAAGAACTTCACGCGACGAACACGTGACCGGGTCGGCACTCTACGTTCACGTGCGTGACAGTCATCCGACAGACCGACAAGCCGGTGGGCGAGAGCCGCCGAACCCTGCTGCGCGCTGCCGTCGCCGGTGGGGCGCTCGCCACCGGAGGCCTGGCCCTCGGAGCCGTACCGGCGTCCGCGGCGCCCCGCACCGCGCCGCCACGCCCGCGGCCCACGACGCCGTCCGCCGCGCTGCGCGAACTGGCCGCCGGCAACCGCCGTTGGCGGACCTTCCACCAGCAGCACCCGCACGAGAGCGGAGCCGTGCGCGAGACCCTGGTCGGCGGGCAGCACCCGTTCGCCGTGATCCTGGGCTGCATCGACTCCCGGGTACCCCCTGAGCTGATATTCGACCAGGGTCTCGGCGACCTGATGACGGTGCGTGCCGCGGGCGAGGTGCTGGACGAGGCCGTGCTCGGCAGCGTGGCGTACGGCGTCCTGGAGCTCGGCACACGGCTGGTCGTGGTGCTCGGGCACCAGGCGTGCGGAGCGGTGAGCGCGGCGGTGCGGACCGAGGAGACGGGCGAGGAACTGCCCGCCCACATCCAGTACATAGCCGATCGCATACGGCCGGCCATCGACCACAGTCAGCAGGGCGATGCGCGGATCGACTCCACGATCGACCGCAATGTCGCCATGGTCACCCGCCGGCTGGCCGAGGAGCCGGACCTCGCCGCCCGGATCGCCACCGGCGCCCTGGCGGTCGTCGGCGCGCGCTACGAGCTGACCTCGCAGCGGGTGCACATCCTCACCTGACGCGTAGCCCGGCAGGGCATTCGTACGCCGCGGCCCGTCAGTCGCGCCGCCGCGCGACCACGAGCCGGGCGCGCGGCGCGCCGCCGGGCAGCCGGCCGAGGTCTACGAGCGGGATCAACCGGACGTCGAAACCGGCCTGTTCGAGGTCGGCGAGCACCCCTGAGAGCGGGAAGGTGCGGTAGTACATGATGAACTGCGGCCGCCACAGGGCATTGCGTACCCGCATGACGACGTCGAAGGCGAGCAGCGTCCAGTAGAGCCGGGTCCGGGGGCCCGGCGGTGCGAGCACCGGGAAGGCGAAGAGCCCGCCCGGCCGCAGGGCGGCGTAAGCGCCGGCGAAGAGCAGGGGCCGCTCCTCGGGCAGGAAGTGCCCGAAGGCGCCGAAGCTGACGGCCAGGTCGAAGTCCCGCTCGAAGGGCAGAGCACGTACGTCCGCCCGCACCCAGGAGACGGCCGGCGGGCCGCTCGCGGCCGTCGTCGCGCGCGCGGTGTCGAGCATGCCGGCGCTGAAGTCGACACCGGTGACGCGGTCGGTGCACAGCGCGCGCAGCATCCCGGTTCCCGCGCCGGTGCCGCAGCAGATGTCGAGGCCGGCGGCGAACGGGCCGAGCGGCCGCAGGGACCGCGCGACAGAGTCGAGGATCGGGTCCGGGGTCCGGAAGGGGGTCAGGTCGAACTTCGGCGCGAGCAGGTCGTAGCCCCGCTGCGTCGAGGACAGTGCCTGGACGGCCAGTTCCCTGAGGGTGGGCCCGTGTGCGGTGAACATCGGTGATCAGCCTAACGGCCGGGGCGCCACGGGTCACCGGATCGTCCCGCACCGACCCAGAACCCAATCTCGTCTGGTTGACGATAAGGGCGCGAGCCACTATCGTCACAGTGACGAAAAGAGGGGGTACTCCCATGGCCGACATCACCGCACGCCTCGGCTGGCGCCACCTGCGCGCCGCACCTACCGCGCACATCCGTCACCACAGGCGCGGCCGGCTCATCCACGAGGGACCGGGACTGAGCTTCTGGTTCCGGGCGCTGACCGCCGCCCTGTCGGAAGTGCCCGTCGACGACCGCGAACTGGCGATGTCCTTCCACGCGCGCACCTCGGACTTCCAGGACGTGGGCGTCCAGGCCACGGTGACGTACCGGATCCACGACCCCGCCACGGCCGCCGCCCGCCTCGACTTCTCCGTCGACCCCGACACCGGCGCCTGGCGCGGCACACCGCTCGAGCAGATCGCGAACCTGCTCACCGAGACCGCGCAGCAGCACGCGCTGGACGTGCTGGCCCGCACCTCACTGGCGTCCGCACTCGCGGACGGTGTCGCCTCGGTACGCGATCGCATCGGCGCGGGCTTCGCCGACGAGCCCCGGCTGCCCGCGACCGGCATCGAGGTCGTCGCGGTCCGCGTCGTCGCGATCAGGCCCGAGCCCGAGGTCGAGCGCGCGCTGCGCACCCCCGCCCGCGAACAGATCCAGCAGGAGGCCGACCGCGCGACGTACGAACGCCGGGCCGTGGCCGTGGAGCGCGAGCGCGCCATCGCCGAGAACGAACTGGCCAGCAAGATCGAACTGGCGCGCCGCGAGGAGCAATTGGTCGAGCAGAACGGCACCAACGCACGACGCCGGGCGGAGGAGAGCGCTGCCGCCGACGCGGTGAAGGCGGACGCCGAGGCGTCCCGCACCGTCCGGCTCGCGCGCGCGGAGGCCGAAGCGGCGCAGCAAGTGGGCGCGGCGCGCGCCGAAGCCCAGGCCGCGTGGCTGCGGGTGCACGCCGATGTCGACCCCTCGACGCTGCACGCGCTGGCGGTGACCCGCCTCGCCGAGAACCTGCCGCGCATCGAGAGCCTCACCCTCTCCCCCGACGTCGTCACCTCCGCGCTCGCCAGGCTCGCCGGGGGGCCGGGGGTCGGCGGTACGGCGGCCGGGGCATGAGCCTCGCGCCGCGTGCCGTGCTCGTCCACCGCGCCACTGAGTACGAAGAACTGCTCGCCCGGCACGGAACGCACGGTCAGGCGGACTTCTTCCTCTCCTCGCGCGGCCGGAGCATCCGGGAGGTGGCCGAGCGGCACCGGCGGACGCGGCAGGCGCTGGCGGACGTCGCGGGGGCGGTGCCGCTCCCGTGGCGCCGCGCCCGGGTCGAGCGATCGGACCTGGACCGCTTCCTGTTCGCGCCCGAGGACGTGGTGGTCGTCGTGGGCCCGGACGGGCTGGTCGCCAACACGGCGAAGTACCTGGCAGGACAGCCCGTCATCGGCATCGACACCGAACCGGGCCGCAACCCGGGCGTCCTGGTGCGCCACCGGGCAGCGGACGCCGCCCGGCTGCTGCGCTCCGCGGTGCTGCCGGGCCGCCGGACGGACGACCTGACGATGGTGGAGGCGGTCACCGACGACACCCAGCGCCTGGTGGCCCTCAACGAGATCTACCTCGGGCGGCCCGGCCATCGGACGGCCCGTTACCGGCTCGGCCCGGACGGCGACACGGAGGGTGCCGAGACCCAGGCGTCGTCGGGCGTGCTCGTGGGCACGGGCACGGGCGCCACGGGGTGGTTGCGCTCGGTGTGGCAGGAGCGGTGCAGCACCCTCGCGCTGCCGTCACCGGCGGACCGCCGGCTGATCTGGTTCGTCCGGGAGGCCTGGCCGTCGCCGGCCACCGGCACGGCGCGGGTCGCCGGGGCGCTGAGCGCTGCGGAACGGCTGCGGATCACGGTGGAGTCGGACCGGCTCGTCGTGTTCGGCGACGGCATGGAGTCCGACGCACTGGAGGTGATCTGGGGCCAGTCCGTACACGTGGGCGTGAGCGACACCGCGTTGCGCCTGCTGGACTGAGGCGTGCCGGGCCGCAGAGTCGGGACCCGGTCACGAACGGACCATCCGGCACCCCGTTCAATGGCCGGTCCTCGACTGTTCGCCCCTGTCACTGGTTTGTACCATTCGACCACTCCCGGTCCGCACCGACCGTGCAGTACCGGCTCGGACTGTCATGTGCATGACTTTTCAACTTCTGGCAGTCTCGCCGCCGTTCGACGCGTTCCCTGAACCGCAGCTCGATCCAACGCACTTGGTCCGTGACGGTCGGCGCGTACCACCGCCGGCCGCACCCCCCACCTCGCGCCGGGCGCCTTCGCGCGCGCCCGGCACCCGGCACCGAAAGCAATGGATGGGAGAACCATGAAAGCCGGTCTACTGGTGAGCGGAGCGGTCGCTGCTCTGTTCGCCTCCGCGCTGCCCGCGCAGGCCAGCCCGTCGGGCATCACCGACCCGCCGCCCGACAAGATCGTCATCGACGTCGCGACCGTCAACGGCTCGGGATGCCCCCTGGGCACCGCCGCCGTCGCCGTCTCGGAGGACAACACCGCCTTCACCGTGACGTACAGCGACTACCTGGCCCAGGTGGGCGGCGGCTCCTCGCCGACCGCGTCGCGCAAGAACTGTCAGCTCAACCTCGTCGTCCACGTCCCCCATGGCTTCACCTACGCCGTCGCCAGCGCCGACTATCGCGGCTACGCCTCGCTGCAGGCCGGCGCGAGCGGTACGGAGAAGGCCTCGTACTACTTCCAGGGGTCGCCGAGCACCGCCTCGCGGTCGCACACGTTCCAGGGCCCGTACGAGGACAACTGGCAGGCCACGGACGAGACCGACTGGGCACAGCTGGTGTGGGCGCCGTGCGGGGTGCAGCGGAACTTCAACATCAACACCGAGCTCCGCGTCAGCGCGGGCGCGTCGGCCCCCGCGGCGACGAGCTACATGACCATGGATTCGACGGACGGTGACATCAGCACGATCTACCACCTGGCGTGGAAGGAGTGCCCCGGACGCTGACCGGGAGAACGGACCACCGCGAAGGCCCCGGCCGGGCATCCCCCTCCCGGCCGGGGCCGTCCGGTCCGTCGGACCGGGCGTCAGCGTTCCTTGTCCGGACCGTCCGCCGTTCCCTCGGCGCCGGGCTGTTCGGCCGCCGCCGGATCGAGCAGCCGCATCAGGAAGTTGCGCGTCCGCTCGTGCTGGGGGTTCCCCACGACCTGCTCCGCCGGGCCCTGTTCGACGATCACTCCGCCGTCCATGAAGACCACCCGGTCGGCGACCTCCCGGGCGAAGCTCATCTCGTGCGTGACGACCATCATGGTCATCCCCTCGGCGGCCAGCTGGCGCATGACCGCGAGGACGTCGCCCACCAGTTCCGGGTCGAGCGCCGAGGTCGGCTCGTCGAAGAGCATGACCTCGGGGTCCATGACCAGCGCGCGGGCGATCGCCACCCGCTGCTGCTGACCGCCGGACAGCTGCGCGGGATACGCGTCGGCCTTGTCCGCGAGACCGACCCGCTCCAGGTTGCGCCGCGCCACCTCGGCGGCCTTCGCCTTGTCCCGGCGCAGTACGCGCCGCTGGGGCAGCGTCAGGTTCTCCGTCACGTTCACGTGCGGGAAGAGGTTGAACTGCTGGAAGACCATGCCGATCCGGCGGCGTACCGCGTCGATGTCGACATCGAGGTCGGTGACCTCGGTGCCGCCGACGAAGACCTGGCCCTTCGTCGGCTCCTCCAGCAGGTTCACACAGCGCAGCAGCGTCGACTTCCCGGACCCCGAGGGGCCGATGACGCAGACCACCTCGCCCGCCGCGATGTCGAGGTCGATGCCGCGCAGGACCTCGTTGTCGCCGAAGGACTTGTGGAGCCCCCGGATCTCGATCTCGGGACGGCCCGTGGCGTTCATGCTCCCGCTCCCCGCCTGTGTCGGCTTCTTGGGCATCCGATCCTCACTTCGCCCTGTCGGCGCGGGCTTCGAGGCGGCGCACCACGAAGCTCAGCGGCACGGTCACCAGCAGATAGCACAGGCCGGCGACCAGGATCGGCGTGGAGTTGGCCGTCTGGCTCGCCAGGTCCCGGCCGAACTTGGTCAGTTCTCGTTCCTGCAGCGTGACGCCGAGGAAGAGCACGAGCGACGAGTCCTTGAACAGCAGCACCAGTTCGTTGGTCAGCGGCGGGATCACGATGCGGAACGCCTGCGGGATGATCACGGAGACCATGGCCCTGGCGTGCGAGAAGCCCAGCGAACGGGCCGCCTCCATCTGTCCCTTGGGCACCGCCTGGATGCCCGCCCGGATGGTCTCCGCCATGTACGCGGCAGCGACCAGGCCGAGGCCGAGGGCGACCTTTCCGTACGTACCGCCCGGGATCTCCGTGCCGGGGAACGCGAGCGGGACCGCGACACCGACGAAGATGAAGATCAGCAGCGCGGGCAGTCCGCGGAAGATCTCGATGTAGACGCCCGCCACCCACCGGTAGGGGGCGACGGACGAGAGCCTCATCAGCGCGATGACCAGTCCGAGGACCAGACCGAAGACGAAGCCCGACACGGTGTAGACCACCGTGTTGCGCAGCGCGATGGTGATGATGTCCGGGAACAGTTCCTCGGCGAGGGCCTTCTGCGCGAACTGGTTCTGCAGGCGGTCCCAGTCGGCCAGCACACCGATGACGACCAGGACCGCGACGAACAGCGCGTACTGAATGCCCTGCGAGACCCTGCGCCGCTGGCGCCGGGTGAGACGTGAGGTCACGAGCCGTCCTTGGGCAGCGGACCGATCCACTGCTCGTACAGCTTGTCGTACGTGCCGTCGGCGCGGGCGTCCTTGATCGCCTTGTCGATCGCCGCACGCAGCTTGTCGTTGCCCTTCTTCACCGAGAAGCCGTACTGCTCACCGGTCTCGATGTTCTCCCCGAGGACGAACTGGGCGGCGTTCGCCTTGTCCTTCAGCCAGCCCTGGACGACCGGGTAGTCGATGACGACGGCGTCGACCTGACCGGTGCGCAGGCCGTTGAGGACGGCGTCGGAGCTTTCGAAGGCGACGGGGTCGAAGCCCTCACTCTTGGCGTAGCTCTCGCCGGTGGTCTCGGCCTGCGCGCCCAGCTTCTTCTTCTGCGACTTGATGTCGGCGAGCGTCTTCACGCCGCTCTTCTTCGTCGCGAGCAGCGCCTGGGTCGCGTCGAAGTAGGGGACGGAGAAGTCCACGTTCTTCTTGCGCTCGTCGGTGATCGTCATACCGGCAGCGGCGAGGTCGCACTCGCCGGAGTTGAGGAAGGCACCGGTCTTGAAGTTCTCGAACGGGGTGTCGAGAATCTTCTGCTCCACCTGGAGGTTCTTGGCCACGAGGTCGACCAGGGCGACGTCGAAGCCGACGATCTTCCCGTCCTGCTCGAACTGGAACGGCGGGTAGGGCAGGTGCGTGCAGGTGGTCAGCTTGCCCTTCTCGACCACGGGGACGCCCCCCGCCGCCTCACCGGGTCCGTCGTCGGAGGAGGTACAGCCGACGGCGAGGAACATGCCGGCCGCCGCGGCACCTGCGGTGACGCGGAAGCGGAAGCTGCTTCGGTGGGTGCGGTGTCCGCGGACCGTCCCGAACACGGTGACCTCCAGGGGTTGGGGCTGGCGACCGCCAGAGCGCGGCCGCCCGCCGTGATCGTAAGCCAACCTGGCCGTGCCGTGTCGCAGCGGTCCAGACGCGTTCGCCGCCCGGGCCGGCGGGCGGTCGCACGTGCCGGCCCCCGTGGCCCGTCCGTGTCGCCTACGCTGAGCCGCGGCAGGCCACATGGCAAGCGGAATGAGCAGCGAGGGGGCGGGGATGCGCGAGCGCACGCACCGGGCCCTCGCGGCGGCCCTGCCGTCCGTGCTCCTCGGCGTCCTGTCGCTGCTCCTGTCACTCGCCGGTACGGCTCCTGGCCCACAGAGCGCGTCGCCCGGCCTCGCCGCCCGCGCGATGCCCGCGGCAGCGCAGCAGCTTCCCGCGGTCGCCCGGGCCGGAGCGGGCGGTGCCGAGACGGTACGGGCAGTCCCGCCGACGCCGCCCGGGCCCGAGAAGGCGGTGCAGCACGAGGCGGCCGCCGAGCACTCGGTGCGGCTGTCCGGCGCCCCTCCGCTGATGAGCGCTCCCGTGACCGCCGTGCAGCCCCTCCCGCTGCGTGGGGGTCTGACGGCCGGACCACGTCAGGAGCGCGCTCCGCCGCGCGACGCGTACGACCCGCGGCACACCCGCGGACCTCCCTCCGCCCGGCACAGCTGACGTTTCCGCGCCCGCCGTTCCGGGGCGCCGCGGCCTGCCCGCGCCATCCCGGACACGAGGCGCCCTTCCCTGTGTCCCCGTCCGCCGGCGCGGGCGTACGCCACCGAGCGGCGCGCCCCGGCCCCGCGGACCGTATGTGGAGCCTTCATGTCATCTCGCCGTACCACGTTGTGGCGTGCGCTGATCGCGCTCGCCGTCGTCGCCGTCTCCCTCGGCGTCGCTCTCACCACCCCCGCCCGCCTCGGACTCGATCTGCGCGGTGGAACCCGGATCGTCCTGGAGACCGAGGACTCCCCCACCGCC
Source organism: Streptomyces sp. NPDC002867 (assembly GCF_053591895.1). Lineage (NCBI taxonomy): Bacteria > Bacillati > Actinomycetota > Actinomycetes > Kitasatosporales > Streptomycetaceae > Streptomyces > Streptomyces sp. NPDC002867. Next base: position 189,647 of record NZ_JBSFUR010000005.1, on the reverse strand, counting down.
CGTGCCGACGCGGCGGCGACCGACCGCGCGCTGGAGGTGCTGCGCCGCCGTGTCGACGGTCTCGGCGTCGCCGAACCGTCCCTCGCCCGCTCCGGGGAGCGGCGCATCGTCGTCGAACTGCCCGGGGTGCGGGACCCCCGCAAGGCAGCCGAGGTCATCGGCCGCACCGCCCAGTTGACCTTCCACGCCGTCACCGGGGCGGCGTCGGGACCGGCGAACCGCCCCGCCGCGGACGGGTCGCGCGTCCTCGCCGACCCCGACACGCCCGGCGGCCATCTGCGGCTCGGTCCCACGGCGCTGACCGGTGACGGCGTCGAGGACGCCGAGGCCGTACTCGACACCCGGACGGGGCGGGGCTGGAGCGTCGATCTGTCGTTCCGCGGCGGCGCGGGCGAGACCTGGGCACGCCTGACGGGCGAGGCCGCGTGCGCGGCGCCGGCGGATCCGGCCCGGCGCGTGGCGATCGTGCTGGACGACCGGATCGTGTCCGCGCCGGGCATGCAGAACAGCGTGCCGTGCGGGACGGGCATCACCGGCGGCTCCGCACAGATCAGCGGCGGCTTCGGCGCCGCCGAGGCGCGCGACCTGGCGGCGCTGGTCAAAGGCGGGGCCCTGCCCGTTCCCGTGACGACGGTCGAGCAGAGCACCGTGGGACCGACGCTCGGCGCCGAGGCGATCCGGGCGAGCGCGCTCGCCGCCGTGATCGGCCTGGTCTGCACGGGGCTGTTCATCATCGTCGTGTACCGCCTGCTGGGTCTCCTCGCCACCGTCGCGCTCGCGCTGTACGGGCTCGTCTCGTACGCCGCCGTCGTGGCACTCGGCGCGACCCTCACGCTGCCGGGCCTGGCCGGGTTCGTCCTCGCGATCGGCATCGCCGTGGACGCCAACGTGCTCGTGTTCGAAAGGGCGAGGGAGGAGTACACGCGTCCCGGAGGCCGGCGGACCAAGGGGCCCCGCGATCTGCGCCCGCCCCTGCGGACGGGGTTCGCCAAGGCGTGGAGCGCGGTTGCCGACTCGAACGTGACGACGCTGCTCGCCGCCGGTCTTCTCTTCGTGTTCGCCACCGGCCCGGTCAAGGGCTTCGGCGTCACCCTCGCGATCGGTGTGCTGGCCTCCATGCTCTCCGCGATGCTGATCACCCGGCTGCTCGCCGAGTGGGCCGTGCGCACGTCCTTCGTGCGCCGGCGGCCGGCTCTCACCGGGATGGCGACCACCGGGCGGCTGCGGGCGCGACTCGCGCGGCGTACGCCCCGGCTGATGCGGCGCCGACGGCGCTGGCTCGGCATGTGCGCGGGTGCGCTGCTGCTCGCCGTCGGCGGGATCGGTGTGCGCGGGCTGGAGTTCGGGGTCGAGTTCACCGGCGGACGCAGCGTGCAGTACGCGGCCGAGCGGCCGGTGGACGCGGACGCGGCACGCGCGGCCGTGGTCGAGGCGGGTTTCCCGCAGGCGGTGGTGCAGAAGACCGGTGAGCACAGTGTGTCCGTCCGCACCAAGGAGACCGGCGACCGGCAGCAGGAGCGGATCCGCGAGGCGCTGGAGGGGCCGGCCGGGCACGTCACGGTGGAACGGGACGATCTGGTCGGCCCCAGCCTCGGCAGCGAGCTGCGCACGCACGCGCTGATCGCCCTGGGCCTCGCGGTCGCGGCCCAACTGGTGTACCTGAGCGTGCGGTTCCGGTGGACCTTCGCGACAGCGGCGGTCGTCGCGATGGTTCAGGACGTGCTCCTGGTGGTGGGGCTCTTCGCCTGGCTGGGCAGGCCGGTCGACAGCGTCTTCCTGGCGGCGCTGCTCACCGTGGTCGGCTACTCGGTCAACGACACGGTGGTGGTGCTCGACCGGTTGCGCGAACTGCGCCGTACCGGCACGTCACTTCCGTGGGCGGACCTCGCGGACCGGGCGGTGGCGCAGACCCTGCCGCGTACGGTGAACACGGGCATGGGGGCGCTGTTCGTGCTCGTCGCGCTCGCCGTCCTCGGCGGCGACTCGCTGACCGACTTCTCCGTGGCGCTGCTCGCCGGCGTCGTGGTGGGGATGGCGTCCACGGTGTTCACGGCCATGCCGGTGACCGTGATCCTCCAGTCCCGCCGCCCGGAGCGGTCCCGCTCGGCCGGGCGGCCGCGCGGCGGGCGCCCGGCTCATTCCGGCGATCGCAGCGGGGCGGTCGTCTGACGATCGCTGATCCGCGGGCCGCGGCCGCGGGGGCGTGAGCCGGCCTGTGCGGTCCGGCGGCCCGGTCTGCCCGGCGGCCGACGCGGGTTGACGTCCACGGACGGCCCCCGCGGGAGTTCGACCCGCACGCCGGGGTGGTGGCGCACGCCGGCGGGCCGGGGCGGCGACCCGCTCGCGCTGGCCACGGCGCAGTTGGTCGCCGCCACGGGGTTCGGCGCGGTGGCCGTCCCGGTCGCCGGTCCGGCGACCGGATCCGTCGGAGTGAGCGGTGTGGTCGCCGTCGTGATGCTCGGGATCTTCGCCACCGGATTCACCTTCGCCCTCACCAACCGGCTGATCGCGGACGAGGGCGCGACCACGGCGGCCACCGTGGGCTACCTGGTGCCGGTCGTCTCGGTCGCGCTCGGCGCGCTCGTGCTGGACGAGGAGCTCGGCGCACGGGTGGTGGCGGGCATGGCGGTGGTGCTGGTGGGGGTCGCTCTGACCCGCAGCAAGGCCCCTGCGGTCCGGCCCGGTCGGACGACGTGGCGCAGGGACGTGGCTCGCGGCCCGGTGCGCTGAAGAGCGGTCGTGGGTGAACTCCGGTGCCGTCAGCCGGTGGACAGGCCCTCGGCTGTGAGCGCGAGTGCGTCGAGGACCGGGCGGATCAGCGGATGGCTCTCCGCGCCGCGGCGCACCGCGGCGAACACACGGCGCGTGGCGGCCGGTCCCGACACGGGCCGGACCACGGTGTCGCTCAGCTCCATCCCGCGCAGTGCCGAGCGCGGCACGAGGGCGACTCCGGCTCCCGCGCCGGCGAGGGCGACCACGGCACGGAAGTCGTCCGACAGGTGTACGAGCCGGGGCTGGAAGCCCGCCAGTTCGCACGCGAGCAGCACCATGTCGTGGCACGGGTTGCCGGGATAGGGGCCGATCCAGTCGCTGTCGCCGAACTCCGCCAGCTCGACCTCGTCGCCGCCCGCCAGCGGATGGTCGGCGCGCAGCACGGCGTCGAACGGCTCGGCGTACAGCGGCACCCTGGCCAGCCGCCGGTCGTCCGCGCCGGGAGCGCCCCGGTACTCGACGGCGACCGCGAGATCCGCCTCGCCGTCGAGGACCAGCGGCAGGCTCTCGTCGCCCTCGGCGTCCCGTACACGCACCCGGATGCCGGGGTGCTCGGCCGCGAGGCGTCCTATGGCCGGTGCCACCACCTCCGCGATGCCGGTGGCGAACGCGGCGACGGTCACCTCGCCCGCCGCCCCGCCCGCGTACGCGGCGAGCTCCGCCTCGGCACGCTCGAGCTGGGCGAGGACGGCGTGGGTGTGGGCGAGGAGGATCTCGCCCGCGGCCGTGAGGGTCACGCCCTTGCCGCTGCGGATCAGCAGGGTGTGGCCCGTCTCCTGCTCCAGCGCGTTGAGCTGCTGGGAGACGGCGGAGGGGGTGAGGTACAGCGCGGAGGCCGCGGCGGTCACCGTACGGTGGTCCGCCACGGCCCGCAGGATGCGCAGCCGTCGGGGGTCGATCACCCGGCCATTTTGCCAGCTCTTTCGGCCCCCTCCGGTGGTCAGCCCTTCAGCGCCCGGCGGGCGTCGGCGAACGCGGCGACGGCGCGCTCGACGTCCTCGGTGGAGTGCGCGGCGGACAGCTGGACGCGGATGCGTGCCTGGCCCATCGGCACCACGGGGTACGAGAAGCCGATCACGTACACGCCGCGCTCCAGCAGCAGCTCGGCCATGCGGCCCGCCTCCGCGGCGTCGCCGATCATGACCGGCGCGATGGCGTGGTCGCCGGGCAGGATCTCGAAACCGGCCTCGGTCATCTTCGTGCGGAACAGCTTGGTGTTGGCCGCCAGCCTCTCCCGCAGGTCGCCGGCCGACTCCAGCAGGTCGAGGACCTTGAGGGAGGCGGCGGCGATCACCGGGGCGAGGGAGTTGGAGAACAGGTAGGGCCGGGAGCGCTGGCGCAGCAGCTCGACGATCTCGGCGCGGGCGGCGACGTAGCCGCCGGACGCGCCGCCGAGCGCCTTGCCGAGTGTGCCGGTGACGATGTCGACGCGGTCCATCACGCCGTGCAGTTCGGGGGTGCCGCGGCCGCCGGGGCCCACGAAGCCGACGGCGTGCGAGTCGTCGACCATGACCATGGCGTCGTAGCGGTCGGCGAGGTCGCAGATCTCGGCGAGCGGCGCGACGTAGCCGTCCATGGAGAAGACGCCGTCCGTGACGATGAGACGGCGGCGGGCGCCGCCCTCGACGGCCTTCTTGAGCTGCAGCTCGAGGTCGGCCATGTCGCGGTTGGCGTAACGGTGGCGGCGGGCCTTGGACAGCCGGATGCCGTCGATGATCGAGGCGTGGTTGAGGGCGTCGGAGATGACGGCGTCCTCGGGGCCGAGCAGGGTCTCGAAGACTCCGCCGTTGGCGTCGAAGCAGGAGGAGTAGAGGATCGTGTCCTCCTGGCCGAGGAACGCCGACAGACGCTGCTCGAGCTCCTTGTGGATCTCCTGGGTGCCGCAGATGAAGCGGACCGAGGCCATGCCGTATCCCCAGCGGTCGAGCGCGTCCTTCGCGGCGGCGACGACGTCGCGGTGGTCGGCGAGACCGAGGTAGTTGTTGGCGCAGAAGTTGAGCACGTCGCCGGGGGCGCCGCCGGCCGTGACGGCGACGGACGCGCTCTGGGGGGTGCCGATGACCCGCTCGGGCTTGTAGAGACCGGCGTCGCGGATCTCGTCGAGGGTGGTGCGGAGGTCGTCGCGGACGGACGCGTACATGAGGGTTCTCCTTGAGGCGGTGACTCGGTGCGAGATCGGGACTCAGACGGTCCAGTCGAGGATGATCTTGCCGCTGCGTGCGGTCGCGGCCTCGTCGAAGGCCGCGTCGAAGTCCTGGTAGCCGTAACTGCCGGTGATCACGGGGGTCAGGTCGAGGCCCCTCTCCAGAAGCACCGTCATGGCGTACCAGGTCTCGAACATCTCGCGGCCGTAGATGCCCTTGATCGTGATCATCGAGGTGACGATCTTCGACCAGTCGACGGCGAACTCCTGTGCCGGCAGCCCCAGCATCGCGATCCGGCCGCCGTGCGTCATGTTGTCGACCATGTCCCGCATGGCCTCGGGCCGGCCGGACATCTCCAGACCGATGTCGAAGCCCTCCTTGAGACCCAGCCGGCGCTGGGCAGCGGCGATGTCGGTCTGGGAGACGTTCACCGCGAGGGTGGCGCCGGCCTTCCGGGCGAGCTCCAGGCGGGACTCGCTGACATCGGTGATCACCACGTTGCGCGCGCCCGCGTGCTTGGCGACGGCGGCGGCCATGACGCCGATCGGGCCCGCGCCCGTGATCAGCACGTCCTCGCCGACGAGCGGGAAGGACAGAGCCGTGTGCACGGCGTTGCCGAACGGGTCGAAGATGGCGGCGACGTCCAGGTCCACCGCCGTGCGGTGCACCCACACGTTGGAGGCGGGCAGCGCGACGTACTCGGCGAAGGCTCCGTCGCGGCCCACGCCGAGACCGATGGTGCTCCGGCACAGGTGGCGCCGGCCCGCCAGGCAGTTGCGGCACTTGCCGCACACCAGGTGGCCCTCACCGCTGACCACGTCGCCGACGGCGATGTCCGTCACGTCGGCACCGACCGCCGCGACCTCACCCACGAACTCGTGTCCGAGAATGCGCGGCGTGGTGACAGCCTGCTGCGCCCAGCCGTCCCAGGACCTGATGTGCAGGTCCGTGCCGCAGATGCCGGTGCGCAGCACCTTGATGAGCACGTCGCCGGGGCCGGTCTCGGGCTCCGGCACGTCCATGAGCCACAGCCCGGGCTCGGCGTGCTGCTTGACAAGTGCCTTCATCAGGGCGGCTCCAGGCATGGTGACGGTACTGGCCGGATACCGAAAATACGGCCCCGCTCAGTGGACGCGCTCCAATCTGCCCAGCTCGGAGCGTCGCGTCCATCGAGGTTTTCTTAAGCGGGCCCACAGTCCAGCTTCATGCGCCCGCCTTCGCCCCCGGTGCCGCCCCGTCCGGCAGCCCGGGAGCCGCCCGGTCCTCGCCGGGCGAGCCGCTTCGTCGGGACGGACCGCCGTCGTCAGGCGGGGCGGTCACCGGCCCCGAGGGTGCATCGACGAGCACGCCGACCGACCGGGCGCCATGCTTCGCCTCCAGCCGCACACCGAACTGGTCGTCGAACGCGCGCCTTCGGGGCACGCCTGACTCCGCACACCGCCGGTCGCTGCTCCCGCTGCGGCGAGCGGCTCACGTCTGCGGCTGCCGCTTTCGGCGGCGAAGGCGGTCGAGGAGGGTGCGGGGGGTGCGTCGCGGCAGCGGCAGTGCCGAGGGTCGCCGGGTCGGGCGGCCGGGGGCCGCGTGCCGCGGCCGGTGCCCGGCCGGGCGCGGCACGCCCGCAGGCACAACGGCGCCGTGGGGCCCGTCCGGCGACTGGGCCGTCGGCCGCGCGGCCGGCGCGGGCCTGGGCGCGGGGCTCGCCTGGCGTGCCTCGCGCAGGGCCTCGGCCAGGCTCACCCGGTGCCACAGGATCTCGTCGGGGTGGTCCGCGAGCAGCAGGCGGTCCACCAGATCACGGCCTGCCGGGGATTGGGGTCTGCCGCCGGGCAGCAGGTCGGGCCGGAGCACGCGCAGGTGGGACCGCTCGTAGGGGTCGGGGACCACCTCGGCGACCGACACCGGGTCGAGCACCGCCGCGACGGCAGCGGCACGCACCCAGGGGTCCGCTGTGGACCGCAGCAGGAGTCCCAGCTTCCGGCCTCGCCAGTTCCGCGGGCGGCGGTCCTCGCCCGCCTCGAGCGCCGCCCGCACGGCGGGCGGGGTCCGCCCGGTCAACAGCTCGGCGTGGTCGTGGGCGAAGTCGCGCAGCTCGCAGGCCAGATAGAGCCAGACGACGGCCCGGTAGCGGTTGAGGTAGAAGCGCACCGGGACGAAGTGGCCCGTGCGGGCGAGACCGGTGAACCGGTGGCCGGTGATCGCGAGGAGCTCGGCGGCCTCGCGGGTGCCGACCGTCCTGACGCGCTCCCGCAGCACGTCCGGGAAGCCCTCGGCCGCCCGGAGCCGGTCGATCTCGGATCGGGCGATCCTGGGCGGCCCCCCACTCGCATCCGGCGTCGAGCGCACCTGGCCCAGCTGGACGGCGAGGTCCAACTCGCCGCGTTTCAAGCCCAGTTCCCCTGCCGCCCGGCTCAGTGCGAGGCTCTGCGCCGCCGCTTGTGCCGTGCTGTGTGCCACCTCATCCCGAACTCCGCACCGCGGCGCGTACGTCGTGTCCCCTGCCGCGTACGACGGCGAGTCCTGTGTGGTCATGATGGTCTCCCCCGTAGAGCGTGAATACTCCCGGTGATGACCATAGCCCTCGGCCGCGATCTCCCGCCGACCCTGTGGATAACCCTGTCTTGGCAGGTCAGACGGTGTTGCCCGGCTGACGCGCATCGACACCCAGGTGCTCGCCGACCCGGTTGACCATGAGCGTCATCTCATAGGCGACATGGCCCACGTCGGCCTCGGCGTCGCTGAGCACACACAGGCAACTGCCTTCGCCCGCCGCGGTCACGAACAGCAGTGCCTCGTCGAACTCGACCATGGTCTGACGCGGCTGGCCGGCCCGGAAATGACGCCCGGAACCGCGGGCCAGGGAGTGCAGGCCGGAGGAGACCGCCGCCAGGTGCTCCGCGTCCTCACGCGCGAGGCCCGTGCTCGCGCCGGTGACCAGGCCGTCGTTGGAGAGCACGAGTGCGTGCCTTATGTGGTCGACCCGCTCGGTCAGGTCGTCCAGCAGCCAGTCGAGTCCCTTGTCCAACGCCATGGCCGGCCCCTCCCCGCTCGTACGCCCCGTGGTCTCGTTCGCCCGTAAGCCTTTCGCACGTGTGCGCCCACGGCAAGGCTGCGCCCGCGGCGAGGTGCCGTCGCCGGCGACCGCTGCGTGACGGCGCAGGGGCGGTCATCCGACGGAGTCCAGCATCCGGGCGGTGTGCACCCGGCCCGCGTACTCGACGAGCCGGACCAGGACCTCCTTGCCGGAGTCGCGGTCTCGCGCGTCGCACAGGACGACCGGCGTGCCCTGGTCGAGATCGAGCGCGCGGGAGACCTCGTGGGCTCCGAAGGAGCGTGCCCCGGGAAAGCAGTTGACGGCGACGACGAACGGGATGCGGCGGTGCTCGAAGTAGTCGACGGCCGGGAAGCAGTCGCTGAGCCGCCGGGTGTCGGCGAGGACGACCGCGCCGAGCGCGCCCTGGGACAGTTCGTCCCACAGGAACCAGAAGCGGTCCTGGCCCGGGGTGCCGAACAGGTACAGGGTCAGCCCCGACCGGATCGTGATGCGGCCGAAGTCCATGGCGACTGTCGTGGTCGTCTTGCGGGTGACGCCCTCGGTGTCGTCGACGGTGCTCCCGGCCTCGCTGAGCTGCTCCTCCGTGCGCAGTGGCCGGATCTCGCTGACCGCTCCGACCAGCGTGGTCTTGCCGACGCCGAAGCCGCCTGCGACGAGGATCTTCAGCGTGAGGTCGACGGATTCCCCGGCGTGGGTGTCAGTGGTGGTGGAGGACATCGGTCGTTTCTCCCGGGACGGACGGGCAGGGATGAAGTGGGGTGGCATGAGGACGGGCGGGCGGCGCTGTTCCCGGCCCGGGACGGAAGCGGGCGGTGGGGTTGCGCGGGACGATCGGCGCGCTCACCGCGTGGGCGCGCGCAGCGGATATTTCGCTGGCGGCCCCGGCGGCAGCCGACGATGGTCCCGGCATGCGCGCCTTCCTGGAGACCTGCCGTCTGACGCTGCGGCCCTTCCGCGAGTCCGACGCGGACGACGTGCTCGCCCTCGACGACGACCCCGAGGTCATGCGCTACATCAACGGCGGTGCGCCCACGACCCGCGCGGAGGTGCTGCGCGAGACGATGCCGGCTCTCCTGCGGCACTACGCCTGCCTGGACGGCCCGGCGGGCATGGAGGGCCGTGGGTACTGGGCGGCCCAGGACCGGGGCTCGGGCGCCTTCCTCGGCTGGTTCGAGTTCCGCCCGGTGCGCGCCGACAGTCGCGACGAGGTCGAGCTCGGCTACCGCCTCGACCGCCGGGCGTGGGGCGGCGGGCTGGCGACCGAGGGCTCCCGGGCGCTGATCCGCCTGGGCTTCACCGAGCTGGGAGTGCTGCGGGTGACGGCCAACACGATGACGGTCAACGAGCGCTCGCGGCGCGTGATGGAGAAGGCGGGGCTCCGCTACGTGAGGACCTTCTTCGAGGAGTGGCCGGACGCCATCGAGGGCTCGGAGCTCGGAGACGTCGAGTACGCCGTCACCAGGGCGCAGTGGCTGGACGGCCGGGGCGACTCCGACTGAGCGGCCGTGCCCGTTCGTGTACCGGCCGCCGCCGTCACAGGGCACGCAGGCCCTCGATGACCTCACGCAGGATCCTTTCGTCGGGCAGCTGTGCGGGCGGCACGGGGCGGCTGACCCTCACGTGCCCGGCTTCCAGGAGATCGCCGAGGAGCACGCGTACGACACCGACGGGCAGGTCGGCGTCGGCCGCGAGCTCCGCGACGGACTGCTTCTCGCTCCGGCACAGCGCCAGCAGCGTGCGGTGCTCGGGGCCGAGGAGCGATTCCTCTGCCGAGCCGGTCGCGTCGTCGTCCACGACGACCAGGGCGATCAGGTCGAAGCGGACGTGGTTCGGTCCCGGTCTGGTCCGCCCGCCGGTCATCGCGTACGGGCGGACCAGCGGTCCCGCTTCCGCGTCGTACCACTGGCTGCCGGTGGGCCCGGCGATGCCGCTCATGGCGTGCTGACGCGCGCCGGTGTGCGCAGGTGCTCACCGACACGGTTGACGAGGCGGGCCATCTCGTAGGCGATGAGTCCGATGTCCGCGCTGACGGCGGTGAGCAGGGCGAGACAGGATCCGTCCCCGGCGGCCGCCACGAACAGGAAGCCGTCGTCCATCTCGACCATCGTCTGCCGAACGCCGCCGACGTGGAAGTGGCGTCCCGCGCCCTTGGCGAGGCTGTGGAACCCCGAGGCGACGGCGGCCAGATGTTCCGCGTCCTCGCGGCACAGTCCCTCAGACGCGCCGACGGGCAGCCCGTCGTTGGACAGCACCACCGCGTGCCGGACCTCGGCCACGCGCAGGACGAGATCGTCCAGCAGCCAGTCGAGGTCGCCGGATCGGTGATGGGCCACGGCTGACTCGTGCTCGCTCATGCTCGGTCTCCTTCGCTGCCGGGGTGGGGCTGACGGCCCGGGTGGGGCTGACGGCCGGGGTGGAGGTCTCCGGCCGGGAAGATCTCGGGTTCTCGGGGCCGGGGCGGCTCGGTGGCGTCCGGGTGCGAGGATCCGGGCGCCGCGCCGCCGCCCCTCGCCCAGCCGTTGCGGTAGGCGTTCATCCGTTCGCGCACGACGTCGGGACTGCGGTCGGGAGGGCCGTCGGCGGGCGGGCCGCCGGCATGCGAGGGATCCGCCTGCGGCGCCTGCCGCAGCTGGGGCGCCAGGTGGGACTGGCGTACGCGGCGCGGGAGTTCACCCTCGGCGGACGGCGTCGGGACGTCACGCGGACGCAGCGGACGGACGGCGGCCGGCGGCGCGTGCCGCTGGTCCCGCACGCCGGCCGACGGCCACCCGGGGGCCGCGGCCCGTGTCCCTGGCCCGGCCGGGGCGTCCGCCGGGAACCGGACGGGATCGGGTACCGGCCCGGGCCTTTGGCGGCCCGCCGTCGGCTCGCCCGCCCTCGGCCCCTCGGCCGGGAGGCCGGGCGTCCGCCGGTCGCCGGGCCGGGCTTCGGCCGACTGCCCGCGCGCGGTCACCCGCTCCCCGCCCTGCGGTGCGCGCGAGACCACTCCGGGCGCGCGGCCGTCCGCGTCCGCGGGCAGGGCGCCCTTCAGCAACGCGGTCGGCAGCAGCACCACCGCGGTGCTGCCGCCGTAGGGCGAGGTGCGCAGCTGCGCCTTGATGCCGTGACGGGAGGCGAGGCGGCTGACGACGAACAGCCCGAGGCGGTCGCTGTCGAAGAGGTCCAGCGCCTCGGACTCCTCCAGCTTCCGGTTGGCCTCGGCCAGGGCTTCCGTCCCCATGCCCAGCCCGCGGTCCTCGATCTCCAGCGCGTAACCGTTGCCGACATGTTCGCCGGTGATGCGCACCTTGGTGTGCGGCGGGGAGAACTGCGCGGCGTTCTCCACGAGTTCGGCGAGCAGGTGGGTGATGTCGGCGACGGCCGCGCCGAGGACGGCCGTCTCGGGCAGCTGCCGGACCTCCACGCGCGCGTAGTCCTCGATCTCGGAGACGGCTGCGCGCACGACGCTGGTCAAGGGGACGGGCCTGCTCCACGCACGGCCGGGTGCGGCGCCGGACAGGATGATCAGGCTCTCGGCATGGCGGCGCATCCGCGTGGTGAGGTGGTCGAGGCGGAAGAGGTCGCTGAGTTCGCCGGGGTCGTCGGCGCGGCGCTCCATGGCGTCGAGCAGGGCCAGCTGGCGGTGGACGAGGGTCTGGCTGCGGCGGGCGAGGTTGACGAAGACGCCGGAGATGCCGCCGGCGAGTTCGGCGCGTTCGACGGCGGCGCTGAGCGCCGCCCGGTGCACGGTCGCGAGGGCCTCGCCGACCTGTCCGATCTCGTCGTCGGTCGCGGCGCCGGGCGGTGCCTCGGCCCGGATGTCGATCTGCGCGCCGGTGCGCAGTCGGTTCATGGCCTGCGGCAGTTTGCGCCGGGCGATCTCCAGTGCGCTGTTGCGCAGGGAGACCAGTTCGACGACGAGCGCCCGGCCGATGCGCACGGAGACGACGAGGGACGCGGCGACGGCGGCGAGGCCGAGGAGCACGGCCGCGCCCGCCGGGGTCAGCAGCCCGGCCGCGACGGGGTCGGCGTCGCTCGTGGCGCTGCGGCGGGCGTCGGTCCCGATGCCGCGCAGCCCGTCTCCGACGGCGGTGCGTGCCTTCGCCCAGGCGTCCGCGGACACGGCCGTGGCCGCCGCACGGCCGGGACGTGCCGCGGCCACGCGCTGCTCCACGTCGGCCAGTTGCCGGTAGGCGGGCTGACCGGAGAGTGCGTGCCAGGCCGCGCGTGCGGGGCCCCGCAGGTCGGCGGCCGCACCGTCGGTGAGTGCCGTGCGGGCCGCCGCCGCGCCGGTGAACAGGCGCAGTCGCTGCGCGTCGAAGGAGCCGGTGAGCCGGGCCGAGGTCACGAGAACGTCCTCGCGGGCGAGCATCTCGCCGGCCCGGTCGAGTTCGAGCAGGACGCGGGCGTCGGACGCGCGGCCGCTGTCCTGGACGCCGGCGACGGCACCGCCGACGGCGAGGCCGGCGGTGACGACGTCGTTGTAGGTCTCGTACGCGGTGTTCCAGGCGTTCCTGTCGCCCTCGGCGGCCCTGCGCACCGGTCCCAGCTTCTCCGCGAGTGCGACGAACGCACCGAGGCGCGCGGCCACTTCGCTCGGCGCCTCGCCGCCTGCGGCGACCGTGTTCCCGTCGTCGAGGCGCAGCCGGCGCGCGGCGTCGTCGGTGCGCCGGGACGCCGACCGGAGTGCGGCGTCGCGGTCGGCGGAGCGGGCGGCGATGCGGTGGAGTGCGGCGCGGCGCTCGGCCTGTACGGCGGCGACGAGGGCGGCGACCGGTTCACCGATCTGCTCGTCGATGCGCTGCGACTGGCGCAGGCGCGCCACGTCCTGAGCGGTCGTCACCGTCGCGAAGCCCCAGAGTGCCAGCAGGGACACCACGGGCACCATCAGCAACGAGATGACCTTGGCCCGTACGGTACGGGGCCGCGGGAGGAGGCGTCTTCGGCCGGCGGGACGGGCGGGAGGCCGCGGCTGCCCGGACCGTTGCCCGGTGTGCTCGACCGCGGGCGCCCCGGCGTGTGCGCGCCGTCGGCGGGCCGCCGGCCGGGTGGGCGGCGGGGTCGGGGGCCGGGTCTCGTCGCCCGGGCTCCTGCGGGGTGTGCGCATGTCCTCCTCGTTCCGGATGCGGGACCGGCGGCTGTGCCGTCGGCCGGTCAGGCGGTCGCCGTGGTGGTCGGGGCGGCAGGGGGTTCGGTGGTGGGTTCGGGCGCCGCGGTGTGCGCGGTGGTCCCCGGGGCCGGGGCGCCCTGGCCTTCGTCGGACTCCTCGTACCGGCCGGCCGAGGCGTAGGCGGCGCGTTCGTCCGCAGTCGGGGTGAGCGCCACGAAGGCCGAGGTGACGAAGAGGTAGGAACCGAGCCCCACGGCGAGCGGGAAGATGAACTGCATCGCTCCGGAGCCGGGGAGCCGCCCAGCGGCGGGCGTCACCTCCACGGAGACGGCGAGCATCCCGGTGTAGTGCATGCTGCTGACGGCGGCGCCCATGACGAGTGAGGCGACCGCGACGGCGAGGGGCGACTTGATGTTGAGGGCCGCCCACAGGGCCGCCGTCGCGGCGGACACGGCGATGGCGACGGACAGGGCGACCAGCAGGGGGTCGTAGTGCACGCTCCCGTGCAGTCGCAGGGCGGCCATCCCCATGTAGTGCATGCTCGCCACGCCGAGGCCGGTCGACAGACCGCCGACCAGCAGGGCCCGTAGCCGGTCGCGGCCGTAGCCGACGCAGAAGACGCCGGCGCCGACGACGAGCATGGCGACCAGCAGGCTGAGGACGGTCAGCAGCACGTCGTAGCGGATGTCGGTGCCGCGGACGGCGAAGCCGAGCATGGCGACGAAGTGCATCGTCCAGATGCCGGTGCCGATGGCGGACGCGGCGGTGAGCAGCCAGTTCCGGCGGGAGCGGCCGGTCGTGCCCAGGGCACGCACGGTGCAGCGCAGCCCGAGGGCGGCGCCGATGACGGCCATCAGGTACGACAGCGCGGGCGTCAGCATGCCGAAGGAGGCGTGGTCCAGGTGTCCCATGGCCCAGGGACGCTAGCCCTCCGGGAGGCGTGCGCCGGGCGCACTTCGCAAGCTGATGGAATATGACGGAGAGATGTTCCTGAACGATCGTGCACCGTCCGAACATGTGCACAGAACGGCCGGGTGACGCGCCGCCCCCTCGTGTCGGATCATGGACGCATGGCCGACGACCACACAAAGGTTCAGGAGTTCTTCGGCGCACGTGCCGCGGGCTGGGACAGCCGTTTCCCCGACGACGGCCCCGCGTACGCCGCCGCCGTCGCGGACCTCGGCCTGCGCCCCGGCGACCGGGTGCTCGACGCCGGCTGCGGCACGGGGCGTGCGCTGGAACCGCTGCGCGCCGCCGTGGGCCCGCGCGGCAGCGTCATCGGCGTCGATCTCACGCCCGAGATGCTGCACGAGGCCGCCCGGGCGGGACGCGGGCGCAGCGGACTGCTGGTGCTCGGTGACGTGGCCCGCCTTCCGGTGCGCTCCGGATCGCTGGACGCCGTGTTCGGCGCGGGACTGATCTCTCACCTGCCGGACCCGGCGGAGAACCTGCGCGAGCTCGGCCGGGTCGTGAGGCCGGGTGGCGCGCTCGCCCTCTTCCACCCCATCGGACGCGCCGCGCTCGCCGCCCGCCACGGCCGCACGATCACCGACGACGACCTGCGGGCGGAGCCCAACCTCCGTCCGCTTCTGGCCGGTTCGGGCTGGCGGCTGACCTCGTACACGGACCGGGACGACCGCTTCCTGGCTCTGGCGGTGCGCGAGGCCGGGTCCTGAGGGCGGCGGGAGCGGCTCGGGCGACAACGCCCCGTTCGGACACACGCTCCATCCCGTTCGAACCGCTTGCGAAAGTGGAACACTTGAGGGGTCGGCGGCATCCGCCGCTCCCTCTCCCAGGGGTAGGTGGTCCGAGTGTTCGACCGGTTCCGCAAGTGGTTCGTCGCCCGTCCCGCGCGCCCGGCCCCGCCGTCCGGCCACGGGCGTCCTCCCCAGCACAACGTGTTCGAGGCCGCCGCGACCTATGTGGCGGCGAGCGTCGAGGACGACTGGGACCGGATCGACGAGGCGGCGGGCTGGGTCGCGCCCGACGCGCTGGTCTTCGGCATCAACGAGCTCGCCTGCCGCGCGGTCATCGCCCTCGCCCGTGAGCGGAACGAACCCGTGGAGGCCGTCGCGCGCGGTCTCCTCGGCCTGCCCGGAGCGGAACCGTCCCGGCCGATTTAGTTCCGAGAACCCTCGACGCACGGGTTACCCACTGGTTAAGGTGCGCCGACGAACGATCGGACGGGGAGGTTGCCGTGGCCGGGGCGGAAGAGGCCGTCGACGACGACGCGCTGTATGTGCTGACCGCGGTACTGCTCACACCCGCGCAGTTCCCCAGCATGCTCGGCGACGACTATCCCGCCGCCTGCGGGGCCCTGGGCCTCGAACCGTACGCCGAGGGGTACGGGCTGGTCCTCGGGCAGGACGCGGACGGCGCCCGGTGGACGGTGGTGGTCGACGACGTGTCCCTCGTCGCGGTGGCCATCGCCTCGTGGGACTGCGGCATGGAGTACGACCTGTCCCCCGACGAGCGCTCGATGGTGGCCGCGCTGCCGGGCTGGCCCCTGGCCGTGGCCGTCGCCGCGCCCAACCTGCCCTCGCCGCACGACCCTGCCCCCGAGGAGGGCGACCGGCCGCCGCTGGCGCCGCCGGACACGCGCCGCTGGGGTCCGGCCCAGCGCAGGCTGGGCGCGGACGAGATCGCCCTGCAGTGGGCGCAGTGGCGCGAACAGACCGGCCTCGTCGGACCGGACGGCGCTGGCTCCGCCGGGGCGCCAGGGCCCTCCCGCGCGGCGGAGGCAGGCGCCGGGACGGCGTCCGGCGGGCTGAGCGAGGGCGTACGCCGCGCGCTCGGCGAGGCCCGCGCCTACACCGAGTCGGCCCCGGCGCCCGGACGGGTCCGGTCGTCGTTCGCTCCCGGCGGGGCGCGGACGATCCGGGCCGACGGTCCCGGCTGGTCGATGGTCGCGAGGACGGACGACATCGCGTTCGTCCTGCTCGACGAGGAGCCCGGCGAGGTGATCCCGGTGGGCCGCGGGCCCGAACTGCCGGGGCTGCTCGAGGGGTTGGAGAAGGTCGCCGTCCACCCGGCGTGACCGCTGTCACGGCCCCGGCCTCACCGGCGCGCCGCGGACTCGCGACCGGGCCGGCACCGGGCCCGTGTCGGGCCCGTGTCGGGCGCGGCGGCCTCAGACCCGTTCGAGCGGGCGGTGCGGGCCCTCGGGGAGTTCGACGTCGATCGGGTCGCCCGGCCGGACCACGCCGCCGGTCCTGACCACGCCCATGATTCCGGCCTTGCGCACGACGGCGCCCGACTCGTCGCGGCCGACGACCTGCTTGAGCAGGCCGTCCTGGAAGGCGTCGATCTGCAGGCAGGGATTGCGCAGGCCGGTCACCTCGACGACCGCTTCCGTGCCGAGCCTCAGCAGTGTGCCGACGGGGAGCGACAGCAGGTCGATCCCCGTGGTGGTCACGTTCTCCCCGAGATCGCCGGGGGTCACCTCGAAACCGGACCGGGCCACCTCGGCGAGCAGCTCCTCGTGGATCAGGTGCACCTGACGGAGGTTGGGCCGGGTCGGGTCCTGTGCGAGGCGCGACCGGTGCTTGACGGTGACGCCCGCGTGGACGTCGCCCTCCACCCCGAGCCCCGCGAGCAGCGTGATGCTGTCGCGGTTCGGCTTGGTGAACGAGTACTCCCCGTTGCTGCTGACCGCTGCGACTGCCGCACCCATCGTCGAGCTCCCCTCCCGTTGTCACTGATCCCGTGTCAATGATCGTCCACGACCCTGCCCCTCCGGGAAGCATGAGGATCCGCACACGGAAGCGGGCCGCACGGATACGGCCCGCCCCGCCCCTCGGGGTCTTCGTCCGCCGGTCAGCGGCCGATCTCGCGCCGGGACACACGGCGCAGCCTGCGGCGCTGCCCCGGGTCCAGCATCAGATACGCCACGGCCGGCACGCCGAGCACCACCAGCAGCGACAGCCAGAATCCGAGCAGCGGCATCAGGAGCAGGCCGACAGCCACTCCCCCGATCACGATCTTCGTGCGTGTCGACATTTCCGTCGCCTCCTCCGCGGCTGTGGCCGCTCCTGTGGGAAGAACGTTCGCGCCCGGCCACCGGTTCCCTGTGCGCCGGTGCGCAGCGGTCACGCGTCGGCGCGCAGGGGCTCGCCCACGTCGTGCAGATGCCCCAGGGCCTGGCGGTACGAGTCGATCAGCCCGGTCTCCGTGTACGGAACGGCCAGGGCTCGGCAGTGGGCACGGACCAGGGGCCGGGCGAGGGCGAGGTGGGGCCGCGGCATGCTCGGGAAGAGATGGTGCTCGATCTGGTAGTTGAGACTGCCGAGGAACCAGTCGGTGACGGGGCCGCCCCGGATGTTGCGCGAGGTGAGGACCTGGCGGCGCAGATGGCCCCAGTCCTTGCCGTGCTCACCGTCGGGCATCTCCATGCCCTTGTGGTTGGGGGCGAACGCCATCCCCAGGTGGAGCCCGAGGACCATCTGGTGCAGCAGGCCGAAGACGAGGGCCTGGCCGAGCGGCATGGTGGTCAGCAGCAGGGTCGCGTAGGCGGCGACATGGGCGAGGAGCAGGGCCGCTTCGACGGCCCGTTCACGCGGGCTCTGGCGGACCGAGGGCGTGCGGGAGAGGACTGCCCGGAATCCGTACGTCTTGAGTGCGATGCCTTCGAGGGTGGTCAGCGGGAAGAACAGCCACGCCTGGTGCCGGGTGAGCCATCCTCGCAGGCCCTCGCGGCCCGCGGCGTGCGCGGTGGTGAAGACCAGGACGTCGGGCGCGACATCAGGGTCCTTGTCCACGTGGTTGGGGTTGGCGTGATGCCGGTTGTGCTTGTCGTTCCACCATTCCTGGCTCATGCCGAGGAGCAGATTGGCGTGGACGAGCTGGATGAGCCGGTTCCTGCGGCGGTCGCCGGTGATCTGCGCGTGCCCGGCGTCATGGCCGAAGAAGGCGGCGCGGGCGGAGAACAGGGCGAGGAGCGGGGCCAGCAGGAGCACCCACCAGGAACCGCCGGTCAGCGCCATGCCGGTGATCACCGCCGCCAGGGCCAGCAGGTTCACGGTGATGCCGCGGGCGTACCAGCCCGGCCGGCGTTCCAGGAGCCCTTGCTCCTTGACGGTCCGCAGCAGCGGGGCGAACTCGCTCCCCGCTGCCGCGGGGCCAGGGGCCGCGCCCACTGCGCCGCGGGTGGGTGGCGCGACGGCGGCGGCGGGGGCCTCGAGGGTGGCGGTGGGTTGGGGCATGGGGTCTCCGTCTGTGGGTGTGCGGGTTGATGGCTGGGCGAGAGCTGCTGAGGGCCCGGGGGAGGGTCGCGAGAGCGGGAGAACCGAGGGGCCGGCCGCGCAGGGGTGGGGGCGTCGGTGCCGGTCGCACCACCCCGCGACCTGCACCCACCGTAGGGAGCGCCGTACCCGGTGGGCCATGACGGCACCACCCGGTTCGTTCGGGGGCATGCCCGCCCCCGGGGGTGGTGCCGGCTGCACCCCCTGTCGTCACGCGCCGCCCGTCCGTGACCCGTGTCACACCCGGACCGGGCCCGTCCGCAGCTCGCCGTGAGGTACTCTCGGCGGCTCCGGACCTGAGTAGTCAAATTTGAGGAATACGTCTTCGCTGTGCACATGGCCCCCACGGCAACGCCGTCTCCGCCCGCCGAACCCACGCTCTCCGTATCCGCCGTCTCCGCCCTCGCCCGCTGCCCAGCACTGTTCCTGCCGGGTGATCCGGCCAGGGCCGGACGCGTCGCCTTCCTGCTCCCGGACGGTGACGACGCGCCGGCCACCGAGGACCGAACCGGTGAGCGCGGCACGATCACGGTGGTCACGGAGGCCGTGTACACCGCCGACGCACCGGCGCTGCTGCTGTCCGTAGCCGACGCGCTGCCCGTCCTGACCCGCGCACGCGCGCTGTCCGGCGCCTCAGACGCGGCGGCGTTCTGGGGGGCGGCCGCGGTGTTCGCACTGCAACTGGCCGCCCGTGGCCTGATGTTGCCCGGGCTGAGCGCCGCCGACTACGACGCCTGGCGCATGGGGCCGCTCACCCCCGAGGACCTGGACCGGCTGCGTACGCTCGCGGCGTCCATGCCTCCCGCAGCACACGCGGTCCCTGTCGACCCGACGGCCGACCCGCTGATGCTGCCCGAACCGGAGCGGCTGTTGCGGCAGTTCGTCGATGCCGTGGCCGACGGACTGCCGCGCAGCCCCGCGGCACCGCTCGCGGCAGGCGGCCCGGCGTTCGCGGCACAGGAGCCGCTGCGGCTTCCCGACCACCGGGAGTGGGCCACCGACATCGCGGCCGGGCACGACGCGGGTGTGCGATTGTCCCTGCGCATCGAGGTCCTGGGCCTCGACACGACCGACTCGGACGGCGGCACCGGCCCGGCCTTCCGGGCCGTGGTGCAGATGCACAGTGTGAGCGACCCGGCGCTGGCCGCCGACGCGGCGGACGTCTGGGCCGGCACGGGCGCCTCGGCCGCCACCTTCGGACCCCGCGCCCGGCTGGACGCCCTGCTCGCCCTGCGCCGTGCCGCGCGCGCCTGGCCTCCCCTCGCCCCGCTGCTGCACGCCGCCGTCCCCGACGCGATCGAACTCGCCGACGAGGAGATCGCCGAACTGCTCGGCGACGCGACGCGCGCGCTCGCGGCGACCGGGCTCCAGGTGCACTGGCCACGGCAACTGGCCCGGCGTCTCACCGCCCGCGCTGTCGTCGGCCCGGTCGACGGCGAATCGGAGGAGAGCCCAGACGCGGACGCGGCGGCCCGGGAGTCCTCCGGGCTGCCGTCCTTCCTGTCGGCCGACGCCCTCCTCGCCTTCAACTGGCGTTTCGCGCTGGGGGACACGCAGCTGACCCGGTCCGAGCTCGACCGGCTCGCCGAGGCGGGCCGCCCTCTGGTGCGCCTGCGCGACGCATGGGTGCTCATCGACCCCGAAGAGGCGCGGCGGGCCCGGGAGAGCCAGGACCGCAAGGTGGCACCGATCGACGCGCTCGGCGCCGTGCTCACCGGTTCGGCGGAGGTCGACGGCCGGCGTGTCGAGGTGACGGCCGCCGGTCCCCTGGAACGGCTGCGCGAACGGCTCACCGACCCCGAGGGCGGGCCGCAGGAGGTCGCCCAGCCGGCGGCGCTGGCCGCGACCCTGCGCGACTACCAGCTGAGGGGCCTCAACTGGCTCCACCGGATGACGTCTCTGGGCCTCGGCGGATGTCTCGCCGACGACATGGGGCTCGGCAAGACCATCACCCTCGTCGCGCTCCATCTGCACCGGCAGACGGACCCCTCGGCCGCCGGCCCCACCCTCGTCGTCTGCCCCACCTCCCTGATGGGCAACTGGCAGCGGGAGATCGAGCGTTTCGCACCCGGCACGCCGGTGCGCCGATTCCACGGCTCCACCCGCTCGCTCGACGCGCTGGTCGAGGGCGAGGTCGTCCTCACCACGTACGGCACGATGCGGCTGGACGCGGCACGGCTCGCCGAGGTGCCGTGGGGCATGGTCGTGGCCGACGAGGCCCAGCACGTGAAGAACCCGTACTCGGCGACCGCCCGGCAACTGCGGACCATCGGCGCCAAGGCACGCGTCGCGCTCAGCGGCACACCCGTCGAGAACAACCTCTCCGAGCTCTGGGCCATCCTCGACTGGACCACGCCCGGCCTGCTCGGCAGGCTCGGCACGTTCCGGACCCGCTACGCCCAGGCGGTGGAGGGCGGAGACCCCGCGGCCGCCGCCCGGCTCTCCGCGCTCGTGCGGCCGTTCCTGCTGCGCAGGCGCAAGTCGGATCCGGGCATCGCCCCCGAACTGCCGCCCAAGACCGAGACCGACCGGACGGTGTCCCTCACCCCGGAACAGGCCGGACTGTACGAGGCGGTGGTGCGCGAGACCCTCGCCGCGATCTCGGAGGCCGGCGGCATGGAGCGGCGCGGTCTCGTGGTCAAGCTGCTCACCGGGCTCAAGCAGATCTGCAACCACCCCGCGCAGTACCTCAAGGAGGAGCGGCCGAGGATCGCGGACCGCTCCGGAAAGCTCGAACTGCTCGACGAGTTGCTGGACACGATCCTGGCCGAGGAGGCGAGCGTGCTCGTGTTCACCCAGTACGTGCGGATGGCACGGCTGCTGGAGGAGCACCTGGCGGTCCGGGGCGTACCGACCCAGTTCCTCCACGGCGGTACGCCCGTCGCCGAGCGCGAGGCCATGGTCCGGCGCTTCCAGGACGGTGACGTGCCCGTGTTCCTGCTGTCGTTGAAGGCAGCGGGCACAGGGCTCAACCTCACCAGGGCGGAGCATGTCGTGCACTTCGACCGCTGGTGGAACCCGGCCGTCGAGGCGCAGGCCACCGACCGTGCGTACCGCATCGGCCAGGACCGGCCCGTGCAGGTGCACCGGCTCATCGCCGAGGGCACCATCGAGGACCGCATCGCGCAGATGCTGGACCGGAAGAAGGAGCTGGCGGACGCGGTGCTCGGCTCCGGCGAGGCGGCGCTCACGGAGATGACCGACGCCGAACTGGCGGAACTGGTGGAACTGCGGGGGAGCGGACGATGAGCGGAACACCTGACGTGGAGCGGACGTTCGACGCGCTGCCTCCCGCGCGGGGCAGCGGCTTCGCGCAGACCTGGTGGGGACGGGCCTGGCTCAAGGCGCTGGAGGACACGGCGCTGGACGGCAAGCAGCTGAAGAAGGGCCGCCGGCACGCGCGCGAGGGGGCGGTCGGCGCGGTGTCGGTGCGGCCCGGCCGGATCACCGCGGTCGTCCGCGACCGGGACGGCACCGCGTACCGCAGCGACGTGCTGCTGCGGGAGCTCGACGAGGCGGAGTGGGACCGGTTCCTCGGCACGGCGGTGGACCGGGCGGGGCACATCGCGGCCCTGCTCGACCGGGAGATGCCCCCGCACCTGGTGGAGGACGCGGCCGCGGCAGGGGTGGAACTCCTCCCCGGCATCGGCGACCTGGAGCCCGAGTGCACCTGCGACGCCTGGGACCACTGCCCCCACACCGCCGCGCTGTGCTACCAGGTCGCGCGGCTGCTGGACCAGGACCCGTTCGTGCTGCTGCTGATGCGGGGCCGCGCGGAGCGGAGGCTGCTGGACGAGCTCCAGGCACGCAGCGTGGCGCGCGCGAGCACGCCGTCGCCGCAGTCGCCGCGGCAGGACGAGCCCCCGGAGGTCACGGGCGTACGGGCCGACGAGGCGTTCGCGGCCCGGGACATCCTGCCTCCGCTGCCCCCTCCCCCGCCCCTGCCCGAGGAGGCGGGACCCCCGCCGGCGCTGGACACGGAAACGCACCCGGCGCCCGGGATCGACCCGGACGCCCTGGAGTTCCTCGCGGCGGACGCGGCCGCGCGCGCCCGCGCGCTGCTGGCTGCGGCGCTCGCCCCGGGGCACGAGGAGGCTCCGCCTCCCCCCGTGCTGACCCCCCGCCAGGACGCGGTGCGCATGGCGGCGTCGTCCCCGGGGCCGGTCGTCGAGGGGCGGATCGCGACGGGCACGGGACGCAGTCGTTCGGAGCTCGACCTCGCCGTACGGGCGTGGCGGTACGGCGGGGCCGCCTCGCTCGCCGTCCTGGAGGACGACATCACGCCCGACCCGGCGCAGGCGGCACGAGCCGCGGCGGCCCTCGACGCGGCGTGGGCCGAGGGGGACGAGTCGGGCCGCCCGCGGCTCCGGCCGGCCGGCGCGGGACGCTGGACGGTGGTCGGCGCGCAGGTGCAGCTGCGCCTGGGCGCGGACGGCCGCTGGTGGCCCTACCGCCGTGAGCGTGCGGTGTGGGCGCCGGCGGGTCCCGCTTCCGTGGATCCGGCCTCGGCGCTGGCGCTCGCGCTGGGCGAGCGCACGGCGGAGGACTGACGCACCGGCCGCCCGAGGCCCGTCCCCAGCGAGGTGCCGCCGGCCGACGTCTGCGACAACCACACCTGTGTCGCGAAAATCCGCCGGCAGTGGCTGCCGGCAGGGGATCCTCATGGCGGTCCGCACCGTCATCCGCGGGAGGTCTCCGCCGTCCTGCCGCGTCCCTGTCCCCCACCCCCAGGAGGTCTCCCACGCACCGCAGGAGTCTGCTCCGGGGCGTCGCCGCGACGGCCGCCGCCGGCGCCCTGGTACCCGCCCCGTCCACCCACTCGGCCGCCCTCGCGCCCGACTTCCCCGACGCCGAGTGGGTGCCCGCGACGGCATCCAACTGGACGGCGTCGAACAGGCCGTCGGCATACCCCGTCCAGTACGTCGTCGTCCATGTCACCCAGGAGACGTATGCGGATACCCTGGCGATCTTCAAGGACCCGGCCGGGAAGGTGTCGGCGCACTACGTCGTGCGCTCGTCGGACGGGCACGTCGCCCAGTGCGTGCGGGAGCGCGACATCGCCTGGCACGCGGGGAACCGGGACTACAACACCCGCAGCATCGGCATCGAGCACGAGGGCTGGGTGGACAGCCCCGCGTACTTCACCCACGCGATGTACGAGCGGTCGGCCGCGCTGACGGCCTGGGTCTGCGACCGGTACGGCATCCCCGAGGACCGGGAGCACATCATCGGCCACCGCGAGGTGCCGGGCGCCACGCACACCGATCCGGCCCGTACTGGGACTGGAGCCGCTACATCCGGCTCGTCAACTTCGCCTGAGGGACCGCCCCGAACGTCGGGCCGCACGACCGGCGCGCGGTCCTTGTCGGACCCCGCCGGCCGGGCGACGATGGGCGCGGGAGGGCGATGTGAGCGATCCGTGGGTGGCCCTGGAATCCGGCGCCGATCCGGCCGAACGCAGCGCGGCGCTGCGCCGGGCGTACGACGCCTATGTGACGGGGGGCCGTGTCGAGATGCCCGTACGGCCCGAGGTGGCGGACTCCTGGCGGCGCTCGGCGCGCGCCCGGGTCAGCCCGGAGGGCATGGCGGGCGTGGACCTCGACGGGGAGGACCTCGGCGCCTACCGGGACAGTCACGCACTGGCCCGGGTGATGCCGGTGATCCGTGAACTGACCGGCGCGTACGCGACGGACGGCGGACACCTGGTGGCCGTCTGCGACGCCCACGGCCGGCTGCTGTGGGTGGAGGGACCTCCGGCGACGCGCCGTAAGGCGAGCCGGATGAACTTCGTGCCGGGTGCCCGCTGGGCCGAGGCGGTCGTGGGAACGAACGCGCCCGGTACGGCGATCACCGTGGGGCGGCCGGTGCAGGTGTTCGCCGCCGAGCACTTCCGCAGGCCCGTCCAGTCGTGGACGTGCGCCGCCGCCCCGATCCACGACCCGGCCACGGGCCGCGTGCTCGGCGCGGTGGACATCACCGGCGGTGACCAGCTCGCCCACCCGCACAGCCTCGCGTTCGTCGGGGCCGTGGCACGGGCCGCCGAGTCGCAGCTGGCCCTGCTCGCACCGCCGCCCGCGGCCGAGGCCCTGCGGCTGACGGCGCTCGGGCGGGACGAGGCGTTGCTGACCGTCGCAGGCCGCAGGCTGCGACTCAGCCGCCGGCACAGCGAGATCCTCGTCGTCCTGGCCGGCCGCCCCGACGGCATCGGCGGCGACGAACTGCTGGTCGAGCTGTACGAGGACGAGACGGTCACCCCCGTGACCCTGCGCGCGGAACTGTCCCGGCTGCGGCACCTGCTCGGCCCCGGCCTGCTGCGCTCGCGCCCCTACCGGCTGGCGGCCCCGGTCGACGCCGACTTCGACACGGTGACGCGGCGGCTGGCGTCCGGTGCCGTGACCGATGCGGTGGGGGTGTACGCGGGTCCGCTGCTGCCGGCGTCGCAGGCGCCCGCGGTGGTCCGGCTGCGCGGGCGCCTGGAGAACCAGCTCCGTGCCGCGCTGATCGCGCGCGGTGACCCGGCGCTGCTGGCGGACTGGGCGTACAGCACGTGGGGCGAGGACGACCTGCCCGCGTGGCGGGCGCTGGCGTCCGTGCTCCCGCCCGCCCGGCGGGCGGCGGCGCTGGCGCGCGTGGCGGAGCTGGACGCCTGGCAGCGCGGGTGACGACCGTGCGGCGGGGACGGCCGCGGAGGCGACGCCGCGCAACCCGGTTGCAACGTTCCGCTTCCTAGCCTCTGCGCAAGCGCCGCCCGACGGCGGGCGGCGCCCCCACCGGGAGGCCTGGACATGACCCGATACGCAAAGCCGAACGCCGAAGGCTCCGTCGTCTCCTACGCGTCGCGCTACGACCACTGGATCGGCGGCGAGTACGTCGAACCGGCGCGCGGCCAGTACTTCGAGAACCCGAGCCCGGTCGACGGCCGCCCGTTCACCGAGATCGCCCGCGGCACGGCCGAGGACGTCGAGCGCGCCCTGGACGCGGCCCATGCGGCGGCGCCGGCGTGGGGCCGCACCTCGGCGGCCGAACGCGCGGGCATCCTGCTGGGGATCGCCGACCGGATGGAGGCGAACCTCGAACAGCTCGCCGTCGCCGAGACGTGGGACAACGGCAAGCCGGTGCGCGAGACGCTGGCCGCCGACATCCCGCTGGCGATCGACCACTTCCGCTACTTCGCCGGGACGCTGCGCGCCCAGGAGGGCTCGCTGAGCGAGATCGACGACGACACGGTGGCGTACCACTTCCACGAGCCGCTGGGTGTGGTCGCGCAGATCATCCCGTGGAACTTCCCCATTCTGATGGCCACATGGAAGCTGGCGCCCGCGCTGGCGGCGGGCAACGCGGTCGTGCTGAAGCCGGCCGAGCAGACCCCGGCGTCCATCCACGTGTGGCTGAGCCTGGTCGCCGACCTGCTGCCGCCGGGTGTCCTCAACATCGTCAACGGCTTCGGCGTGGAGGCGGGCAAGCCGCTGGCGTCGAGCCCCCGGGTCGCCAAGATCGCGTTCACCGGCGAGACCACGACCGGGCGGCTGATCATGCAGTACGCCTCGGAGAACATCAAGCCGGTCACCCTGGAACTGGGCGGCAAGTCGCCCAACATCTTCTTCGACGACGTGTGGGCGGCGGACGACGACTTCCGCGACAAGGCGCTGGAGGGCTTCACCATGTTCGCCCTCAACCAGGGCGAGGTCTGCACGTGTCCGTCGCGTGCGCTGATCCAGCGCGGACGCTACGGGGAGTTCCTGGAGGCCGCGGTGGTCCGCACGGAGAAGATCGTGCCCGGCCATCCGCTCGACACGGACACGATGATCGGCGCGCAGGCCTCCAACGACCAGCTGCAGAAGATCCTTTCGTACCTGGACATCGGCCGGCAGGAGGGCGCCAAGATCCTGACGGGCGGTCAGCGCATCGAGCACGGCGGCGAACTGGCGGGTGGCTACTACGTCCAGCCCACGATCTTCGAGGGCGACAACAGGATGCGGATCTTCCAGGAGGAGATCTTCGGCCCGGTCGTCGCGGTCACGTCCTTCACGGACTTCGACGACGCGATCGCGACGGCGAACGACACGCTGTACGGCCTGGGCGCCGGCGTCTGGACGAGGGACGGCAGCACGGCGTACCGGGCGGGCCGGGCGATCCAGGCGGGCCGGGTGTGGACGAACTGCTACCACGCCTACCCGGCCCATGCCGCGTTCGGCGGCTACAAGCAGTCGGGCATCGGCCGCGAGACGCACAAGATGATGCTGGACCACTACCAGCAGACGAAGAATCTGCTGGTGTCGTACTCGCCGAAGAGGCTGGGCTTCTTCTAGACACTGGAGAAGGGCGCCTGACGTGGGCTTCTGCCCGTCAGGCGCCCTTCACGGCACACACCTGCGCAGCGAGCCGAAGTTCGTCCCGACTCCCCGGCCCGGGGGCCGGACTCGTGACCCCTCACGTGATGGGTTCAGCCTCCTACGGCCTTTGCCCAGCCCCGGTCGACCGTCACCCTCGCCTTCTCCAGTTGCGCGTCCGTCGGGAACTTGGGCTCCCCCTCGACCGTCGGCAGTTTTGCCGCCGCGTCCTCGTCGAGGGTGCCGTCCTCGCGCATGGTCTCCATCAGTACCGGGCGGGCGTAGCCCTTGAGCCGGAGGTTCTGGCCCGTCGCGCTGAAGAGGTACTCCTGCCACAGGCGGGCCGCCGCCGGATGCGGGGCATTCTTGTTGACGGCCAGGGCGTAGTACTGGGCGAAGCTGCCGTCGAAGGGGATCGCGACCCGCCAGTCCACGCCCTTGCCGCGGAACCGGTCCGAGTAGTCGAGGTTGACGTAGTCCCAGTCGATGCTGATGGGGGTCCTGCCGGTCTCCACCGCGGCCGAGGTCGACTCGACGGGGTTGAAGTTGCCTCGGTCGTTCAGCTCGGCGAAGAAGTCGAGGCCGGGGCGGATGTCGTCGAACGACCCCCCGTTCGCGAGGGCGGCCGCGTAGACGCCGGCGAAGGCGGTGCTGGAACGGGTGGGGTCGCCGTCGAGCGAGACCTTCCCCTTGTACCGGGGGTGCAGCAGATCGGCGAAGGTCCGGGGGCAGGGCTTGACGCGGTTGGCGTCGCAGCCGATGGAGATGTAGCCGCCGTAGTTGTTGTACCAACGGGCCTCGCTGTCCTTCTGGTTGTCCGGGATCGAGTCGTACGCCGCGACCCTGTACGGCGCGAGCAGGCTCTGCCGGACCGCTGCCCGGGCGAACGTGTCCCCCACGTCGATGACGTCGGGGGCGCCGGCGCTCTTCCCGCTCTTCTTGATGGCGTCGATCTCGTCCTGGCTGGATCCCTGGGGATCCTCGACGGTGGCCTTGATCCCGTACTTCTTCTCGAAGTCGTCGATCAGACCGCCGTAGTTGGCCCAGTCGCGCGGAAGCGCGATCGCGTTGAGCGCGCCCTCGTCCTGCGCCGCGGCGATCAGCTTGCTCATGCCCCCCGCGTCCTCTGCCGAGGTGGCCACCGACGGCTTCACGGGCGTGGCCTTCGGTGTCTCGGCGCAGGCGCTCAGGATCAGGAGGGTGAGGCAGCCTGCGGCGGCCGCTGTTCGGACACGGGGTGCAGTCACGATGGCTCCAGGACGCAGAGGGTCGGGAAAACGCGGGGGCGGGCACGAGCGACTGTCACCGGGGCAGGTCCGGCTTTCGCCGGATACGACGCGTCCTCGGGGTGACGAGCAGTGGCGCTGAGCGGTCTTGCGAGGAGATGCGGCGAGTGGCATCCGCGGCAGGGCGCCACGGTCGAGGCACGTACCCGAGCGGCTGGTTCAGGGCGGCGCGCTGCTCCGGGGGCACAATCCGGGTCGGCGCAGCCTCCGGCCGCCGCGCCGATCGTTCCGGCCGGAGGCGCGGCGGCGGGCCGGAAACCGTGGCCCCGGCTGTGGGGCGTGGCGGGCGAGCGGTCGTACGGCGACTTCGCGATGCCGCTCACCGTGCCGCGCCGTTCTGCTCCCCGCCTTCGCCGGAAAGCGGCTCCTCCTCGTCGAGCAGGATCTCGGCGAGTCCTTCCACCGAGGGGCCGGTGCCGCCGTGGAGGGACAGCTCGGCCCAGATGACCTTTCCGGTGGGTGTGTAGCGGGTGCCCCAGCGTTCGGCGAACCGGGCCACAAGGAAGAGTCCGCGGCCGCCCTCGTCGGTGACCTTGGCCCGCCGCAGTCGTGGTGAGGTGCTGCTGCCGTCGGAGACCTCGCAGATCAGGGCTCGGTCACGGAGGAGCCGGACGGTGATGGGCTCGGTGCCGTAACGGATGGCGTTGGTGATCAGCTCGCTGAAGACGAGTTCGGCGGCGAAGTCGATCTGCTCGAGGCCCCATTCCTGGAGCCGCCGGACACAGGCAGCGCGGACCGGGGCGACCGCCGCCGGGTCGCGGGGCACCTGCCATTCGGCGATCCGGGTGGGATCGAGCCGGTGTGTGCGGGCCACCAGCAGCGCGATGTCGTCCCGGGGCCGGTCCGGCATCATGGCGTCGACGACCGCGGCGCAGGTGTCCTCCGGGGAACGGTCGGGCCCGGCCAGCGCGTCGCGCAGGGTCGCCACGCCGACGTCCAGGTCGCGGTACCGGTCCTCGATCAGCCCGTCGGTGTAGAGCACCAGCCGGGAGCCCTCGGGCACGGTCAGCTCGGCGCTCTCGTCGGGCAGTCCGGCCCCGAGGCCGAGCGGCGGGGAGATCGGCAGCTCGGGGAAGTACACGGTCCCGTCGGGGTGGACCACCGCCGGTCCGGGATGGCCGGCGGTGGCGACCGCCAGTTGCCCGGAGGCGGGATCGTAGACGGCGTACAGGCAGGTCGCGCCGGTGATCCCCTGGCCTTCCCCGTCGGCGG
The DNA here is from genome assembly GCF_053591895.1 of Streptomyces sp. NPDC002867. Taxonomy (NCBI): domain Bacteria; kingdom Bacillati; phylum Actinomycetota; class Actinomycetes; order Kitasatosporales; family Streptomycetaceae; genus Streptomyces; species Streptomyces sp. NPDC002867. The sequence goes on along the minus strand of NZ_JBSFUR010000005.1, from coordinate 160,522 downwards.
CGGCCTCGTCGCTGTCGATCTGGGCCACCAGTTCGTCAACACGGCCGAGCAGTTCCTCCGGCGGGATGTCCAGGACGGAGAAGTTGTGCACGGCGGTGCGCAGTCGGCCCATGGTGGCCGCCGCGTGCAGGCCGTGCCCCACGACGTCGCCGACGACCAGCGCGACCCGGGCGCCCGACAGCGGGATGACGTCGAACCAGTCCCCGCCCACCCCGGCCCGGGCGGGCAGATAGCGGTAGGCCACCTCCAAGGCCGTCTGCTCGGGCACCCGGCTGGGCAGCAGGCTGCGCTGCAACGTGACGGCCATGGTGTGCTCGCGGGTGTAGCGGCGGGCGTTGTCGATGCACACCGCCGCCCGGGCGGCCAGCTCCTCGGCGAAGGACACGTCCTCCTCCTCGAACGGCGGGCTGGCGCTCGCCCGCCAGTAGTGGGCCGCTCCGAGCACCACTCCCCGGGCGCGCAGCGGGACAAGGATGAGGGAGTGAATGCCGTGGTCCAGGACCCGGCGGGCGCGGTCGGGGTCGTGGGCCCGCCAGCCCTCGGAGGCGCCCAGGTCCTCCACCAGGACCGCTCGGCCGTCGGTCGCGCCCGCGGCCATGGGGTGGGCGGCGACGAAGCGGATCAGCTGGCCGGCCGGGTACAGCAGATGGTCCCCCTCCAGGCCGACGACGGCGGTGCGGCGCATCTCGGTGCTCACGCCGGAGGGCTCCTCACCGTGCAGGACCGGGTCCAGGAGTTCGACGGTGACGACGTCGGCGAAGCGGGGGACCGCGACCTCCGCGAGTTCCTCAGCGGTGCGCGTGACATCCAGGGTGGTCCCGATCCGCACGCCGGCGTCATAGAGCAGCTCCAGCCGTTGGCGCGCGGTCTCTGCTCTGCCGGAGAGAGCCTGCAGTTCGGTGGTGTCCCGCAGCGTCACCACCCTGCTCGCCGGGCCCTGGGGGGCGGTGAGCCGCTTGTTGACGGCGAGGAGCCGGTCAGCCGCCAGGTGCACCTCGTCGGTGGCCGGGCGATCGGACGTGAGCAGCCCGGCGAGGTCGGCGTTCAGCCCCAGGGCGCTCACGTGGCGACGTTCCGCATCCTCCGGGAGGTCCAGCAGGCGGCGGGCCTCGTCGTTGGCCAACAGCAGCCGGCCGTCACCTCCGACGATCAGCACTCCTTCCCGTACGGCGTGGAGGACCGCATCGTGGTGCTCGTACATCCGCGTCATCTCGGTCGGGCCCAGGCCGTGGGTCTGCCTCTGGAGGCGACGGCTCACCAGTGCCGACCCGCCCGCGGCGAGGGCGAGTGCCCCGGCCGCGACCCCGAACAGGACCGGCAGCTGCTGGTTCACCCGGTCCTGCACGTTCCCCACGGTGACGACGGAGGAGACAATGGCGACGGCCGAGTTGCCGGTGTCCTTGACGGGGACGGCCGAGATCACGGAGAGCCCCAGGGCACCCTCGAAGGTCCTGGTGAACGACTTTCCTGCCGCCGCTTCCGCGTAGGGGCCGATGACGTGTTTTCCGATCTGCTTCGGGTCGCTGTGGGTGAGGGTGATCCCGTCCGGCCGGTAGACGATGACGGCGTCGACACCGGCGGCCCTGCGAACCGCCTCGGCGCTCGGCTGCAGCACCGCTGTGGGGTCGGGACTCTCCAGTGCCGTGAGGAGCCCTGGTGATTTCGCGAAGGTCTCGGCCGCGGTGAGCGTCCGGCTCCGGGCGTCCGCCATGCTGTCGCGGCGCGCCTGCAGTACGACGGCCACCAGCGCGGCAACGACGACCAGCACCACAACCGCCAGCTGCAGGAGGAACACCTGGCCGGCGAGGCTGCGCACGCTCAGCAGGGAACGCAGGCGCCGCATCGAGCGCCGCGCGCTCCACCTACCGGGCGCCTGATCAGTCCCGGGCGCCTTGGGCGATCGACGCCCGAGTCGCCCCAAAAATTTACACATGGAACATTTCTATCGTTTTCGGCCACTGATCACGGGGTGATCGGGGGGACCGGTCACGGTGGAACCGCCGGGCGTTTCGGCCCGCCGCGCCCGGACGGGCATCCGGCCCCAAAGTCGCCTGCCGGAAGTCGGGCGCGCGCGTGATCCGGTCCTGCAACCTCCAGCAGGGAAGTGGCCGCTTCCCGCTTCCCGCCCGCCCCAGCCGGGCTGGGCTGGGCCGGGCTGGGCCGGGCCCTGCAGAGCCTGCTGCACGTCGACCGGTAGCAACACACTCGCGGGCGTGGCCGGGCCGCCGGCTCACAGCCCGAGCAGCGACTGTTCGGTCCAGACGGTCTTGCCCTCGCGCGTGTAGCGAGTGCCCCAGCGCTCGGTCAGCTGGGCCACCAGTAACAGGCCCCGGCCGCCCTCATCGGTGGTGCGGGCGCGACGCAGGTGTGGTGAGGTGTGGCTGGCGTCGGCGACCTCGCAGACGAGACATCGTTCACGGATGAGTCGCAGGGTCACGGGGCCGCTGGCGTAGCGGTAGGCGTTGGTGACCAGTTCACTGGCGATCAATTCGGTGGTGAACGCCAGGTGTTCCAGTCCCCATTGGGTGAGTTGGGCCGTGGCGAGCGCTCTGGCCTGGGCGGCGGCGGTCGGCTGCAGTGGCAGTTGCCAGGAGACGACGTTCTCCGGTGGCAGTACACGGGTGCGTGCGATGAGCAGGGCGATGTCGTCGGCGGGCTGCGGTGGCACGAGGGAGTCGACAACCGCCTGGCACGTCTCCTCCAAGGCGTCCGCGGGGTGCGTGAGCGCTGTGCGCAGCCGTTGCAGGCCCGTGTCGACGTCCATGTGGCGTTGGCCGATGAGTCCGTTGGTGTAGAGCGTGAGCAGGCTGCCCTCGGCCAGTTCGATCTCCCGGGTTTCGAACGGCAGACCGCCCAGGCCGAGCGGTGGGCCGGGGGGCAGGTCGAGCAGGTCTGCCTGTCCGTCCGGTGTGGTCACGACCGGTGGGGGGTGACCGGCGCGCGCCGCGGAGCACTGCCGGGAGACCGGGTCGTAGACGGCGTACAGGCAGGTGGCGCCGACGATCTGCTCGCCCGCGGGTCGTTCGCCGACTGTCTCTTGTTCCGCGGCAAGGAGGTTGACCAGGTCGTCCAGTCGGGAGAGGACCTCGTCCGGTTCCAGGTCGAGCGTGGCGAGGGTGTGCACGGCGGTACGGAGCCGACCCATCGTGACAGCGGCGTGCAGTCCGTGGCCCACCGCGTCGCCGACGACGAGGGCGACCCTGGCCCCGGACAACGGAATGACGTCGAACCAGTCACCGCCGGGACCGGGGGCCGTACTGGCCGGGAGATAGCGAGGAGCCACTTCGACGGCCGGCTGGTGCGGAACCGTCCTCGGCAGCAGGGTCCGTTGCAGGGTGGACGCGGTCTGCTGCTGTTGGGTGAAGCGTCGGGCGTTGTCGATGCTGACGGCGGCGCGCGAGGCGAGTTCCTGGGCCAGTGTCAGATCGTCGGTCTCGAACGGCTCGGGGTGCCGCGATCGCCACAGGCTCATCACGCCCAGTACCAGGCCGCGCGCGGCCAGCGGCACCACGATCAGGGAATGGGCCGAGACGTCCGGTGCGTGCTCGCCCTGGCGCGGTTCCGCCAGGAACCAGTCGGGCGAAAGGACCGGTTCGAGGAGGGGACGCCCGTCGGCCAGGCAGCCGGCCTGTGGTGTGCCGGGTGCGAACTGCACCGGCTCCCCTTCCGGGTGCGCCGGGTCGGGCTGCTGGGCCACGACGCCGCGGACCGCGACCCGTGCGACGAGCCCCGCCGGCGCCTGCGCCGGCTCCTCGCCGCGCATCACCGGTGGCAACAGGTCCACCGATACGTGGTCGGCCAGGTGCGGGACCATCACATCCGCGAGCTCCCACGCGGTCTGTCGCACGTCGAGCGTCGATCCGATGCGGGCGCCTGCCTGGTCGAGGAGCGCCAGGCGAAGTCGGGCCCGATGGCGTTCGGTGACGTCCTCGACCGTCTCGGCCACCCCAAGGACCCGGCCGGCGGGATCTTCCAGTCGGAAGGCCGAGACGGACGCGGCCCGCACTCGTGTCGGATCCCGCTGCAGGCGGGCGAACTGCTCGGTGGAGACCAGTGATCTTCCGCTCTCCATCACCTCGCGCACCCGGTCCACGGACTTCCGCGCGTCCTCGGCGACCAGCAGGGCACCCGTGGGCATTCCCCGAAAGGAGGCGGCCGGGACTCCGGTGAACCGTTCGATCGCCCTGTTGACCCGCAGAATCGTCATCTCGGGGCTGTGGACGACCAGACCGATCGGGCACCGGCGGAACAACCCGTCGAGGACCGCGCGGTCCCTTTGCCACTCGAGGACCTCCGCCGCGGGTGCCCCGACGAGGAACCATTCGCGGACATGGTCACCGCGCAGCAGCGCACGTGCCCGGAAACCCATCTCCACGAGCCGCCCGCTGCGATGCCTCACCGCCAGTACGCCGAACCAGCCTCCGTCTCTCCTGCACGTGGCCGCCGCGTCCTCGGCGGCCGGCAGGTCGCCGGGATCGATCAGGACGTCGAAGGCCGGACGGCCGATCACTGCGGACTCCGGGTAGCCGAGCAACTCCTGGGCCCGCAGGCTCCAGCCGACCACGGTTCCCCGGTCGTCGAGCACCGCCGAGGCGGCGTGGTGCAGAGCGAACGGATCGTCCCCGCTCTCGCTGAGCACCGTCATCCGCTTTTCCACCCCGGACACCACCTCGTATCGGATATCGATGTTCCCCCCTGGTTCTTCGCACGTGGCCGGCAACCGGCGTGACTCAGACCCGGGTGGGTCGCTCCCTGCTCCAACGACCGGTGCGGGGACCAGGCTGATGCCATGTGATGTATTGAACTCCGGTCAGGTCCGGCAGCCCGCCGGGCGCCGTGTCACGGCGTGGCGGCCCTCACCCGTACGGTCCCCACGAGGTTCGAACAGGCAACGGAAATCCTGAAGGAGTTCGGCCCAGTCCATGCCGGCTCCCCGGCCAAGCGCGGATCGGCGGGAGCGGCGTAGGCATGCTCGTGCCTTCACCGGTGGTGGCGCCTGATACATCCCTCGGCTGATACACGCGAGGGACGCCCCTCACCAGGTGTCCACCGATCCCGCGCGGCCTGCCTCCCCGGCAGCCGCCCGGTGCCCGTCCAGAGCGGCCAGCACCCACTCACGGGAAGCGGCCGGGTCGATCACCGCGTCGATCTCCAGTGCGGCAGCGGCGTTCACTGCCTTGCCATGCTCGTACAGCTCGGCGATGCGCGCCTCGAAAGCCCGCTGCCGTGCCTCCGCGTCCTCGATCGCGGCGAGCTCCTTGCGGTAACCGAGGCGCACCGCGCCTTCCAGTCCCATGCCGCCCAGCTCGCCGCTCGGCCAGGCGGCAGTGGCCAGCGGGACGCGGGTCGAACCGCCCATCATGGCCATCGCACCGAGCCCGTACGCCTTCCGCAGAATCAGCGACACCAGCGGTACGCGCAGATGGGCGCCGGCCAGGAAGAGCCGGGCGAAGTGGCGCACCGTCGCGGTCCGCTCGGCATCGGGTCCCACCATGAAACCGGGCGTATCGCAAAGAGAGACGATCGGCAGCCCGAATGCGTCACAGAGCTTCAGGAAGCGGGCCGCCTTGTCGGCGGCGTCCCGGTCGATCGCCCCGCCGAGATGGCCCGGGTTGCTGGCAAGGAGCCCCATCGGGCGCCCTTCGACCCGGATCAATGCCGTAACGACCCCGGTGCCGAAACCCTGCCGCAGCTCCAGCACCGAACCGATGTCCGCGAAGCCCTCCACGACGTGCCGGATGTCGTAGGCGCGGCGCCGGTTCTCGGGCACGGCATGACGAAGCAGCCGCGGATCCGGGGCCTGCCAACTCTCCTGCGCCCCCTGGAAGTAGGACAGATAGGCACGGGCCACACGCACCGCCTCCGCCTCGTCCGCGACGGCGACGTCCACCACGCCATTGGGCACCTGGACCGACAACGGGCCGACTTCCTCGGGCGTGTACACACCGAGACCGCCGCCCTCGATCATCGCGGGACCGCCCATGCCGATGGTTGCCTCCGGCGTCGCGATCACCACGTCGCAGCAGCCCAGCAGCGCCGCGTTGCCCGCGAAGCAGCGCCCCGAAGCGATGCCGACCAGCGGCACCGAGCCGCTCAGCCGCGCCATCTGATGGAACGTCATCACATCCAGACCTGCCACGGACGTGGTGTCCGTGTCCCCGGGGCGGCCACCGCCGCCCTCGGCGAAAAGCACCACCGGGAGCCGCCGCTCGCCCGCGAGCTGCAGCATCCGGTCGGTCTTGCGGTGGTTCTGCAGACCCTGGGTGCCCGCGAGGACCGTGTAGTCGTACGACATGGCGACGACCGGGGATCCGGCGACCCTCCCCGTACCGGTCACCATGCCGTCGGCCGGGGTCGAGATGATCAGATCCTGCAGTGAGCGCCGTTGGCGCTGTGCCGCCACGGCCAGTGCCCCGAACTCTGTGAAACTGCCCTCGTCGCACAGATCGGCGATGTTCTCGCGGGCGGTACGTCGGCCGATCCGGTGCCGCTTGGCGACCGCCTCGGGTCGGTGTTCGTCCAGTGTGAGGGCGTGCCGCGCCCGTACCTCCGCGAGTTCGGGGCGTACGGCGTCGAGATCCACGGCCGCGGCGTCCGACTCCACGGTCCCGGTGCCGTCCGCGGGATCCAGCAGAACCAGCGGCGCTCCTTCGGAGACGGCGTCGCCCACCGCCACGAGCACGGCGCGTACCGTTCCGGCCCTCTCGGCACGTACGACGTGCTCCATCTTCATCGCTTCCACGACGAGCAGCTGCCGGCCGGCCCCGACCGGCTGCCCTGCCCTCGCGCCGATGGAGACGACTGTGCCGCTCATCGGTGCCGCCACCGTGCCGTCGGCACCGGTCCCGGCATCCGACGCCGCGGACGGTCCTTCGGACCGCCCTTCGACCTGCCCGCCGGCAAGTTGTTCGGTCAGTTGCTCCACGAAGCCGGTGTCCGTGCCGCCCGCGACGAACTGCGGATCCCGAAGCACCGCGTTCAACAGCGGGATGCCGGTCCGTACGCCCTCGACGCCGAACTCACCGAGCGCCCGTCGCGCCCGCTCGCAGGCCGCCGCGAAACCCGAGCCCTCCGGGACCCGGGCGATCACCTTCGCGAGCAGCGGGTCGTAGCGCGTGCTGGTGGTGTCCCCGGTCCGCGTCGCCGTGTCCACACGCACGCCAGGGCCCGTCGGCACCTCGAACCGGTTCAGTGTGCCCGGCTCCTCGGCGTACACACGTGCCTGGACGGCGAAACCGCGCGGCGGCACCGGCGTCCCGCCGAGGCCCAACGAGGCCAGCGTCCGACCGGCCGACAGGTGGATTTGGACGGCGACCAGATCGACACCCGTCACCTCCTCGGTGACCGTATGCTCGACCTGGAGGCGTGGGTTGGCTTCGATGAAGTGGAACTCTCCGCCGCTGACGAGGAATTCGAAGGTTCCGAGCCCGGTGTAGCGGGTCTCGCGCGCCATCCGAAGGGCGCTGTCGAGCAGCCGGTCGCGCACCCTCGTGCACAGGGCTGGGGCCGGGGCGGTCTCGATCAGCTTCTGGTGGCGCCGCTGGGCGCTGCAGTCGCGCTCCCAGAGATGGGTCACGGCGCCGGTCGTGTCTCCGAGCACCTGCACCTCGATGTGGCGGGCGCCCGCCAGCAGCCGCTCCACGTACAACTCGCCGCGCCCGAAGCCCTGCTCGGCCTCCGACCGGCAGCGTTCCCAGGCCTCCTCCAGCTCGTCGGCGCCCCGGACCGCCCGTATTCCGCGGCCGCCGCCTCCGCCGACGGCCTTGACCATCACGGCGCCGCCGGGCCCGAGTCCGGTCAGGAATTCCCGTGCCTCCGCAAGACTCGTCGGCCCGTCGGTCCCGGCGAGCACCGGCACCCCGAGTCGCCCTGCCAGCGCCCTGGCGCGGCCCTTGTCGCCGAAGAGGGCGATCACCTCCGGATCGGGGCCGACGAACACGATGCCCTCGGCCGCGCAGCGCGCGGCGAAATCCGCGTCCTCGCTGAGGAAGCCGTACCCGGGGTGCAGCAGCCCGCACCCGGCTCTGCGGGCCGCTGCCAGCACCGCGGCGCAGTCCAGATAGGCGGCCGGCCCCGTGCCGGGCAGCGGATGCGCCTCGTCGGCGAGACGCACATGGGCCGCTTGCGCGTCGTCCTCGGCGTACACGGCCACCGTCCGCAGTCCCGCTTCCTCCGCAGCCCGCAGCACCCGTACGGCGATCTCCCCGCGATTGGCGACCAGTACGGCGTCAGAACCCATGAGCCCTCCAGCAAGTCCGGCACGAGGCGGCGACGCCATGCTCATTGACATTGGCGTCAACGTCAATATGCTCGCCGCGTGGCACGCAGACAACAGCCCTGGGCGATCAGAACCGCACGCGACCGCACCGACGCACCGGCCCGGACCCAGCTCCTCGACGCCGCGGAGTCGGTCTTCGCGCGCCGCGGCTACGGGCTCGCGACCATCGCCGACATCACGGCCGAGGCCGAGCTCTCACGGGCGAGCTTCTACGTCTACTTCGCCTCGAAGGAGGAGATCTTCCGCGTGCTGGCGGTCCGCGTACGGGACGCGTTCCTCGCCGCCCAGGAGGTGCCGGGCGTCGACCTGGACGACGCCGCCGCGGTCGCCGAGGCGTCCACGGCCGCCTTCATCTCCGCCTACGCCCGGCACCTGCCACTGCTGCGGCTGCTCGAGCAGCAGGCGCAGGCCGACGATGACGTCAGGCAGTTGTGGGAGGAGATCCAGGAACGCCCCGTCCACCGTGCCGCCCGCTACATCCGCAGGCTCAGCGCCGATGGCCGGCTCGCCCCCGTCGCCGATCCGCTCTCCGTCGCCCGTGCCGTGGGCGGTATGAGCATCCAGTTCGCCCGTCTCGTCTCCCAGCGGCCGACGGAGTACGACGCCGCCGTCCGCGATGTCACTGCCATGTATCTGCACCTGCTCGGAACAGGAGCCGCACCATGCGAACCCGCCGGACCGAGGAGTACCTGAACGACCTGCGCGCCCGTCAGGCCACGTCCCGTCAGGGGAGACAGCCGGAGACGGTGACGCATCGCGCGGGCGAGCGGACGGTGCCGGGGTACGTACGCCACTGGGCCGAGGTGACCCCCGACAGGGCCGCGCTCGTCTTCGGCGGTCAGGAGCTCTCGTACCGCGAACTGGACGATACAGCCGACCGGTTGGCCGGCTGGCTGGAAGCCCGCGGTGTGCGCCCCGGCAACCGCGTCGCCGTCTTCCTGCCCAACAGCCCCCACTTCGTGGTCGCGTTCCTGGCCGTCCTGCGTCTCGGCGCCGTGCACGTCCCGGTCAACCCGATGTTCAAGGCGGCCGAGCTGCGGCACGAACTCGCGGACTCGGGCGCGGAAGTCGTCATCACCGCCGACCGTCTGGTTCCCGTACTGGAGGAGGTGCGGGAGGCCACCGCCGTCCGCGAGACCCTGCTGCTGGAGGACTGGCAGCAGGTGCTGGACCACCCGCCCCTCGGCCGTGTCGCCGACGATCCGGACGCGCTCGCCGCCCTCAACTACACCGGCGGCACCACCGGAATGCCCAAGGGCTGCGAGCACACCCAGCGCCACATGGTCTACACGGCCACCGCCATCCAGGGCGGCATACCCGGCGCCGCCGACGGCATCGTCTCGCTGTGCTATCTGCCGGTCTTCTGGATCGCGGGTGAGAACCTCGGCATCCTGGCGCCCCTCGTCTCCGGCGGCACGAGCGTCCTACTGGTCCGCTGGGACCCGGCGAAGGTTCTCGCCGCCGTCGAGCGGTACCGCGTCACCACGACGGCCGGCACCGTCGAGAACTACCTCGAACTGCTCGACCACCCGAACTTCGCCGCCCACGACCTGAGCAGCCTCACCGCCCCGCTCACCGTCTCCTTCATCCGCAAGCTCACCCCGGACATCCGCGCCCGCTGGCGTGCCACGGTCGGCCCGGACAGCGTGCTGCGCGAGGCCTCGTACGGCATGACGGAAACGCACACCAGCGACACCAGCGCCCTCGGCTTCCAGGACGGCGACCGGGACCTGCTCAGCGACCCGGTCTTCTGCGGACTGCCCGTCCCCGGCACCGACTTCATGGTCACCGACTTCGCGACCGGCGAGCCGCTGCCGCTCGGCGAGCCCGGTGAGATCGTCGTCCGCGGCCCGTCCGTCCTGACCCGCTACTGGAACGCACCTGAGGCCACCGCCGCCGTCCTGCGCGACGGCTGGTTGCACACCGGCGACATCGGCAGTCTCGACGAGGACGGCTGCCTGCACTACCTCGGCCGCCACAAGGACATGATCAAGGTCAAGGGGATGAGCGTCTTCCCCACCGAGGTCGAGACGCTGCTGGCCCAGCACCCGGGCGTGCTCGCCGCCGCCGTGGTCGCGCTCGACGACGAGACGTTCGGCCAGCGCCCGTACGCGTACGTCCGCGCCGTCCCCGGCAGCGGGCTGACCGCCGGGGCCCTGCACGACTGGGCGACCGAGGCCATGGCCGCGTACAAGGTCCCCGGGATCGAGTTGGTCGACGCCTTCCCGATGACCGCGACCGGCAAGATCAGGAAGACGGAACTGACCGAGCGGGCCAGTCGTCCGCGGTCTGCGCCGTGAACCCGGCAGGCGACGGGCGGCCCGACGTTCAGCCCGGTCCCTCCACCGCCAGGGAGGTGATCGGGTCGCCGGCCCGGCGCTGGGAGGCAGCCCGTACGAGTGACTGGGTTTTATAGGAGTTTCCTCACGTCGCGAGCCCCACTGATTCTTGTAGGAATCTATGAAGAGTCGGTCGTAGCCCGCGGTGCCTTTCATGCCTTCCACTCCTAGCCGACTGTACCGGGTTGGCTGTGTACTCCTCGTACAAGTTGCAACGAGGCAAGGCGAGTTGCAGCGAACCAGGGGGATCGGTGCCGTGTGCCGCCGCCTCCAGTCCTGCCCCTAGGGGCCGCTGGATGCGAGGGCCCGACAGCGGACGCGACACGAATCGCGGGCCGTACCGGCGTGAGGGCTGCCACCGACTTGGAACACTGTGTCGGCGGACTCCTGCGCTCGATCCCCCTGACGTTTCGTCAAACGAGGAGAGAGCCTTGAGCAAGTCGTCGACCGGTCGTCGTATCGAGTCCGCGCTCCAGCACCTGGGCATCAAGTGCGGCACACCGACCGAGCCGATGCCGGCTCGTGCGCGGCGTCGGCGAGCCACCATCTCCGCGACCCCCGCGATCGTCAACGCCATCCGCAACGCGACCGGCCTGAACCCGACCCACACCCCGGTCACGCCCGAGCGCATCGCCGTCGCCTGACCCACAGGCCGACCCCTGCCGAGGGTGGCCGCTGTCGGCACTGACCCGACCACGCCCCCGGCCCTGCGACACGCCCCCAGGGGCCGGCTGTGCCCGCACAGGGCGGAGCACCCCGAGGGTGGCGTCCACCACCGAAACACCACCCCCTTCCCGAGAAGGAGCAGTCATGACCGCGCACACCCAAGAGGCCGGCGTCCACGAGTTCGAGCGGGCCTGGCTGGAAGAGGCGATCCATCTGGCCACCACCAGCGTGGCCGACGGCGGCGGCCCGTTCGGCGCGCTGATCGCCAAGGACGGCGAGATCATCGCGACCGGCAACAACCGTGTCACCTCGACACTGGACCCGGTCGCGCACGCCGAAGTCAGCGCCATACGCGCCGCCTGCCGCCAGCTCGGCGAGTTCACGCTGGAGGGCTACACCCTGGTCACCTCGTGCGAGCCGTGCCCGATGTGCCTGTCCGCCGCTCTGTGGGCGCGCGTGGACCGGGTTGTGTTCTCCGCCGACCGGCACGACGCCGCAGTGGCCGGATTCGACGACCGCGAGTTCTACGACCTGTTCGAGAAGAAGCCCGCGTCGATGTGGCCGATGGCCGTCGACCAGCTGGACCTCCCGAACCGGACCGCTCCGTTCGACGCGTGGGTGGCCAAGGCCGACCGCGTCGACTACTGACGGGGAGCTGAAGAACGTCGGCTGGGCGGAAGGCAGATCAGCCTCGTGTTCAGCAAAGGACTCGTCCAGCAGGAAGTCGCCGGACGCAACGAGGTAGACCGCACCTCCACCTACCGGGCTGTCGCCCCGACCATGGGCAGACTCACCTGACCGTGCGTGATTCGTATCGACGGCGGTTGACCGGGCGCTCCGTGTCGATGTTCAGTCGGCGCGCCTGGTCGGCCGGCGTGCTGCGTTCGTGGTCCGGCCGCCATCGGCGAAATCTCATGGCATGCGGAGCCGCACCACATCGCCGGCCTCGCCGTCCGCCAGCACCTCGATGCGGGCGCCGCTGTCCTGGTCCGTGAAGATCTGACCCGGGGTGTGGGCCGCCAGGTCGAGCGCGGTGCAGCCGGCGGGTGGAGTCTCGGACGGTCTGCCGTTCACGACCCGGATCGGACCCTCGCCGGTCGGAGTCGCGGAGTCGACCTTGTAGATGAGGACGCCGGCCGAGCAGGCTCCCCGGTCGATCCCCTCGGGACGGCGGGACTCCGCGACGTACGCCGTGGTCTCGCCGGTCCGCAGTACGGCGATCTTGGTGCCGCCGGGCCGCTCCACCGGTGTCAGACGCACAACGCGACGTCCGGAGGCGTCGACGCAGGCGACCTGGGCGTCGCGGGTCCAGCCCAGCTTCCAGGTGTGCCAGCCCAGGTACTGGGGAGCGTGGCCGGCGATGTTGCCCATCACGTCCCAGCCGCCGACGTACTGATGGGTGGGGCCGGTGAAGGAGTACAGGTCCGGGAGGCCGAAGGTATGACCGGTCTCGTGGGCGACGACCTTGTGACCCCAGCGCCAGAGGTCCTGCCCGAAGGTCACGCCCCACTTCAGACGGGTTCCGTCGGCGGTCACGCCGGGCGTGTTGGGGTCGTAGAGGTAGGTCGGGGAGAAGGAGATCGCGGACGCCGTCCTGGTGGGAACGACATAGACCATGTCGTAGCGGGAGAAGTCCGCGTACGGGTCGGCGGACTCGATCGCGTCGCGTACGTACTTCTCGTGGGCCTCGAAGGTCAGGCCGCGTTCGAAGCCGTACGTGTGCGACTCCGCAGGCATGCGGATCCAGCGGTGGAGTGAGGTGAGGGCGAGACGGGAACGCCCGTGGCTGGCCGTGCGCATCCAGTCGGATGCCGGGGCCAGTTGGGCGGCGTACGCGTCCGTGGGCTCGGTGGCCCGCGCGTCGGGGAAGTCGACGAACAGCGTCAGCACCCGCCGAGTTCCTGTGGAGGGCTGGAACTGGACCTGATCGGTGGCGTGGCCTTCGTCGGTCCACCCGGTCCTGCCGGGCAGCGCGCAGGCGGAAGCGGGAACGTCTGCCCGCAGCACAGGAGTTGGGGCGGCCGCCTGGGCGTTCGCCGGGACGGTCAGGGACGAGGCGAGGGCGAGAGCCGCCGTGAGGGAACGCAGGCGGATCGGCAGAGCAGGCATGGGACTCCCGTCGGATGCGGGCGATGGATGAGGGGGATGAGAGGGAGCAAGAAGCGAAGGGCTATGCGCGGCCGGCGGCCAGGTCCATCAGCCGGGCGAGCACACGGCCGCCGGAGGCGGTGACGCCGTCGTGCTCCCACTCGTTGGTGACCCACGTCCGGGTGGCACCGACTTCGCGTGCAGTGCGCAGGGAGAGGTCCGCGTCGACGTACATGTCGTCGTGGTAGACGACCGCGGCCAGCGGAACCTGGTTGGCGGCCAGGCGGCGAGGGTCGTAGAGCGGCGGCCAGTCGGTGCGCCGGGCCAGGAGGTCCGCGGCGTCCGCGAAGGGGCGCAGGGCCTTGATCTCCCGGAACATCCAGGGGTAGATCATTTCTCCGGTGAGCAGGAGCGGGTCCGCCTTCTCGGCGAACTCGGGGAAGCCGTCGAGCGCCCGGGAAGCCGCCCAGCCGGTGGGACCGGCCCCTTGCCCGTACAGCGCTTCCTGCAGGACGGCGAAGAGCGGGTTGTCGGTGAATCCGGTCAGGGTCTCCGTCTGGTGGAGGAAGGTGTCCGTCAACTCGCCGTTCGCGTCCAGCGATTCGTCGAGCAACCAGTGGATCCGTTCGAAGCCGTCGCCCATGCCGAGCGCGAGGCCGAGGGTGCGCAGACGACGGGTGGTCAGGCGGTCTCCTCCCGGCAGCCGGATGTCGTCGGCCGCCAGGAGATCGGCGATCCGGCGCAGTCGAAGGGCGTCGTCCGGATAGCGGGCATAGAAGTCGAGGACCCGCTCTCGCACCCGGGGGTAGGTGCGGGCGTACACGTCGTCGGCGGTCGCGGTGAGGCCCGGCAGGCCGCCGGTGACATAGCAGGCCCGCAGACCTTCCGGCTCCCGGGAGAGGTAGGTGAGGGTGATGAAGCCGCCGTAGCTCTGGCCGAGCGTCTCCCACGGGGCGTCGCCGCACAGGCGGCGGCGTATCAGTTCCGCGTCGGCGACGATGGCGTCGGCGCGGAAGCAGGCCAGATACGCGGCCAGTCGGGCCGGCGAGTCGAACCGGGCGGCCGTACGGGCGGTGATCGGGGTGGAGCGGCCGGTGCCGCGCTGATCGAGGAGGAGCACCCGGTGGGTCTTCAGCGCCTGGGGCAGCCACCCGGGCGAGCCCGCCGAAGGCCGCGGCGCCTTGCCGCCGGGACCGCCCTGCAGATAGAGCAGCCACGGCAGTCGTTCGCCGGTGCGGGCCGGGTCGACGACTTCACGCGCAACCAACTGGATGGTCGGGCCGGCCGGAAGGGAGTGGTCCAGCGGGGCGGTGAAAACGTGATCGGTGATGGCGTACACCGGGTTCATAAGTCCCTTTCGCACCAAGCGGGTCGTCAGCATTCAAGGAGTGATGTGTGACATTGTATACCGAGCGTGCATCAGCGGGCTCGTTCCGAGAAGCTCTCCCTCGGGCATAGCAGGGTGTTATGGGGACTGTGCCGTCTCAGGCCGAGCGCTTGATTCCGGCCCTTCCGGACCCCCCGGCCGGGGAAGACCCACCACCGCCGGCCCACAGAGAGCGCACATGACCCAGGTGCCGGGCCATGCACTTCTCGGCCCCCTTCGCGTCACCCGCGAGCATCAGGTCAAGCAGCTCCAGGTGCTCCTCCGCCGAGGGGATCAACTCGCCGCCCTCGTCCAGGGCGGTGAGACCGTACAGCCGGGAGCGCTTGCGCAGGTCGCCGACCGTTTCGACGAGTCGGTCGTTGCCCGAGAGCGCGAGCAGCGACAGATGGAACCGCCGGTCGGCCTCCAGGTAGCCGACCAGGTCGTGGTCGCGGGCGGCCCGGACGATCTCCTCCGCCACCGGACGCAGCGCCTCCAGCTCCTCGCGCGCTGCACTGCGGGTGACTCGGCCGACTGTGGGGATCTCGATCAGAGCACGGATCTCCGTGTACTGGTCGAGGTCGCGCTCGCTGACCTCCGTCACCCTGAAGCCCTTGTTCCGGACGGGCTCGACCAGGCCCTCACGGGCCAGATCGAGCATCGCCTCGCGGACGGGGGTGGCGGAGACACCGAAGTCCTCGGCGAGTGTGGGCGCCGAATACACCATGCCCGGGCGCAGCTCACCGGAGATCAGGGCCGCCCGGAGGGCATGGCTCACCTGGTCGCGCAGCCGCTCGCGCGTTGCGTTGAGATCGGTCTGCTTCAGGTGGCCCATGGAGGTTCTGGTCCCTTCGGTCCGGTAAGAACCCACCGTACAATGTCATGTTGCCTATGGAGGTGTCAGGGTGTACGTGCGGCTGGAGGTGTAGAACTCCAGCGCGGCCCTGCCCTGTTCGCGCGGCCCGTGGCTGGACGCCTTGGCGCCTCCGAACGGCAGATGGAAGTCGACGCCGGTTGACGGCGCATTGATCCTGATCATTCCGGTGTCGAGCCGGTCGAGTCCGTCAAGGGCAGTGCTCAGATCGGCGGTGTGGACCGAGGTGACCAGGCCGTACGGCACCGAGTTGGTGATCCGTGCCGCGTGGGCCAGGTTCTCTGCGGGCAGCAGGGCCGCCACGGGACCGAAGACCTCTTCGCGCAGCAGGCGGTGCCCGGAGGGGACCTTCTCGACGAGGGTCGGGGCCGCGAACCAGCCCGGGCCGTCGGGTACGGTGCCGCCGGCCAGTGTGCACAGGCCGTGCCAGGATTCGCAGACCCGGTCGCGGGCGTGCTGGTCGATGAGCGGCCCGCTCACGGTCGCCGCGTCGGCCGGATCGCCGACCGGAAGAGCCCGGAGCGCTTCCGAGAGCGCCTCGCGCAGGGGCTTCAGGGCCGTCCCGACCGCGATGACACGGCTGGTGGCGGTGCATTTCTGCCCCGCGTAACCGGCGATCGCGGTGGCGATGTGGGCCGCGGCCGTCTCGATGTCGGCGTCGGGAACGACGACGGCCGCGTTCAGACCGCCCATCTCGGCCTGGACCGGAATGCCCCGGGCCGCACCGCGGCGTGCGACGGCCCGGCCGACGGCGGTCGAGCCGGTGAAGGAGACGACATCGGCGGAGGAGACGAGCGCGTTGCCCTCCGCCGCCCCGCCGGGCAGGACGGTGAAGACGCCCTCCGGCAGGGCCCGCTGGACGATCTCGGCCAGGTGCATGGCGCAGGCGGTGGCCTCGGGGGCGGGCTTGAGGACGACCGCGTTGCCGGCGGCGAGCGCCGGGGCGGCCTTCCAGCTCGGAATGGCGAAAGGGAAGTTCCAGGGCGTGATCAGTCCGGCCACACCGTGCGGCCGGCGGCGGGTGAGCAGCAGACCGGCGCCCACGGCGGTCTCGTGGACCGCCCCCACGGGCTCATACGGCGCCTGGGCGTAGTAGCGCCAGATCGCGACCGTGCGCGCGACCTCGGCCCGGGCTTCGGTGAGGGGCTTGCCCACCTCCCGGACGGCGAGGGCGGTCAGCTCGGCCCCCGCGGCCTCGATGGCGTCGGCGGCCGACCCCAGAGCGGCCGAGCGGGCGGCCGCCCCGCCGAGCAGCCACCCCTGCTGGGCGGCTCGCGCCCGGTCCACGGCGTCGATCGACGCGAACGCGCCGGGCGCCGGCATCTCCAGGAGGACGTCGGACGGGTCGGCGGGATTGCGCGAGGTGAGGACGAGGAACTTGGTGGTGGTCACAGGAGGAAACCTCCGGGGAAGGGGTCGTCCGGATCGAGGAAGTACTGGGCTGTGCCGGTGATCCACGCGCGTCCTGTGACGGTCGGGACGACGGCGGGTCCCCCGCCGACCTCGGTCTCGGCGACGAGGCGTCCGATGAAGCGCGTCCCGATGAAGGACTCGTTGACGAAGTCGCGGTCGAGCGGCAGTTCACCGCGGGCGTGCAGCTGCGCCATGCGCGCGGAGGTGCCGGTACCGCACGGGGAGCGGTCGAACCAGCCGGGGTGGATGGCCATGGCGTGGCGGGAGTGGTGGGCGTCGGAACCGGGGGCCGCGAGGTAGACGTGCTTGACTCCGGCGATCTGCGGCTGCTCCGGGTGGACGGGCCGGTCCGGCGAGGCGTTGATCGCCTCCATGATCGCAAGCCCTGACGTGAGCAGCTCGTCCTTGCGGGCGCGGTCGAACGGCAGGCCCAGCGCGTCGAGTTCGACGAAGGCGTAGAAGTTGCCGCCGAAGGCGAGGTCGTACGTGACCGTACCGTAGCCGGGCACGGTCACCTTGCGGCCCAGGCCGACGCAGAAAGACGGCACATTGGTGAGCGTGACCGACTTCGCCGCCCCGTCCTCCACCTGCACGTCGACACGGACCAGGCCGGCCGGGGTGTCGAGCCGCACGGTGGTGACCGGTTCGGTCACCGGGACCATGCCCGTCTCGACGAGGACAGTGGCGACGCCGATGGTGCCGTGTCCGCACATGGGCAGCAGCCCGGAGACCTCGATGTAGAGGACGCCGTAGTCGGCGTCGGGCCGAGTGGACGGCTGGAGAATCGCACCGCTCATGGCCGCGTGCCCGCGCGGCTCGTACATCAGGAGCGTCCGGAGACGGTCCAGGTGCTCGATGAAGTGGAGCCGCCGCTCGGCCATGGTGGCGCCGGGGATCACACCGACGCCACCGGTGATCACCCGCGTGGGCATCCCCTCGGTGTGCGAGTCGACGGCGTGGAACACGTGACGCGTACGCACGGGCCTTTCCTTTCGGTCGGTGGCGGACTGGTCAGCGGTGGCCGTCGGCCACGGCCTTCTCGGTGGCGCCCCGGACTCCCGCCTCGATCTCTCCGGTCAGCGGGAAGCGGGGCGGGCGGGTCGGCCCTCCGGGCCGGCCGACGATGTCCACGGACAGCTTGATGGACTGGACGAACTCCGTCTTGGAGTCCCAGCGCAACAAGGAGTGCAGGGACCTGTAGAGCGGGAGGGCCGTCGCCAGGTCGCCGGTGACGGCGGCGTGGTACAGCGCGGAGCAGCTGGCCGGGAACGCGTTGGGGTATCCGGCGATCCATCCGACGGCGCCGGCCAGGGCGAGTTCGAGCAGGACGTCGTCGGCACCGATCAGCAGATCGAGTTCCGGGGCGAGTTCGGCGAGCTCGTACGCCCGGCGGACGTCCCCGCTGAACTCCTTGACGGCGACGATGCTGCCGTCGGCGTACAGCCCTGCGAGCAGCCCGGGGGTCAGGTCGACCTTGGTGTCGATGGGGTTGTTGTACGCGACCACGGGCACGCCGGCCCGGGCGACCTCGGCGTAGTGGGCGCGTACGGCCGGCTCATCGGCCCGGTAGGCGTTCGGGGGCAGCAGCAGCACCGAGCCGCAGCCCTCCTCGGCCGCCTGCTCCGCCCAGCGCCGGGCTTCGCCGCTGCCGTAGGCGGCGACACCGGGCATGACCCGGGCCCCGTCGCCCGCTGCCTCGACGGCGGTACGGACGACACGGGCGCGCTCCTCAGCGGTGAGGGTCTGGTATTCGCCGAGCGAGCCGTTGGGTACGACACCGTCGCAGCCGTTGTCGATCAGCCAGCGGACGTGCTCGGCGTATGCGTCGTGGTCGACGGACAGATCCTCGCGCAGGGGCAGGGTGGTGGCGACCATGATGCCGCGCCAGGGGGTGGCGCTGTTCCAGTTCTTGGCGGTCATGTCGACGGACCTTTCTGTAGACTGTGACATTTCATTAAGCTCCTGGCTTCCCAAGAGGGCGGAATCGCCTACGACCGGCGGTCGCCGGCCTCGGCGCTTTCGGCGTCGGCCTCATCGAGGGCGGCCAGCACCGAGAGCGGAACCGGTGTCGCGAACGGGCGGCGCTCGGCCGGGGGTTCGGCGTCGCCGTCGCGCGCCGCGAGGCAGGCCACGGCCGTCCCGCACATCCGTCCCTGGCACCAGCCCATGCCGGCCCGGGTGAACAGCTTGACGGTGCGCGCGTCGCGCGCCCCGAGCTCGGCGACCGCCTCTCGGATGCGCCCGGCGGTGACCTCTTCGCAGCGGCACACGTCCGTGTCGTCGGTCAGCCACCCCGGCCAGCCGGACCCGGGTGCGTGGGCGGCGGCCATCACCTCGGCGAAGGCGCGCATGCGGTCCCGACGACGGCTCAGTCCGCGGATCCGGCCGGCGGGGACTCGGCTCCCCCGCAGCCGGACGGCGACCGCGACGCCCGCCAGCTCGCCCTCGACACGAGCCAGTTCCGCGCCTCCCACACCCCCGGCCTCGCCGACCGCCCACAGGCCGCGCACCGAGGACTGCTGGAGACCGTCGAGGGCGAGCGCGAGGGTGCCGTCGGGCAGTGTGCGGGTGGCGCAGCCGAGCGCCACGGCCAGTTCGATCTGGGGGACGAGCCCGTGCCCGACGGCCAGCGCGTCGCAGGCGATCCGGCGGCCCGACCCCTGTACGGGCCGCCAGTCGCGGTCGAGGCGGGTGACGGTGACGGCCTCCACCCGGTCGGAGCCGTGCACCTCGGTGACGGCGCTGCGGGTCCGCAGCCGCACGCCGTGCCGCAGTAGCGCCCCTCCGTGCAGCAGCGCCTCGGCCGCCTTGTGCGGGTTGGTGACGAGCGCCCGAGGGTTGCGGGCGTACCGCAGGTACCCGGACGCCTCCACCACCGCCGGCACCCGCGCCCCCGCCGCGGCCAGCGAGGAGGCAACGGCGAGAAGCAGCGGGCCGCTTCCCGCCACGACAATCCGTCTGCCGGGCAGGATCAGGCCGGACTTGAGCATGGCCTGCGCTCCCCCGGCGCTGACCACGCCGGGCAATGTCCATCCCTGGAAGGGGAGTTGACGCTCGTACGCGCCGGTGGCGAGCAGGACGGCGCGGGCGCGCACGCGGGCGCTGCGTTCGTCCGCTCCGTCGGGGCCGATGACGGCGTGAACGGTCCACGGGCCGTCGACGGCCTCGTCGCTCCTGGTCACGCTCCATACGTGGTGTCCGGCCAGATGGGTCACGTCGCTCTCGGCGAGACGTCGGCGCAGGTCGCGGAAGGCGGACCAGTCGTGGTGCAGCGCTTCGGGCCGCACGGCGCCGAGGCTCGGCGCCGGATGCCGGTAGAACTGTCCGCCGGTCTGCGCCGAGGCGTCCACCAGGGCCACGGACAGGCCGAGTTCGGAGGCGGCGACGGCGCCCGCGATTCCGGCGGAGCCCGCCCCGATGACCGCGAGGTCGTACGGTTCACACGCCGAGGCGGTCATGGCCGTGTCCTTCCTGAGTGGTGATCTCGTCGCCGGGGCGCGCGGGAACCAGGCAGGCCCGTCGGTTGGGCTCTCCATTGATCGTGGCCAGGCAGTCGTAGCACTGGCCGATGCCGCAGAACACGCCGCGCGGTCGGCCACCGTCCCGGGTGGAGCGCCAGGCGAGGATGCCGGCTCCCCACAAGGCGGCGGCCACAGACTGTCCGGGCAGGGCGGCGACGGGACGTCCGTCGAAGGTGATGTCGAACGACGGATCGGACTGCGCCCCGACCAGGTCGGCGGGGGTACGGGCCACGGGACCTCTCCTTTCGTGACGGTCTGAGTGGGCTCAGGACGACGCCGAGGCGAATCGCAGGGGCATGAACGGGCCGATGTCGACCGGGGGTTCACCCCCCATCAGGCACCGGGTGACGATCTGTCCCGTCACCGGCGCGAGACCGATCCCCGCTCCCTCGTGCCCGCATGCGTGCAGGAGACCGGGGACGCGCGGGTCCGGACCGATCGCCGGCAGGTGGTCCGGCAGATACGGCCGGAATCCGGCGTACGTGCGCATCGCCCGCACCCCGGCCAGCATCGGGAACAGGGCCGTGGCCCCGGCCGCGAGCCGCCGCAGCACCTCGGTGGAGAGCGACCGGTCGAAGCCGACCCGCTCCCGGCTGGCGCCGATGAGCACCGGGCCCGCCGGGGTGCCCTCGACCACCGCCGAGGTCTGCAGCGCCGCCGACCCACTGGCCACATCCGCCACATAGTCGGCCGCGTACACCTTGTGGCGCACCACCCGCGGCAGCGGTTCGGTGACCAGGACGAAGCCCCGGCGGGGCAGGACGGGAAGCTCCACCCCGGCGAGACGCGCGAGGTCACCGCCCCAGGTTCCGGCGGCGTTCACCACGTACGGGGCAGAGATCTCCCCGGCCGTCGTACGGACGCCGCGCACCTCTCCGGAGGCACCGGTGACGATCGCCTCGACCTCCTCGCCGAGCCTGAGCCGGACCGCACCGCGGCCGCCACTGTGCTCTCCGCCCGCACCCAGCAGGTGGGCGGCGGCGAGGGCGGGCATGACCTGGGCGTCCTGCGGATAGTGGAAGCCGCCGGCGAGGCCTGGGGCGATGTGCGGTTCGAGCTCGTGCAGCAGTTCGGCCGGGACCTCCCGGGCGTCGACACCGGCGTTGCCCTGTCCGGCGGCGAACGCCCGCAGGGCGTCCATCCCGTCCTCGTTCGAGGCGACGACGAGTCCGCCCTTGGGCTCGTAATCAATGTCCGGCGGGAGCAGTTCGGCCAGCTCCCGCCACAAGGCCCCGGAGAGCAGGGCGAGTTCGAGTTCCGGGCCGGGCTCCTTGTCGGAGACCAGGATGTTCCCCTCCCCCGCCCCCGTGGTGCCGCCGGCGACGGGGCCTCGGTCCACGACGGTGACGGTGAGGCCGGCCCGGGCGGCATAGTAGGCGCAAGCCGCGCCGACGACGCCTGCGCCGACGACGATGACGTCCGAGCTTCTTCTCGTGAGCACGTCAGTAATATTTCACATTGCACAACGAGAGACAAGGCCCCACCCGGACCCGGCGGACTCCCTACGACACGGATGGATAACAGGACCCCCGATGGGTTGTGCAGTGCAATTTCACATTACTATGTTACAGGTCACGTTCCAGCCGCCGCTCGCCGCCGAGCCGGCTGTCCGACTCTGCTCTCGGAGTGATCACTGATGGACACGCGCACCCGTACCGCACTCGCCACCGCGCTGGTGGCCGCCCTCAGCCTGGGAGCGGCCGCCTGTTCCGGCGGCAAGAAGGCCGACGACGGCCGGGGAGCCGAAAACCCCGCGACCGCGAACAACGGCGCGGTGGTCGGCGGTACGCCGCAGAGGGGCGGCACCCTGACGGTCCTGTCCAACCAGGACTTCACCCACCTCGACCCGGCCCGCAACTGGGTCATGAGCGACATGGACTTCGGCACGCGCCTGCTCTACCGCACCCTTGTCACGTACAAGGCGGAACCCGGCGCGAAGGGCGGCGAGTTGACCCCCGACCTCGCCGACAACCTCGGCGTCCCGTCCAACGGCGCCAGGACCTGGACATTCAAGCTCAAGAAGGGCCTGAAGTACGAGGACGGATCGCCCATCACCGCCCAGGACATCAAGTACAACGTCGAGCGGTCCTTCTCGCCCGATCTGCCCGGCGGCCCCGACTACGCGGCCCGCTACCTCACCGGCGCCGAGGGCTACCAGGGACCGTCCCAGGGCAAGCAGCTCGACTCCGTGAAGACCCCTGACGCCCACACGATCGTCTTCGAACTGCGCAAGCCCTTCGCCGAGTTCCCCTACGCGACCGTGCTGCCCACCTTCGCCCCCGTGCCGAAGGCGAAGGACAACGGCCCCCAGTACGACAACCGTCCCTTCTCCTCCGGCCCGTACAAGATCGAGTCCTACGCCCGCGACAAGCAGCTCACCCTGGTCCGCAACACCCACTGGGACCCGAAGACGGACACCGTGCGCAAGGCCTACCCGGACAAGGTCGTCATGACCATGGGCCTGAAGGCCACTCAGATCGACGACCGGCTCATCGCCTCCTCGGGCGCCGACGCCTCTGCCGTCCAATGGCGCAAGCTGAGCCCGGAGAGCACCTCCAAGGTGCTCACCAAGCCCGAGGTCAAGGCGCGGCTGCTCGCCGAGTCCAGCAACTGCACCGAGATGGTGCAGATGCACACCGGCCGCGCCCCCTTCGACAACGTCAAGGTCCGGCAGGCCGTGCAGTACGCCCTGGACCGGGAGGCGGTCACGACGGCCTCGGGCGGCCCCGCCCTCAACGACCCGGCCACTGCCCTCATGCCGGGGTCCCTCTTCGCCGGCAAGCAGCCCGACAGTCTGAAGATCCCGCTCACCGGTGACGTGGAGAAGGCCAAGCAACTCCTGAAGGAGGCCGGCCGGGCCGGCGGCTTCTCCACCAGTATCACCGTCTCCAACGGCGACAAGGGTGTCGGCGAGGCGATCCAGCAGTCCCTGGGCCGGGCCGGGATCAAGGTCGTCATCGAGACCGTCGACCCCTCGGCCTTCTACGACACCATCGGCGACACCAAGAACCGCACGGACCTCGTCTACACCGGCTGGTGCCCGGACTACCCCTCCGGCTCCACGTTCCTGCCCTTCGTCTTCGACGGCCGCTACATCAAGGAGAAGGGCAACTCCGGCAACCACTCCCTCTTCCGCGACGACGCGACCATGAAGCGGATGGACGAGATCGCCGCCATGACCGATGCCGCTCAGGCCGACAAGGCCTGGCAGGAACTGGACGGACAGATCCTCGCCAAGGCCCCGACCGCGCCCGCCGTCGTCGAACGCATGCCCCTGCTGATCGGCACCAACATCGCCGGCGCCTTCGGCCACACCTCCTTCGGCGGCCAGCTCGACTACGCCACCATCGGCCTCAAGGACCCCTCCGAGAGCGGCAGCTGAGTTGACCGTCATGTCCACCGTCTCCGCACCCCCCGCCACGGGCAGCGGACCCTGGCAGCTCGCCCGCGCGGAACTGCGCCGCCGCACCTCCGTGAAGCTCTCGCTCGCCGTGGTCGCGCTCTTCGCGCTGATGGCCGTCGCCGCCCCGCTGCTGAGCGCGCTGGGCGGCTGGGGCCCCGAGGAGTTCGACAAGAGCGCCGTCGATCCCTACCTGGGCGGTCAGCCCATCGGTCCGCTCGGCGGGGTCTCCGCCGAGCACTGGCTCGGCGTCGAACCCGTCACCGGCCGCGACCTGTTCGCCCGGGTCGTGCACGGCGCCCAGGTCTCCCTGCTCATCGCCTTCGCCGCGACCGCGATCGTCGTCCTCGCCGGGACGGCGGCCGGCATCGCCGCCGGGTTCTTCGGCGGCCGCACCGACGCCGTGCTCTCCCGGCTGATGGACCTCACCATGTCCTTCCCCTCCCTCATATTCATGATCGCGATGATGTCGGTGGCCCGGGACGTCAACCGGATCCTGCTGATGACTGCCGTCATCGGCCTCTTCGGCTGGCCCGGCATCGCCCGCGTCGTGCGGGGCCAGACCCTCTCGCTCAAGCACCGCGAGTACGTCGATGCCGCCCGCGTCGGCGGATCGGGGCCCTTGCGTATCCTGGTCCGCGAGATCCTGCCGGGTGTCGCCGGGCCCGTCATCGCGTACACCACCCTGATCATCCCGGGGATGATCGCCACCGAGGCGGCGCTGAGCTATCTCGGCGTCGGCGTGCGCCCGCCCACCCCCTCCTGGGGCCAGATGATCGCCGAGAGCGTCGCCTACTACGACACGGATCCCATGTACTTCGTCGTCCCGAGCCTCTGCCTCTTCCTCACGGTGCTCGCGTTCACCCTGCTCGGGGATGCCCTGCGGGACGTCCTCGACCCGAGAGGAAGCGGCTCGTGATCCTCTACCTCGGCCGCCGGCTCCTCGGCGTACTCGGCGTCCTGGTCGCCATCGCCGCCGTCACCTTCACCATCTTCTACGTCCTTCCCTCCGACCCGGCAGCCGCGGCGTGCGGCAAGTCGTGCAGCGTCGAACGCCTGGAGGCGATCCGCGCCCACATGGGCCTGGACGACCCTCTGTGGCGGCAGTTCACCGACTTCGTCACCGGCATCTTCACCGGCCGCACCATGGGCAGCGGGCAGTACGCCCTGCACTGCGAGTTCCCGTGCCTGGGCTACTCGTACGAGAACAGCCAGGGCGTCTGGGAGCTCCTCGTGGACCGGCTTCCGGTCTCCGCCTCGCTCGCCCTGGGCGCCGCCACGATATGGCTGCTGCTCGGTCTCACCGCGGGGGTCACCGCCGCCCTGCACAAGGACACGTTCACCGACCGCGCCCTGATGGTCGGCGCGGTCGCCGCCGCCTCGCTGCCCGTCTACTTCACCTCGGTGATGCTGATCTACGGGCTGATCCGGGTGGCCGGGCTGCTGCCCTATCCGCAGTACGTCCCCTTCGGCTCCGACCCCGGCGCCTGGGCCTCCAACCTGCTGCTCCCCTGGCTGGCGCTCGCGATCCTGTACGCGGCCATGTACGCCCGGCAGAGCCGCAGTTCGATGATCGAGAGCATGGCGGAGCCGTACATCCGCACTGCCCGCGCCAAGGGTCTGCCGCGACGCACGGTGGTCGTCAAGCACGGACTGCGGGCGGGCATGACGCCCGTCCTCACCATCTTCGGGATGGACCTGGGCGGTCTGCTCGCGGGCGCGGTGATCACCGAGTCCATCTTCGGGCTGCCCGGCATCGGACGGCTCTTCTACGGCGCCCTGTCCACCGGGGACCAGCCGGTCATCCTCGGGGTCACCCTGCTCGCCGCCACCTTCATCGTCGTCGCCAACCTGGCCGTCGACCTGCTGTACGCCGTCGTCGACCCGCGAGTGAGGTACTGATGGCCGAGTCCGCCTCCCTGCTGTCGGTACGGGACCTGACGGTCACCTTCCCGACGAAGCGCGGCCCGGTCCGGGCCGTCGACTCCCTCGCCTTCGACGTGCCGCGCGGCCGGACCCTCGGCATCGTCGGCGAGTCCGGCTCCGGAAAGTCGGTCACCTCGCTGGCCGTGATGGGCCTGCACACCGGCGCCGAGGTCACCGGCTCCGTCACCCTGGCCGGACGGGAGCTGATCGGTCTGTCCGACCGCGAGCTGAACGGTCTGCGCGGCCGGAGGATGGCGATGATCTTCCAGGACCCGCTGTCCAGCCTGCACCCGTACTACACCGTGGGGGAGCAGATAGCCGAGCACCACCGGGTCCACTTCGGCTCGGGCCGAAAGGCCGCCCGTGAGCGGGCCGTCGAGGCGCTCGCCGAGGTCGGAATCCCCGAACCGCGGCGCCGGGCCGGCGAGTACCCGCACCAGTTCTCGGGCGGTATGCGCCAGCGCGTGATGATCGCCATGGCGCTGGTGTGCGAGCCCGATCTCCTCATCGCCGACGAGCCGACCACCGCCCTGGACGTCACCGTCCAGGCCCAGATCCTGGAGCTGATCGCCCGCCTCCAGCAGGAGCGGGGGCTCGCCGTCGTCATGATCACGCACGATCTGGGAGTGGTCGCCCGGGTGGCCCACGACGTCCTGGTGATGTACGGCGGCCGGGCCGCCGAACACGCTCCGGTGGACGCCCTGTTCGCGGCGCCCGCCCACCCGTACACTCGCGGCCTGCTCGACTCGCTGCCCCGGCTCGACGACCACGACGACGCCCCGCTGCGGGCGATCCCGGGCAGCCCGCCGTCCCTGCTCGACCCGGCACCGGGCTGCGCGTTCACGCCCCGCTGCCCCCGCGCGGCCGCCGGCTCCGAGGAGGAGCGGGCGCGCTGCGCCGGCGAACGCCCGCTGCTCCGCGGCCCGGACGGGCATCCGGCCGCCTGCCACTTCCCCGCGTACGAAGGCGTCGCCTCATGACCACGACCACGACATCCCAGCCCCTGCTCCGTGTACGGGACCTGACGATGACCTTCCCGGGGGGCCGGGCCCGCTCGGCCCCGGTCCGGGCCGTCGACGGCGTCGGCTTCGACGTGGCGGCGGGTGAGACCCTGGGGCTCGTCGGCGAGTCCGGCTGCGGCAAGTCGACCACCGGCCGCGTGATCGTCCGGCTCCTGGAACCCACCGCCGGCTCCGTCTCGTACGAGGGACGCGACATCAGCCATCTGTCCCAGCGCGAGCTCAAGCCGCTCCGCCGCGATCTGCAGATGGTCTTCCAGGATCCGCACTCCTCCCTCAACCCCCGGCACACGGTGGCCCGGATCATCTCCGACCCGCTGATGGTGCAGGGGAGTTCGGCGTCAAAGGCGCGCAAGCGGGCCGTGGAGCTGATGGATCTGGTCGGGCTCATCCCGGAGCACATCGACCGCTATCCGCACGAGTTCTCCGGCGGTCAGGCCCAGCGCATCGGCATCGCCCGCGCGCTGGCCACCAGCCCCCGGCTCGTCGTCGCCGACGAACCCGTCTCCGCCCTCGACGTCTCCGTCCAGGCCCAGATCGTCAATCTGATGGAGCGGCTCCAGAGCGAACTCGGGCTCGCCTACCTCTTCATCGCCCACGACCTGTCGGTCGTCAAGCGGGTCTGCGACCGGGTCGCCGTGATGTATCTCGGCCGGATCGTGGAGATCGGCACGAAGGAACGGGTGTACGCGGCCCCCGCCCACCCCTACACCTGCGCGCTGCTCTCCGCCGTGCCGCTGCCCGACCCCGCGGCCGAGCGGTCCCGGGAGCGGATCACACTGCTCGGCGACCCGCCGAGCCCGGCCGCTCCCCCGCCCGGCTGCACCTTCCACCCGCGCTGCCCCAAGGCCGAAGAGATCTGCCGGACCGAGGCCCCGCTGTTGCGCGTCGCCTCGACCGGCGGGACGCGCCAGGTCGCCTGCCACTTCCCCGAAGCAGGCTGACCCGCGGCTGTGCCCCGGCTCCCGTCGGGGAGCCGGGGCACAGCCGTACGCGTACCGGTCACGACGTGGTGATCCGCACGGTCTCGCCGTACCGTCGGCGCCCAGGACGTCGGTCCGGACACCGGCCACGGCGTCGTGGAAGGACTCGCCCGCCCAGTAGGGGGCGTCGTCCAGCGGCGACAGCCGGCAGCCGGCGTGGCACGTGGCTTGGCGTCCATGACCCGGATTCACCATCCTCTTCGCGGAGGACCCGCGCGAGACCTCCCTCCTCCGGACCCTCCACGCGATCGGGTCGTCCGGTGGGATCGAGCACAACTCGCCGCCGGACGGCAGCATCGGCATCCTCCTGACGTTCGTGGGCACCGCCGGCTCCGGCCCCGGTCTCAGGTGGAGCGACGCGGTCCTCAACGACCCCGGTGCGCGCCGGGCAGGGCCGCGTGGCCGGCGGCCTCACGCCGCGACCTCCTCCAGCCGAGCTCCAGCTGCCGCTCGCGCGTCCACCGGGGCTCGCCGGTTTCCGGCGAATCGTCGCGTCAGTCGCCTCGTTCCGGACTGTGCGAGGCGTAGGTCTCGAGGTAGGCGGTGACGAGGCGTCGCGCTTCGTCAATCGTGGTGTCGTCGCCGGTCGGGGAGCGCCGGAACGCGACGTCGAAGAGTCGGCCGCCGGCCTCGAAGGCGAGTTGCAGGACGAGTTGAGGGGTGTCGGCGGGGAGGAGGTTCCGCTCGATGAGCAAGCGCCAGAGCAGCCCTGCCTTCGACTCGTCGAATGCCTGGACCTGTTCGACGAGTTTCTCGTGACGCCCTGCGAACCACAGCTCGACGCAGCTCGGGTGCTCGCGGAAGTAGGCGAGCAGCGGGTCGATGATCGCGTCGGCGCCGTCGCGCAGCGTGCGCAGCGGGGAGTGGTCGAGCGCGGCGTCGACACGCTCGTCGAGCTCGTGCACATGGCGCTGCATGAGCTCGGCGTCGACCTGATGCCGGTCGGCGAAGTAGTGGTAGACGGAGGCGATCGGGATGCCCGCCCGCTCGCCGATCGCCTTGAGGGTGGCTGCCTCGTAGCCCTGCTCACCGAGCAGCGCCTCGGCGGCGTCCAGGATGGCCCGCCTCCGTTCCATGCCACGGCGCTGTACAGCCGGGCGAGCCGGCGCCTGGGTTGTCGAATTTTTCTCGAACACAATTCGAGATCGTATCAGTCACGCTGTCGAACTTCCTCGCGCACGAAGGTTGACAGCCCTCGAACACGCCTTAAACTCGAACTCGATTCGAGATCGCATATCGCGCTCTCGATCAGACCGATCGCGACACGATTTCGCCGCGCACACAGAGGGCGTGGACAGGAGAAACGGAGTGGTCATGGCCAGCAGTTGTGACGTTGTGGTGATCGGTGCCGGCTTCGCCGGGGTCACCGCGGCACGGGACCTCGGCGCCGAGGGGCTCTCGGTGGTCCTCCTCGAAGCGCGCGACCGAGTCGGTGGCAGGACCTACATGGGCGAAGCCTTCGGTCGCCGGATGGAGTTCGGCGGCACCTATGTGCACTGGACCCAGCCGAACGTGTGGCGCGAGCTCCAGCGTCACAACATCCCGCTGGCGGTGCCGCTCGACATCGACAAGGTGTACTGGCTGGCCGACGGCACGGTGCACTCCGGCAGCCAGCTCGACTACAACACCGCCGTCGGTCCCCTCGCGGCACAGTTCTTCGTCGACGCACGGGCCCGGTTCCCGCTGCCGTTCGACGTGACCGCGATCGACGCCGGTGAGATCGAGAAGGAGTCGGTCGGGGACCGGCTCGACTCGCTGGAGCTGTCCGCGTACGACAGGGACGTACTCGACGGGATGCTGGCCACCCTGGTCCACTCCTACAGCGAGCAGGGCATCGAGCAGATGCTGGTCTGGGCGGCCACGAACTTCGGCGACTGGGGCGCGTTCCTGGAAACCGCCGGCTTCTGGCCGATCGAAGGCGGAACCAAGAGGCTCATCGAGGCCATGCTCGACGAATCGAAGGCCGACCTCTGTCTCTCCACGCCCGTCAGCGCGATCGAGGACGACGGCTCCGCCGTCGTCGTGACCACCCGCACCGGCGAGCGGATCCGGGCCCGCTCGGCCGTCGTCGCGCTCCCGCTCAACACGCTGGGCGACGTCACCATCACCCCCGAGCTCGCTCAGCCGGTGCGCGGCATGATCGAGCAGAAGCACCCGATGCGGACCTCCAAGATC
The DNA here is from genome assembly GCF_053591895.1 of Streptomyces sp. NPDC002867. Taxonomy (NCBI): domain Bacteria; kingdom Bacillati; phylum Actinomycetota; class Actinomycetes; order Kitasatosporales; family Streptomycetaceae; genus Streptomyces; species Streptomyces sp. NPDC002867. Next base: position 130,474 of record NZ_JBSFUR010000005.1, on the reverse strand, counting down.
TGGGCGAGGGTCCGAGGCGAGATCGAGCCCTTCTACGCGTTCGCCCCGGTAGGCAAGAACTCCGTCAACGCAGCCCGGGTGGAGTACCTGCACGGCGGCGACACGCTCGTCGTGTGCTTTGCCTCCGACGCCTCGGCCCTCGACGCCGGAGACCGCGAGGCCGTGCAGGCCGCGCTGCGGACGTTCGTCCCCGGCATCGAGGTCCTCGAGACGGCCGCCCACGACTGGGTGGGCGACGAGTTCTCCCAAGGAACATGGGTCCACCACCGACCCGGCAACCTCACCAAGGCCGCTCCGCAGATGCGTCAGCCTCACGGGCGCCTCCACTTCGCCGGAGGCGACATCGCGTCGCTGGGCGTCGGGGGGATCGACGGCGCCATCGAAAGCGGCGCGCGAGCTGCCCGGAACGTCGCGGCAGCGCTGGCCGATGGCCGCTACTGACACGCCCGGCCCCGTCGAGGAGAAACCATGGCCGACACATTCGCAGGGCGGACCGCGATCGTCACCGGTGCCAGTCGCGGCATCGGGCGACGAAGTCGCGGCGGCGTACCCGCTGGGGCGGCTCGGGATTCCCCGGGACATCGGCAGCGTCGTGGCGTTCCTGCTCTCCGGTGACGCGGCGTGGATGACCGGCCAGACGCTGGTCGTCGACGGTGGCGTCACGCCGGCGGGAGGTGCGTGATGACCCTGCGAGACACCAACGGGACTCCGGGCATCGACCTGACCCGACTGCGTCCCTGGTTCGCGGAGGCCGTGCCGCAGGCACGGGTCGGCCACCTCTCGGCCACCCTGATCACCGGCGGCAGATCCAAGCTGACCTACCGCCTCACCGACGGTGCGGCGAGCTGGATCCTGCGCCGCTCGCGGCTGGGCCGTGTGCTCGCCACGGCCCGCGACATGGGACGTGAGTACGCGGTGATGTCGGCGCTCGCCGACACCGCGGTGCCGGTGCCGAGGCTGCACGGCCTCTGCCTCGACGCCGGGGTGCTGGGTGCCGAGTTCTACGTCATGGAGGCGGTCGAGGGCACGCTGTACCGAACAGCCGTGCAGCTGGAGCCACTTGGTGAGGAGCGGGTGCGCGCGATCTCCACCGCGCTCGTGGACGCCCTCGCCGACCTCCACGAGGTGGATCCGAGCGCGGTCGGGCTCCGCGGCTTGGGCCGGCCCGAGGGATTCCTCACGCGTCAAGTCGCGCGGTGGCGCAAGCAACTGGACGCGTCGTACTCCCGCGACCTGCCGGCCGCCGACACGTTGCACGCCGCGCTCGCGGAGCGGGCCCCCAGCGTGGACGCCGCCGCCCGCCCCGGGATCGTCCATGGCGACTTCCGCCTCGACAACGTGCTGATCGACGGCGGCGACCGTCTCCGGGCCGTCATCCACTGGGAGATGGCCACCCTGGGCGACCCGGTGACCGACCTGGCGCTGATGCTGCTCTGCACCCGTACGGCCCGCCTGGTCGGCGCGGGTGTCGTCCCCGACGCCGGACTCGCGCCCGGCTTCCTGTCCGAGGCCGAGATCATCGCGCGGTACGACGCCCGCAGCAGGCGCGACCTCAGCGACCTCGGCTTCCACCTCGGTCTCGCGGCCTTCAAGCTCGCCGCGATCCTCGAGGGCATCCACTGCCGCCACTTGAGCGGGCAGACCGTCGGACCCGGATCCGACCGGATCGGCGAGGCGATCCACCCACTGCTGGACGCCGGACTCGCCGCACTGAAGAACCGCTGAGTATGCACGTGCGTTCGCCCCCCGCACCGGGACGCTCCGGGAGAACGTTCTCGACCTCATGGGGAGTCACATCCACCCGTCCGAGGCGGGTGGCATGTCCCAACACTTCCCCTCTTGGACGGACCGGAACGCACGGTCGTACGCGGCCCGTTCCGGCCGGCGCCCCGAGCGGCCTGCACGGGGAGACGGTGATGTCCCCCAAGCCTCCGTGGTTCGTCACCAGCCGCACCGCGGCCACCACGGGCCGTCTCCTCACCGACTTCGCCGCAGCACCCGGCTGGTCCGCGCTGCCGAGGATCTTCGCCTCCGCGCTGCGCGGCTGACACCGTTCCGGCCTCTTCCTGGAGATCACCCATGCTCGATCCGGCGGGCCGATGACCATGCGGTCCGATCAAGGGCTGGGCCGCCGGCTCTGTCGGTCAGGGAAAGGGCTGTTCGGTCCAGATGACCTTGCCGTCAGGGGTGCAGCGGGTCCCCCAGCGCTCGGTGAGCTGGGCAACGAGGAAGAGTCCACGTCCGCCCTCGTCCTCGTTCCTGGCGCGCCGCAGCCGGGGCGAGGTGCTGCTGCCGTCGCAGAGGGACGTAGCGGACCGGGTCGCCGACTCCGTACAGATGCGGCTCCTCTCGGACGGATGTCGTCACAGGCGACGGACAACGGGAGCACTTCCCTCACCCGGAGGCGGCCCGTCGCGCGCCGCCACTCGGCTCGCCGACCGGCTGGTCTCCCGGCGCATTCACCCCAGACCTTCTGTGACCTGCATCACAACATTGGACCAGGAGGCGGGGATGGGTGCCCGCCTTGCGTCCGCGGAGGGCGGAGAGGTGTCCATCGGCCGACCCAGCCGCCCCCCTGGACGTGAAACTGCCGGGCCGTCAGCTCCCTGCCGCACCGTAGCCGCCGGCTCACAGTCCATTCCCGGCCGGCAGGCGGAACCCTCGGGCGTGATCCAGTTCAGCGATCATCAGCGTGAAGGCGCCGCCGCCCGCTGCGAGAAGGCCGATGATCACGAGCATCGAGCGCTTCCTTGACCGCCGTCGGAGGCCTGCGACCGCCACCGCCGACAGCCGCCCGTCGCCGCGTTGTTACGGCGCCATCTCGTACGCCCCGGACAGTGCCTCCACCCGCTCCCACACCCGCGCCGAGCGGGCCTGGTCGGCGGCAGGGCGCCGGATCGCGCCGAGTGCCCAGATCTGCTGCCGCTCGGTGGCGGAGTCCTTCCCGTGCAGCTCGACGGCGTGCGCGGAGAAGTCGCGTACGAGCACGGCGAACAGTTCGTCCAGCACGTCCTCGTCGAGGCCGGTCAGGCGCGCCTGCTCCAGGATCAGCTGCCCGTGGACGACGAGCGCGAACAACTGGCCGACGGAGAGCAGGAGATCGAGGTCGCGGCTCTGCTCCTCGTCGGGGGCGGCGGTGGTGACGAACTCGCACAGCGCGTCCGCCTGCTCGCGGAGGAGGGCGACGTTGGGCAGGGCCGCATAGGCGTCGTAGGCCGCGCGCCAGTCGTGGAAGCGGACGGAGCCCAGGCCGCGGGCCGGTCCCTGCTGGAAGAGGAAGGTGTCGTCGGCCGCGTCGAGGCGGGTCGGGACGGGCGCGTACTCGGCCGGGCCCAGCAGGTGGTTGTGCATGAACTTGAGGATCAGCGCGAGATTGACGTGGACCGTGCCCTCCAGCTTGGGCAGGCCGCGGATCTCGACGGCCGCCTGGGCGAAGTAGTTGTCCTTCTCGAAGCCCTTGGCCGCGATGACGTCCCACATCAGGTCGATGACCTTCTCTCCCTCCGTGGTCACCTTCATCTTCGTCATCGGGTTGAAGAGCAGGTAGCGGCGGTCGTCGGGGCCGGCGGTGCGGAAGTAGTCGACGGCGCGGTCGCTGAAGAGCTTCATGCCGACAAGACGGACGTACGCGTCGGTCAGCTCGCGGCGCACGTGCGGGAAGGCGGTGACGGGGCGGCCGTAGAGGATGCGGTGGTGCGCGTGAGTGACGGCCTCGTACATCGCGTGCTCGCAGATGCCGATGGAGGCGGTGCAGAGGTTGAACTTGCCCACGTTCACGGTGTTGAGGGCGGCGTCGAAGGCGGCGCGGCCCGTGTGCAGGACGTCGTCCGGGCCGACCGGGTAGTTCTCCAGGCGGAACTCGCTGACGTACTTGGAGGAGTCGACGACGTTCTTCACGAGGTGGTAGGCCGGGTGACGGCTGTCGGCCGCGAAGAAGACGTATCCGTCGGGGCCCTCGATGTCGGTGCGGCGGCCGAAGACGGAGACCAGACCGGCGGCGTTGCCGTTGCCGATGTAGTACTTGGAGCCGCTGGCCTTGAAGCCGCCGTTGCCGTCGGGCTCCAGCAGCATGTCCGTCGAGTATATGTCGGCGCCGTGCGTCTTCTCGGAGAGGCCGAATGCGAACACCTCGCCCTGGGAGAGGAGTTCGGCCGCACGGGCGCGGGCGGCCGCGTTGCCGCTCTGCCAGACGGGGCCGAGGCCGAGGATGGTGACCTGCCACGCGTACCAGTAGTCGAGCCCGTAGAAGCCGAAGATCTCGTTGAGTGCGGCGATGCGGGCGGTGTCCCACCGCTTGTCCTCGTGCCCGTCGGCGGCGGAGGCCGGCGTGAGGAAGGTCGCGAACAGCCCCTCCTTGGCCGCGAACGCCAGGAAGTCCGCGAGCCAGGCCCGGGAGCGGTAGTCCTCGATCAGCCGGCGCTTGCCCCGCTCCTCGAACCAGTCGACGGTGGCGCGCAGCAGCCTGCGGGTCTCGGGATCGAAGTGCGCCGGGTCGTAGGTGCGCGGGTTGAACAGCAGGGTGTCGGCCATGGAGGTTCGCCTTCCGAGGAGTTGAGAGTGAAAGGTGCCGGTCGGGAGGAAAGGACGGGCAGTTCAGGTACGCGGGGGTGACGCGACGAGCCGGTGGACGGTGGCGAGCACGTCGTCGAGCCAGGCGATCGTCATCCGTTCGTACGCGATGCCGCCGCGCAGCACGACATGCTGCAGTTCCTGGCCGGCGTCGGGCGGCGCGGGGGCCTCGGGCCCGGTGAAGTCGCGTACTTCCCCGGCGAGGTAGTGCGCCAGTCGGTCCCTGTGCACCTGACGGTGCCGCTCGACCTCGCTGATCAGCGCGGCCGGGTCGTCGAACGCCGCGCCTCGGATCTTCACGGCGAGATCGTGCCGGAGGCTCTCGGGTTCGATCGGTTCGTGCAGCCACTCGGAGAGGGCGGCGCGGCCGCGCCCGGCGACGGAGTACTCCCTCTTGTCCGGCCGGCCCTGTTGTGCCACGTCGCGGACGTCGAGCAGGCCGTCGCTCTCCATGCGCTTGAGCACGCGGTAGATCTGCTGGTGGGTGGCGGTCCAGAAGTAACCGATGGACCGCTCGAAACGCCGGGCCAGCTCATAGCCGGAGCCCGGCTTCTCCAGAAGCGAGACGAGTATCGCGTGTTCGAGCGCCACACGGCGATCCTGCTATGCAACTCGTTGCATAGACAAGCGGCAGCGCCCGGGTGAGACACGGCTCACCCGGGGCACGTGCCTGAGACGCGTCAGAGGTCGGGCCCGTCCCCCGAAGGAACGCGCACGAGCAGGAGGGCGACGTCGTCGTCGTTGTCCTCGGGGCGGGCTCGTTGCATGAGGAGGTCGGTGAAGGCTTCCAGAGGCCGGTGGGCCAGAGAGGCGGCATTCCGGCGCAGCCTCTCCAGGCCGTCGTCGAGCGAACGGCCGGGGGATTCGATCAGGCCGTCGGTGTAGAGCACCAGTGTGGACAGTGGCGGCAGCACGACCGTTGCGTCCTCACGGGGCATGCTGACGTGGGAGCCGAGAAGGATGCCGTGTCCGTCGTCGAGGTAGCGGCTCTGACCGTCGTACGTGACCAGCAGAGGCGGCGGGTGGCCGGCGTTCGTCCACCGAAGCCTCCACTGCCCCTCGTCGTCCGTCTCCAGCCGGCCGAAGATCATGGTGGCCATCTCGACTTCCGAGATGTGGGACAGGGCCTCGTCGACATGACTGACGACGACACTGGGCGGTTCCTGCTGCGACCAGGCGTAGGCCCGCAGAATGTTGCGGAGCTGGGCCATGTCGGCCGCCGCGTCCAGGTCGTGCCCGACGACGTCGCCGATGACCAGCGCGAGGGCCTGGTCGGGAAGGCGGAAGGCGTCGTACCAGTCGCCGCCGACCTGGGACGCGTGCGGCGCGGGCAGGTAGCGAGCGGCCATTTCCAGGCCCGGTACACGGGGCATCTGGGGCAGCAGGTGACGTTGCATGGTCTCGGAGACCTTGCGCTGCCGCTGGTAGAGACGCGCGTTGTCCAGGGCCAGACCGGCGCGGCGGGTGATGTCCTCCAGCAGGGGGATGTCGGCGCCTGTGAAGACGTCGGGGCGGTCGGATCTGCCGAGGGTGAGAGCCCCGAGGACCTCTCGCAGTCCGCGGATGGGCGCGATGACCGCGGAGTGCATCCGCGTGCCCTCGAAGAGCCTGCGCTGTTCGACGGCGATGCCGGAGTCGGGCGGCCCCTGATACGTCTCGGGCGTCGCCAGGGTCGACCCCCCGCCCCGCAGCGCCCGGGACAGCGGCTGGGGAGAGGCTGGGGGCACCGGTGGCATGGCTCCCTCCAAGTCCCCGCGGCGCACGAGCCGGCCGTCCTCCTCGTGCGCGACCACGGTGCGCCACACCTCGTCGTTGTCACTGATCAGGTCGATGATCGCCCAGTCCGCCAACAGGGGAACGACCAGCCGCACCAGTCGGTCCAGCGCCTCGTCGACATCCAGGGTGGAGGTGAGCTGGGTGGTCGTCTCGGCCAGCAACGCCAGACGTTCCAACTCCGACAGCCGCTCCATGCTGAGGTCCGCGGCCCGCAGGTGCCGTCCGGCGGACTCGTGCTCGTGGAACACCACCAGGGCGCCCACTTCGTCGGCGCCGAGGCGGAGCGGGGCAGCCAGCCAGGACATCGACAGCAAGGTCCCGTCACCGCGCTCGAAGTAGCCCAGTTCCTCCTGCCGGGTTCGCCGGGCGACGAAGGCTTCCATCATCGGGCAGCGGCTCCTGGGAATGGTCATCCCGTTGCCGTCCCGGTGGAGCAGATCATGCGCGTCGCGACCGAGCAGATCCTCGGCGCTCCGTCCCAACAACGCCTCGGCCTCGCCGTTCACCGCGACGATGGCGCCGTCGGCATCCACCGCGTACGCGCCGGCCTCCAGTCCGGCCAGCCAACTGCCCAGTCGGTGCCGCGACGCAGCGAACTGCTCCGCGTCCCTCGCCCGACCACCACTTTGCGCGCTCATGTCCCCATACCTCCGCACTCGAGCCGGCACTGCGCCACAGGCGGTCCTACTCGACGTGGGCGATCTGGATGAGGTTGCCGCAGGTGTCGTCCAGCACCGCGGTGGTGACCGGGCCCGTCTTCAGGGGCTCCTGGGTGAACCGCACGCCCAGCCCCCGCAGCCTGGCGAACTCCGCGTGCACGTCGTCCACGGCGAAGGAGGTGGCCGGGATGCCGTCCTCGACCAGTGCCGACGTGTACGGCTTCACGGCGGGGTGGCTGTCCGGCTCCAGCACCAGTTCCGTGCCGTCGGGGTTCTCGGGAGAGACCACGGTCAGCCACCGGTGCTCACCCAGCGGGACATCGTTCTTCTTCACGAAGCCCAGTACGTCGGTGTAGAAGCGGAGGGCCTTGTCCTGGTCGTCGACGAAGACGCTGGCCAGGTTGATTCTCATGGCGTTCGCTCCGGTGCGTCGGGCCTGAGCCATCGGGCGATGATGCGCTCAAGCGGTTCGGTGTTCAGGTCGTGGAACTTGTAGCGGCCCTCGCGTCGCGTCCGTATCAGATCCGCGGCTTCCAGCACCGCGAGGTGCTGGCTGATCGCCTGGCGGGACAGCCCGAGTCCGTGTTTGGCCGTCAGCCGTGCGCAGATCTCGAACAGGGACTGCCCGTCCCGTTCCACCAGCTCGTCGAGGATTCGCCTGCGGGTGGGGTCGGCCAGAGCCTTGAAGACATCACTCGCCACAGCCCCATCGTAGGCAAGCATGCACTTGCCTATCAAGGTGCGGGACACCTCCATCGGCCTGGCCCGAGAGACGCACGAGGTCGTCAGTGGTCCGGGAGTCGGGCCCAGAAGTGACTGACGATGTCGTCGATGTACCGTCGCCCGTTCTCGCCGGAGGCGATGGCGCCGCCGGCCCGGCTGAGGGTGGCGGCCATGAGGGTCTGGTACTCCTGATGCATCGCGCGCAGGGGTTCTTGCAGGTCGCGGCGCTCCATGGAGACGAGGCGGGCGATGGCGCGGATGTGGGCCTGCCACCGCGTGGAGACGGCTTCGGTGAGGAGGTGGGCGAGTTCGCCCTCGAGGCCGGTGATGGCGACGAAGTCGCGCGGAGGGAGATTCAGGACGGTGCCGAGAGCGGCGGACTGCCGTTTGTCGCCGGTCCATCGGCCGGTTTCTTCCATGTGGTGATAGGCATCGAGGGCGACGCCGGTCGAGCGGGCGACGTCCTCGGCGGCCAGCCCGCGGGCGAGGCGGTGTTCCCGCAGGGTGCGAGGGGCGCCCATGAGATCGCGGGGCGCGCACCACAGGGCGCCGGCGAGGGCGGTGAGTTCGTTGGCGGTGGGCAGGGCGGTGCCGCGTTCCCACGCGGCGATGTGGTCGGGGGTGATGTGGGTCATGCCGTAGGAGGCGCGCATGCCGTAGGCGACGTGGCCGGGGGCCATCCCGAGTTTCTCGCGCAGAGTGCGGGCAGCGCGCGCGTTGAAGGGGAGCGGTGGATGCACAGGCTGAGAGTAGGCAGTCACCAGGGGTGAACTCCATGGCCGCTGTCGCCCGCATCCCGTTTTGGCGCGATAGGTCGTCGGCGATTCTGTAGGAACCGACAGGGGTGGCACGAGAAGTCAACCCCTGGATACCGCAAGGTAATTGAGATCACGTCCCCGACGCGTATGATCCGCTTCCAAGGTGCCGTATGTGTGTTCGCACAACTGACTGCCACACGCTCCCGGCGCCACCGCCATGCCTTCCCCTCGCACCTGCAGGTCCAGGAGACGCAGTCATGCAGACCAGCACGACCGGCCCGGCCGACGCCGGGGCCACCAGAGCCCATGGCCCGCTCGACCGGTTCTTCCGCATCAGCGAACGCGGCTCGACCTACAGCCGGGAGGTACGCGGCGGGTTCGCCACGTTCTTCACCATGGCGTACATCCTGGTGCTCAACCCGATCATCCTGAGCAGCGCCAAGGACAAATTCGGCGAGCAGCTGGACGCCGGCCAACTGGTCACCGCCACGGCGCTGGTGGCCGCGGTCATGACCGTCATCATGAGTGTGGGCGGCAACCTGCCGCTCGCCCTGGCCGCGGGCCTGGGCATCAACGCCGTCGTCGCCTTCCAGGTCGCCCCCCTGATGAGCTGGGACGACGCGATGGGCCTCGTCGTGCTCGAAGGCCTGCTGATCTGCGTCCTGGTGGTGACCGGTCTGCGCGAGGCCGTCATGCATGCCATCCCGCAACCCCTCAAGCAGGCCATCAGCGTCGGCATCGGCCTGTTCATCGCGTTCATCGGTTTCGTGGACGCCGGGTTCGTCACCCGCATCCCGGACGCCGCGAACACCACCGTGCCCGTGCAGCTCGGCACCGGTGCCCTCACCGGCTGGCCCATGCTCGTGTTCTGCCTCGGTGTGCTCCTGACGATCGTTCTCCTCGCCCGCAAGGTCAGGGGCGCCATCCTCATCAGCATCGTCCTCATGACCGTCGTCGCCGTCGTCGTCAACGCGGTCGCCGACGTCAAGACCTGGGGTCTGACGTCGCCCTCCGTACCCGACAAGCCCTTCGCCGCCCCCGACTTCGGGCTGCTGGGCAACTTTGACCTGTTCGGCTCGTTCGGTCAGGTCAGCGTGCTGACCGTCGTCCTGCTCGTGTTCACCCTGGTCCTGTCCGACTTCTTCGACACCATGGGCACCGTCGTCGGCGTCACCGCCGAGGCCGGCCTCCTCGACGAGCGGGGTCAGGTCCCTGGCCTGGGCCGTGTGCTGCTCATCGACGGTGCGGCCGCTGTTGCGGGTGGCGCCGCCTCCTCGTCGTCCGCCACCACCTACATCGAATCCGCCGCAGGTGTCGGTGAAGGCGCCCGGACCGGCTTCGCCAACCTCGTCACCGGCGGGCTGTTCGCGCTCGCCCTGTTCCTCGCCCCCGTCCTGACGATCGTGCCTCTCCAGGCCGCGGCCCCGGCCCTCGTCGCGGTCGGGTTCCTGATGATGACCCAGGTCAAGCACATCGACTGGGACCGCTACGAGGTCGCCGTCCCCGCCTTCCTGACCATCGTCGTCATGCCGTTCACCTACTCGATCACCAACGGCATCGGCGCCGGCTTCATCGCCTACGTGGTCATCAAGGCGTGCCTGGGCAAGGCCCGCGAAGTCCACTGGCTGCTCTGGGGCACCGCAGCGCTCTTCCTCGTCTACTTCGCCATCGACCCGCTGGAGCAGCTGCTCGGCATCAAGTGACCGCCCGGGCAGGGTGGCTCCCGTGACACCGCAACGGGGCCACCCCTGCCGGTGGAGTGTCGTCGACACTGCCACAGGCCCAAGGCCGGCAGGGCACCCGTTCCTGCCGGCCTCATCGCGCAGCAGATCCGCCTCTCGGCCTTCCTCCGGACACGTGCGCCCTCGGCCGACGCGTGACCACGTGGTCGTGGGCCTGTGAAGGCGCGCACCGTCAGGAACTCCTCCGGGCCGGGGTGAGCCGGGCGGCAGCCGCGTCCCATACGGCGGTGTCGCGTCGTGGGGTGCAGCGCCTGAGGTGTTGGGTGGAGGCGATGAGCCGGCGCATCGCGGCCAGGTCGTCCACCAGTCCGGCTGCTCTGGCCTGAATGAGGATGTTGCCGAGGGCGGCGGCTTCTGTGGGCCCGGCGATGACGGGAAGGCCGGTGGCGTCGGCGGTGAGCTGACAGAGCAGGTCGTTGCGGGAGCCTCCGCCGACGAGGTGGCGCCACCGCGTCGATCGCCCCCACGCTCCTCGACCGGCTGCGGTTCTCCAACGCACCGGTGTTCGGGGTCGCCAAGCGGCAGAACTACGGCCTCGTCGGCCCGGTGGGACTTGTCCCGTACGGCCGGGCAGTCGCCGAAGGCTGACCACCCGCGCCCGCTGCGCAGTGAGCCGGCCGGAGAGTCGGCCCGCGCCGCGCGACCCGGCCGGCCGGATCCATGACGGGTCCGGCCGGCCGTGGACGGCGGAACAGACACCGGTGTCGGCGTATCGGCTCATGTGCGGAAGGCCGCTGCGGCCTGCTGACGTGGCGGATCAGGTCGCTCTGTGGCGGCCGCTTCCGGCAGCCACCCCAGAGCGTCACCGCCGATTGGCGACCAGCCCTATCCGGCAGCCAGGGTTTGTTCCCTGTCGGTCAGGCCCGCCAGTGCTCGCGACGCGATCTCGTCGATCGGTCCGACGGCACGCACCGTCAGCAGGATGCCCGAGTAGTGGGCGAGGAGAGGTGCCGTCTGGCGGCGGTACACCTGCTGCCGGTGCCGGATGACGTCCTCGGTGTCGTCCGGCCGGCCGCGGTTCAGCAGCCGTGCCACGACCTCCTCCTCCGGAGCCGTGAACTCCAGCACCGCGTCCAGCGGGGAGCCCATGGCATCCAGCACGGCGGTGAGTTCGCGAGCCTGGGGCACGGTGCGGGGGAAGCCGTCGAGGAGGAAGCCGTGCCGGGCGTCCGGTTGTGCCAGTCGTCGGCGGACCATCTCACCGGTGAGGTCGTCGGGTACGAGGCCGCCCGTGTCGAGGTAGCGCTGGGCGGTGCGCCCGAGCTCGGTCCGGCGGCTCACGTGCTCGCGGAACAGGTCGCCGGTGGAGATGTGGGGTACGCCGAGCTTCTCGTGGAGGATGGCTGCCTGGGTGCCCTTGCCTGCTCCGGGAGGGCCGATGAGGACGATTCGCATCAGTGGTTGCACACCTTTCCGTCGTTACCTGCGCTTGAGTCATCTGTGCGCCGTGGCCCGGCTGTTCCGCCCCGCCGCCTTCTCGTCACGCGGCATGTGAGGAGCCGCCGCCCGCGTGGGCACCCCGGCCGAGCGCGGTGAGGCCGCCCCGACCGCATGGCAGAGCCCCGATGTCCGATTCCCCTTTCCTCGCGCAGCATCGGTCATGCGGCCCGCGGGGAGCCACCGGTGAGCGCAGCGTTGATCAGGTCCGTCACGGAGACTTGTTTCACTCGGTAGTTTCCGGTAGCCGGCGAGGGATGCGGCTATGCCGATGAAGGCGAGGAAAGGGTGCCCCGCATGGGTGCGTTCGCACGAGCGCGGGGCACCCCTGTCGATCCGGTCGGAGAGTCAGTTCCCCTCGGTTTCGAAGGTGCGCAGCAAGTCGGCAGCGACGCTCACGGCAATGGTCGCGGGTTCCTTGCCGGTGATGTCGGCCAGCCCGATCGGGGTCTTGATCCGATCGATGGTGGCCTCGTCGTGACCGCCCTCGGTGGCGAGGCGTTTGCGGAACCGTACCCACTTGGCCGCCGACCCGATCAGCCCGATGGAGCCGAGATGGTTCGTGCGCAAGGCGGCATCGCACAGAGCGGCGTCCTCGGCGTGATCATGGGTCATGATCAGGACGTGGGTGCCGCGCGGCACCTCCTCCAGCACCTCCTCGGGCAGCAGCGGCCTGTGATGCACGTGCACCTGCGCCACCGCGTCTGCCAGCACGTCGAGCCGCTCCTCGGTGAGGATGTCGGAGCGGGTGTCGATCAGATGGAGGTCGAGGTCCTGACGTGCCAGGATGCGCGCCAGTTCCAGCCCGACGTGCCCGACACCGAAGATCGCCACCGCCCTTGCCACCGGCAGCGGTTCGAGCAGCACCGAGACTGTGCCGCCGCAGCACTGCACGCCATGCTGGTTGGTCACCTTGTCGTTCAGGGCGAAATCAATCAGCTCCGGCTCCGGCTTGGACGCGGCGATCATCTCCCGGGCCCGATCGATCGCGACGGCCTCGACATTGCCGCCACCGATCGAGCCCCAGGTCTCGGTCTGCCCCACAACGAGTTTCGCACCGGCGTCGCGCGGGGCATGGCCGCGCACGGTCGCGACGGTCACCAGCACGCCGGACTCCCGGCGCGCTCGCAACCGTGCGACCGCGGCCACCCACGTCATGTCAGGCACCGCTCAAGGCTTCTGCGTCGGTTCGGATCTTGCCGTTGGTGGCAGACCCGTCGCGGGAGTGACCGTTCCGGGAGGCATCGGCTTGGCGAGCCGCCTGGATCGCCCAGTACACCGCCTCCGGCGTCGCGGGCGAGGCCAACTCGACGCCGACCCCGCTCGGCCCGAACGCGGCGGCGGCCTGCCGCAACGCTTCTCGCACCGAGAACGCCAGCATCAGCGGAGGCTCACCCACCGCCTTGGACCCGTATACCGCGCCCTCTTCGGTGGCGTTCTCCAGAAGCGTGACGTTGAACTCCTCGGGCATCTCCGAAAAGCTCGGCAGCTTGTAGGTGCTCGCGGCCTGGGTCAGCAGCCGGCCCCGGTTGGGCCCGTCACTGGCGTCCCAGCGCAGGTCCTCGAGTGTCAGCCAGCCCGCGCCCTGCACGAAACCACCCTCGACCTGACCGATGTCGATCATCGGGGACAGGCTGTCGCCGACATCGTGCACGATGTCCACCCGCCGGATGCGGTACGCGCCGGTGAAGCCGTCCACCTCCACCTCGGCTGCGGCGGCGCCGTAGGAGAAGTACTTGAACGGCGAGCCCCTGAACGCCTTCGCGTCCCAGTGCAGACCCTCGGTCCGGTAGAAGCCGGCCGCCGACAACTGAACTCGCTGCAAGTACGCGGTGCGCACCAGGTCGTCCCAGGCCAGCTCCTTGTCGCTGCCCAGGGTGCGCGCGACGCCCTCGACGATGCGCACATCCGAGGCGTTCGAATCCAGCTGGCCGGCGGCCACCTGCAGCAGCCGCTCGCGCAACTGCTCGCAGGCGTTCTTCACCGCCGCACCGTTGAGGTCCGCCCCGGAACTGGCTGCGGTGGCAGAGGTGTTGGGCACCTTGTCGGTTCGCGTCGGGGCCAGCCGGACCTTGTGCAGCGGGATCCCCAGCGTGGTCGCGGCCACCTGCAGCATCTTGGTGTGCAGGCCCTGGCCCATCTCGGTGCCGCCGTGGTTGATCAGGACCGAGCCGTCCTTGTAGATCAGCACCAGCGCGCCGGCCTGGTTGAAGGCGGTGAGGTTGAACGAGATTCCGAACTTGATGCCGGTGATCGCAAGTGCCCGCTTGGTGTGCGGGTGCGCGGCATTGAAGGCGGCGATCTCGCGCTTGCGATCGGCGATGCCGGCGTTGTCCTGAACCTTCTGCCAGACGGCGGAGATCCGTTCCGGCTGAGTGACCGGCTGTCCGTACGGCGTCGACTGACCTTGCCGGTAGAAGTTGCGCTCCCGCAGCTCCATCGGATCCAGGCCGAGCAGCGGCGCGCACCGGCCCATGATGTCCTCGATCACCAGCATGCCCTGGGGTCCGCCGAAGCCCCGGAAGGCGGTGTTGGAGACCTTGTTGGTCTTGGCGATGCGACCGGCGATGCGCGCGTGGGGAATCCAGTACGTGTTGTCGATGTGGCACAGCGCACGGGCCACCACCGGCTCGGAGAGGTCCAGGCTCCAGCCGCCGTCCGCGGTCAAGGTGGCGTCCAGGGCCTGGATGCGGCCGTCGGCGTCGAAGCCGATCTTCCACTGGGCGTGGAACCCGTGCCGCTTACCGGACATGGTCAGGTCCTGAGTCCGGTTGAGCCGCACCCGAACGGGCCGACCGGTCAGCTTGGCGCCGAGCGCGGCGACGGCCGCGAACCCGTGCGGCTGCATCTCCTTGCCGCCGAAGCCGCCGCCCATCCGCAGACACTGCACGGTCACCTCGTGGCTGTGCAGACCGAGCACGTGCGCGACGATTTCCTGGGTCTCCGAAGGATGCTGGGTGCTGCTCTGGACGAACACCTGCTCGGCCTCGTCGACACAGGCCAGCGCCGCGTGCGTCTCGAGGTAGAAGTGTTCCTGATCGGAGAACTGGAACTCGCCGGTGAACACGTGCGCGGAGTCGGCGAAGCCGGCGTCGAGGTCGCCGGTCAGCATCACGGGCCGAGCGCCGTGAAAACTGTCGGCCGCGACCGCGTCCTGCAGCGTGACCAGGGAGGGCAGTTCGTCGAGTTCCACCTCGACGGCCGCCGCACCGAGCCGGGCCGCCTCCAGGGTCTCGGCGAGCACCCAGGCGACCGCGTGGCCGTGGAACATGACCTCGTCGGGGAACAGCGGTTCGTCATGCTTCATCCCGGCGTCGTTGACGCCGGGCACGTCGGCACCGGTCAGCACGCGGACCACACCGGGCACGGCGAGCGCGGGCTGGGTGCGCAGCGCGATGATCCTGCCGTGGGCCTTCATGACCTGGACCGGGTAGGCGTGCAGCACGTCCTTGGTGCGATGGACCAGGTCGTCGGTGTAGAGCGCGGTGCCGGTGACGTGCAGGACGGCACTCTCGTGCGGCATCGAGACGCCGACGACAGGCTTTTCGGGGCGCTCGGACAAATGACTCATGACGACACCGCCTCGGTGGTTTGCGCGTACAGCTTCAGCAGGCTCTGGCCCAGCATCGCGGAACGGTAGACGGCGCTGGCGCGATGATCGTTCATCGGTGTGCCCTCCCCCCGCAGCGCTCGGGCCGCGGCCCCGACGGTCTCGGCCGCCCACGGCTTGCCCTCCAGGGCCGCCTCGGTGGCGAGGGAGCGGATCGGGGTGGCGGCCACGCCGCCCAGGCCGATGCGTGCCTTGCGGACGATCCCGTCCTCGATGTCGAGCGCGAAGGCGACGGCCACGCTGGAGATGTCGTCGAAGCGCCGCTTGGCGATCTTGTGGAAGGCCACGACCGGCGACAGCGGCAGCGGGATGCGCACCGAGCGGATCAACTCGCCGGGACGGCGCACGCTCTGCCGGTAACCGGTGAAGTAGTCGGCCAGCGGGACCTCGCGCTCACCGTCGGCGTCGGCGAGCACCACCGATGCCTCCAGCGCGAGCAGCACCGGCGGGCTGTCACCGATGGGGGAGCCGGTACCCAGGTTGCCGCCGAGGGTCGCACCGTTGCGGATGAGCCGGGATGCGAACTGCGGGAACAGCTCTGCCAGCAGCGGGACGTCGCCGTCGAGACGGCGTTCGATCTCGGTGAGCGTCAGCGCCGCTCCGATCTCGATGGAGTCGGATTCGACTCGCAGCTCCCGCAGTTCGGACAGCCGGTCGATGGCGACCACGCAATCCGCCCGGCGCGAGCGGATGTTCACCTCCACGCCCCAGTCGGTGGAGCCGGCGACCACCACCGCGTCGGGCCGCTCGCGCAGCAGCTGCAGCGTTTCGGCCAGGGTGCTCTTCCGTAGGAACGCGCTGTCGCCCTCGGTGTATTCGGTGGCGACCGGTGCCGGCGGGGACTGCTCGCGACGCTGCGCCAGCGGGTCCTCGTCGGTGGGCGTACCGACGGCGAACGCGGCATCGCGGATCGGGCGATAACCGGTGCAGCGGCACAGGTTTCCGCTCAGCGCGTGCAGATCGAAACCGTTCGGACCGTGCTCGGCGTCGGTGCTGTCGGCCGAGTCCGCGTGCGCGCAGCGGTCGGGCCGGTAGTACTCGGCGGCCATGCTGCAGACGAATCCCGGCGTGCAGTAACCGCATTGGGAGCCGCCGCGGACCGCCATCTCCTCCTGCACCGGGTGCAGGGTGGGCGGCGCGCCGGGCTCGCCGGCGGTGGCGAGACCTTCGGAGGTGACGATCTCCTGACCGTCGAGCGCCGCGACCGGGACCAGGCAGGCGTTGACCGCTACCCAGTCGGTGGGCTTGTTCACCCCGGGACGGGCCACCAGGACCGAACAGGCGCCGCATTCACCTTCGGCGCAGCCCTCCTTGGTGCCGGTGAGGCCATGATCGCGCAGAAAATCCAGCACGGTGGTGTGGGGCGCAGCCGGTGAAATCGGTGCTTCCCTCCCGTTGACCGTGATCCGCGCCGCTACCACGACAGGCCTTCGTTTCGGTGCGCGATGGGTCGATTCATCATGTTCGCCAATTTCGGGCAGCTTTCTGTGTTCGGACGCGCCACATGAGAAGAGCGCGCGCAAAAACGGCACGTATCAACGACGTGCCGGGAGGTGATGACGGGAAACCCGGAATGTGCCACAAGAGGGGCACTTCAGAACGGCGTGCTCAGCAGCCGTGCGCGATCCGACCCGGAACCCAGACCGTGCACTGGGCGAGGCGACCGAGGTCAGAGCTGGTGTACATCCGCTGGTCGCCTCCTTTCGGGTAGTCATGGGTCGACGTCTAGCGCAAAGTAGTGGCCGGGGCCACAGAGGTCAAGAGGTTGACCTCAGAGGAGGCGACCACCGTGTCCGTGGGGGCGCCGCTCACGGCCCGGGTGGTCCGTCGGGGGACTTCCCCGTCCAGGTGCGTGTACGCCGCGACCCCGACGACGAGCGCGTGCGTGGACGAGGGCCCCGCGTTCTCGTCCAGGTGAACCGTCCTGCGGGCGATGCCGTCCAGGTCGAGGTGGGGGCCGACTGCCGGGTGGGCTGCCAACCGCCGTGCCGCCTCCGCGCCGTGCGGGAACAGCGCGGGCCCGTCGGCACCCGCGCCGCCGAAGTGCCGGGCCAGGTCGCGCGGGATGTGCGGGGTGTACGTGCTGACGATCCGTCCCGTCCAGTCGTCGCTCAGCACCGGCGCGACGGCGGCTCCGGGATACCGATGGCCGTGGTCGCGTCGTACCGGCGAAAGGCCCCGCCCGCGACCGGCTCGCCACGCTCCAGCAGCAGGAGCAGCACTCCGCCGCGTGGCTCGGTGAACTCGTCGTCGGGGTAGCGGGCGAGCTCGGCGTGGGCGTCCCTGCCGTAACGGGCCGTGTACTCGTCGCCGAGTTCGCGCAGCAGCGGCTCCACCCTCGAGTCGGCCACCTTCACGTGAACAACCGTCAATTCGGTGGGCGGGCCGGCGGCCGGCGCGGGGCACGGCGATTCGGAGCCGTAGGCGGACAGCACCCGCTCCCGGCCGTGGTCCCCGTGCGCCCGGGCGAGCCGCAGTGTGTGCTCCTTGTCGAAGGCGGCGCCGGAGCGCGGGGTCGTCTCGGACCCGTCGTTGGTGGCGGCGACGCCAGGAAACTCCACAGGCATGGGGAGATGGCCTTTCCTCAGTCCTCAGTTTTCAGAGAGGCGGTCGGGCAGCACACGGTCAGGGCGGATCGCCCCGTGGTGCACCCGTGCGACGGCGCTTCAGGGTGATGGGGACAGCACGGGAACGCGGGTGACGAGGCCGGACGTACCGAGCTCGGGTGAGGTGTCCCGGCAGCAGCGCGCGTCCCGGCCGGCGGGACCGTCCGTACGTGGGGGATTCAGCGCAGGCGCACGACGGTGCCGCGGAGAGGGAACCCGGCCCGCGACGGCGCGCCGAAGGAGAGCGGAGCCGCTCGGGCGGCCCGCCGCCGAGTCAGGCGCGACACGCCGCGGACCACACCCGACCGAAGTCGATGTGGTCACGGGTGACCAGGCGCTGCTCGGCGTTCATGCGATCCATTGAGCAGTACATCGGTCTTGGCGTCAACTGCCCGCCCGGATGACGGACTTCGGCATCTGCGAGGACGACACGGCCCCGTTCACGGCAGGGATCAGGACACCACGGTGGCCGGATCGGCCAGCCTTCCCTACCTTTCCTATCGAATTACTGGGAAAGCATTGACGGTGCCGAGGGTGACGCGCAGGATGATCCGCATGTCCCCCACAGAGCAGCTACTCGCCGGCCCCGACCGCGCGCACTGGCTGCGCGTGGCCCGCGAGACCGCGGACGACCTGGCCACGGACGCGGTGGCCCGGGACCAGGCGGGCAAGGTCCCCTTCGACGAGGTGTCCCGCCTGCGCGAGGCGGGACTGCTGACGCTGCTGACACCGGCCCGGCACGGGGGCGGTGGCGCGGACTGGGACACGGCCTGCGGCGTCGTCCGGGAGATCGCCACGGCAGACGGCGCGATCGCCCAACTCCTCGGCTCCCACTACTTCCTGTCGTGGAGCACCCGGTTCTTCGGTGGGCCCGCTCGCGCCGAGCGCCTCGACCGGGAGTCGACGGACGGACAGTGGTGCTGGGGTGGCGGCTTCGCCCCTCAGGAACCACCGCTGACACTGACGGCGACCGCCGACGGCCATCTGCTCAACGGCCGCCGGAGCTACGTCTCCGGGGTGCTGGTAGCCGACCGGCTCGCCGTGCGGGCGGTGCGGTCCGACACCGGCGAACCGCTCGCCGTCGCCGTCGACCCGGCCCGTCAGGGCGTGCTGATCGAAGGCGACACCGACCCCTTCGGCCAGCGGCTGACGGCCGGCGGCAGCGTGGAGTTCGACTCCGTGCCGGTGACCGCCGACGACGTCCTCGGTTCGCTGTCCGCGGACGAGGACATCCTGTCGCCCTCGGCCGCTCTGGCGTCGCCGGTGGGGCGTCTCGTCTCGGTGCAGCTCTGTCTCGGCATGGCCGAGGGCGTCCTCGCCGAAGCCCGCGAGTACAGCAGGGCGGGCGCCTCGCCCCGGCAGTCGGCCTGGCCGGCCGGCTCCCCCCAGGATGCGCAGGTACTGGCCACCTACGGGGAGCTCACGGTCGTCACCCGCGCCGCGGCAGCGCTCGCCGAGCAGGCAATGGCAGCCCTGCACACCGGGATGGCCCGCGGCGACGACCTCGGCTACGACGAGTACGCGGAGATCTCCGCTCTTGTGGCCGTGGCCGAGGCCGCGGCCTCCAGGGCCGTGCAGGAGTCCACCTCCCGCGCCCTGGACGTCATGGGCGCCCGCTCCACGTCCGCACGGCTCGGGTTCGACCGCTTCTGGCGCAACGCCCGCACCCACACCCTGTACGAGCCCGTCGCCCCCCGGCTACGAGACGTCGGGGACTATTTCCTCAACGGCGCGCATCCCCCGTTCGTCCTCCCTGCCTGACCGGAGCGGCCCCGGCAGCGCTCCATGCCTGCCGTACATCGCCGTACGCCGTCGTTCGGCACGGCAGAACCTCCCATCACACGCCTCGTAATCCCCTTCATGACCGGCGTCAGAACATTTGTGAACGCGATGCTTCACGCGCATGTCAGGTAATTCAGTATGCGAGACGCAGCTGAAAGAGACATTGACGTGGCCGGTTTCCGCTGCAACTCTCTTGGCTGTGAGCACGTTCGAGAACCTCGCCGCGCGGCTGCACGTCGATCTGCGACGCCAGGCCAGCGCCATCTGTGCCGTCGGCCGCTGAACCCGCCGCCGACAGGCACCGCTCTCCTGCTCTCTTGTCGGAATCCTTGCAGGATTTCTCTCCCGGGACTCGCCCTATGTAATCGGCGTCTGCCATTCCCCGGCCAAAGCCTGCGCGCCGATTTCTGCTGACGTTTCCCCGAGCCGGACAGATGACGGCCGGAAGAACGCGTCAGATGGTGCTCCAGCCGCTCCCCCGCACTCGCAATCGAACCTGAACAGGACCTTCCATGGCCACGACTGCATCGACCCGACGACATTTCCTCACTCTGCTCGGTCTCTCGGCGGTCGCGGTGAGCTGCGGCACGACCGCAACGGGCGCCACGTCCGGCAAGGGTGGGACGAAGACGCTCCGGTACCAGGGCTGGGCCGGCCAGGTCACGCTGCCTGAACTGGCCGAGGACCTCGGCTACCTGGAGGACGTGAAGCTTGAGTGGGTCGGCAACACGATCAGCGGGCCGCAGGACATCCAGTCCGCGGCCACCGGCCAGACCGACTTCGGCGGCGCCTTCAACGGCGCGGTCGTCAAACTGGCCGCGAACAACGCCCCCATCAAGGCCGTCATCAGCTATTACGGCTCGGACGAGCACGCCTACAACGGCTACTACGTCCTCGAGGACAGCCCGATCCGCTCCGCCCGCGACCTCATCGGCAAGAACGTCGGCATGAACACCCTCGGTGCCCATTCCGAGGCCATGCTCGACATCTACCTGCAGCGCGGCGGTCTGTCGCCGGCGCAGATCGGCAGGGTCGAGCCTCTGGTGGTGCCGCCGGTCAACACCGAGCAGTCGCTGCGCCGGAAACAGATCGACGTGGCCGTCCTCGGCGGCATTCTGCGCGACAAGGCCCTCGCCGCCGGCGGAATCCGCCCGCTGTTCACGGACCACGAACTGCTCGGCTCGTTCAGCGCCGGCACCTATGTGATGACCGACCGCTTCCTGAAGCAGAACCCGGAGACGGCCCGGACCTTCGTCACCGCGGTGGGGCGGGCTATCGAGTGGTCCCGGTCCACCCCTCGCCAAGAGGTCATCGCCCGAATGACGGACATCGTGAAGAAGCGGGGCCGCAACGAGGACACCGCGCCCCTGAAGTACTGGAGGTCCTACGGCGTCGCCGAGACCGCGGGCCGGATCACCGGCAAGGAACTCCAGCTGTGGATCGACTGGCTGGCCGAGCGCGGCGACATCGAGAAGGGCCGGGTCGCGCTGTCCGACCTCTACACCAATGAGTTCAACGCCGACGGGGGCGGCACGGCGTCCGCCTCGCCGGCCCCCTCCGCCGCGAAGAGCGGGAGGTGATCACCATGCCGCAACACCTCACTCCCAAGATCGTGTTCGAGCGCGTGCGCAAGGACTTCACCGTCAAGGACGCGGCCCGCAGGGACCGTTCGGGAGCACGGAAGTCCACGGAGTTCACCGCCCTCGACGGCATCGACCTGGAGATAACGGCAGGCGAGTTCGTCGTGCTGGTCGGTCCCAGCGGCTGCGGCAAGTCGACGCTGCTCGATCTGCTCGGTGGCCTCGCCCGGCCCACCGGCGGACGGATCCTGCTGGACGGCGCACCCGTCACGGGTCCGGGCCTGGACCGCGGCATCGTCTTCCAGCAGTACGCGCTGCTGCCGTGGCGCACCGCGCAGGGCAACGTCGAGTTCGGCCTGGAGGCCACCGGCGTCCCGCGGCGGGAACGGGCTGCTCGTGCCAGGGAGTTGCTGGACCTGGTCGGTCTGTCCGGCTTCGAGGACCGCCATCCGCATGAGCTGTCGGGCGGGATGCGGCAGCGGGTGGCGATCGCCCGCAGCCTCGCCTACGACCCCGACGTCCTGCTCATGGACGAGCCGTTCGCCGCGCTGGACGCCCAGACCCGGGAGTCCCTGCAGGACGAACTGCTGCGCATCTGGCAGCGCACCGGCAAGACCGTCGTCTTCATCACGCACGGCATCGACGAGGCCGTCTACCTGGGACAGCGCGTCGCCGTCATGACGTCGAGGCCGGGCCGCATCAAGCGGATCGTGCCGGTCGCCCTCGGCTCCCGTACGGCGGCGGACGACGTCCGCTCCAGTCCCGAGTTCGCACGCCACCGGCACGAGATCTGGTCGCTGCTCCACGACGAGGTGGCCAGGGCCCAGCAGTTGGAGAAGGAGGAGGCTTCCGTATGAGCCCCGCAGCCGGCACCACCACCGAGAAGACGACGGCGCCGGGCGCCGCGGGCGTCGCCGCACCCGCCCGCGCCCCCTCCCCCGCGTCGGCGCCGGCCGCGGCGTCGCCGCCGGCCGTGCGACGGGCACCCGCCTGGACGGCCGCTGCCCGGGCGGCCCGCCGACTGCCGTCCCTGCTGGTGAAGGGGGTGACCGCATCCGCGGCGATCGTGGCTCTGCTGCTGCTGTGGGAGACCGCGCCGAGGGTCGGCCTGGTCGACCGGACCTTCCTGCCGCCGTTCAGTGAGGTCGCCCGCGCCTGGTGGGGGCTGGCCACCGACGGTCAGCTGGCCGACAACGCGCGTGCCAGCCTGGTGCGTTCGTTCAGCGGATTCGGTCTCGCCGTAGCCCTCGCCGTGCCGCTGGGCCTGCTCATCGGCTGGTACCGGCCGGTCGCCGACCTCCTCGGACCTCTGCTGGAGGTCTTCCGCAACACCGCGGCGCTGGCCCTGCTGCCGGTGTTCGTCCTGCTCCTGGGTATCGGCGAGACCTCGAAGGTCTCCATCGTCGTGTACGCGTGCACGTGGCCGATCCTGCTCAACACCATCAGCGCGGTCCGCAACGCCGACCCGACCCTGCTGAAGCTGGCGAAGTCGATGGATCTGTCCGCGCCCCGTCTGTTCCAGAAGGTCATCCTGCCGTCCGCGGTCCCGGTGATGTTCACCGGGATCCGGCTGGCCGGTGCCGTGTCGATCCTCGTGCTGGTGGCCGCCGAGATGATCGGCGCCAAGGCGGGGCTCGGCTATCTGATCAACGCCTCCCAGTACAACTTCGCCATCCCGCAGATGTACGCGGGCATCGTCACGATCTCCGCCATCGGCGTGGTCTTCAACCAGTTCCTGGTGGCCGTGGAGCGGCGGCTCAGCTCCTGGCGCGTTCCCACCGGCGGCTGACGTGGCCGCACTCGCCGTCTTCCGACTCTCCGATCCGAGGTACTCATGACCGCGTCACGCCCCCGGCGCCTGCGTCTCAACGCCTTTCTGATGAACGCCGGTCACCACGACGCCGCTTGGCGTCACCCGCGCACCCAGCCCGAACGCGTCACCGACCTGCGCTACTTCCAGCAGCTCGCGCAGACCGCCGAGCGCGGCCTGCTCGACTCGGTCTTCCTCGCCGACGGCCTCGCCCTGTGGGGAAAGGTCCGGTACAACGTGCTCGGCGGCTTCGAACCGCTCACCCTGCTGTCCGCCCTGGCGGCGGTCACGGAGCATGTCGGCCTGATCGCCACCGTGTCCACCACCTTCAACGAGCCCTTCCACACCGCCCGCAAGTTCGCCTCCCTGGACCACATCAGCGGTGGCCGGGCCGGCTGGAACATCGTCACCTCCGGCACCGTGAACGAGGCCCGCAACTTCGGGCAGCAGGAGCACCTGGAGCACGGTCTGCGCTACGAGCGGGCGCGGGAGTTCGTCGAGGTCGCCACCAAGCTGTGGGACAGCTGGGAGGACGATGCGATCCTGCTCGACCGTGAGCGGGGCGTCTACGCCGACACCGACAAAGTGCGGGAGATCAACCACCGCGGGGAGCACTTCGGGGTGCAGGGTCCCCTGAACGTTCCGCGCAGCCCGCAGGGCCACCCGCTGCTGGTGCAGGCCGGCTCCTCGGAGGACGGCAAGGAGTTCGCCGCCCAGTACGCCGAGGCCGTCTTCACCGCCCAGCAGACCCTCTCCGACGGCCAGGCCTTCTACAAGGACCTCAAGTCCCGGCTGGCCCGTCACGGCCGCACCGAGGACCAGCTGCTCGTGTTGCCCGGCATCGCCCCCGTCATCGGGTCGACCGAGGCCGAAGCCCGTGCCCTGGAACAGGAGCTGACCGACCTTCAGCTCCCGGAGTACGGGCTGGCCCAGCTGTCCGGGATGCTCGGCACCGACCTGACCGGGCTGCCGCTGGACGGGCCGCTGCCCGAGCTGCCGGAAGAACGGGACATCAACGGCAACAAGAGCCGCTTCACGCTCGTCGCCGAACTCGCCCGCCGTGACGGCCTCACCCTGCGCGAGCTCATCGCCCGTCTCGGCGGCGGACGCGGCCACCGCGTCTTCGCCGGCACGCCCGAGCAGATAGCCGACCAGCTCCAGGAATGGTTCACCCAGGGCGCCGCCGACGGCTTCAACATCATGCCGCCCCACCTGCCCGGCGGCCTGGAGGACTTCGTCGACCACGTCGTGCCGGTCCTGCAACGGCGCGGCCTGTTCCGCACCGAGTACACCGGCCGCACCCTGCGCCAGCACTACGGCCTGGCCCGCCCCTCCAACCGGCCGGCCGCGGCGGCCACAGGAGAAGGGCGACCGGTGTGACCGGCTCGAACTCACCACGGACGTCCTGGTGGTCGGTGGCGGACCCGCGGCCACGTGGGCCGCGCTCAAGGCGGCCAGGACGGAGCGGACGTCGTCCTGGCCGACAAGGGCTACTGCGGTACCAGCGGTGCCACCGCGTCGAGCGGTACCGGTGTCTGGTACGTCCCCCCGGAGCCCGCCGCGCGGGAGCGGCCATGGCGAGCCGGGAGGCACTGGGCGGACATCTGGCCGACCGGCGCTGGATGACCCGGGTGCTGGACCAGACGTATGCGGGCATGAACGAGCCGGCGGCGGCCGGACGGTACCCCTTCCCGACGGGGCCGGACGGACAGCAGCTCAGGAACGGCCTGCAGGGGCCGGGGGAATCTCACTGCCCATCACTTCCTGATGACCACCGACCGAAAGGACACCCTCACATGACCACCGGCACCGGCTTCGACATCCGCAGGATCGGCGGCCGTATCGGCGCCGAGATCCTCGGCGCCGATCTCTCCGCCGACCTCGACCCCGCCGTCGTCACCGAGATCAACTCCGCGCTCCTGGAACACAAGGCGCTCGTCTTCCGGGACCAGCACCTCGACGACGCGGGCCAGCTCCGCTTCGCCTCCCTGTTCGGCGAGCTCACCACTGCGCATCCCACCGTCCCTTCCGTCGCCGGCCGGCCCCAGGTGCTGCCCGTCGACGGCGACGAGGGCATCCGCGCCAACCACTGGCACACCGATGTCACGTTCGTCCGTACGCCCCCCAAGGCGTCCACGCTGCGCAGCATCGTGGTCCCGCCCTACGGCGGCAACACCCTCATCGCCAACTCGGCGGCCGCTTACCGGGATCTGCCCGAGCCGCTGCGCGAGCTGGCGGACAAGCTGTGGGCGGTGCACACAAATGCCTTCGACTACGCCGCCTACGCGGCTCCGAAGAGCGAGAAGGCGGCCGAGCACCGCAGGCAGTTCGTGTCCCGGAAGTACCGCACCGTGCACCCGGTCGTCCGGGTGCACCCCGAGACCGGGGAACGCGGGCTGTTCATCGGCGGCTTCGCCCAGAGCATCGTGGGGCTCGGCGCCTCCGACTCCCGCGACCTGCTGCGCCTCTTCCAGTCGTACGTCACCCGCCCCGAGAACATCGTGCGCGTGGCGTGGACGCCGGGCGACCTCGTCCTGTTCGACAACCGCATCACCCAGCACTACGCCCCGGACGACTACGGCGACCTGCCGCGCCTGCTGCACCGGGTGACCGTCGCGGGCGACGTGCCCGCCGGTGTCGACGGCACGCTCAGCCATGTCGTCGAGGGCGACGACGCCTCGCACTACACCCCCGCCGTGGCCTGAGCGCGTCGGCCGACGGGCACCCGCACCCGCCCGTCGGCCGATGGCCACCCGCGAGGGCCGCCGGCCCACGCCGTACGGGATAATGCGCGCATGCGGATCTCAGCCAGGGCGGACTACGCGGTACGTGCCGCGCTGCACCTCGCCGCGTCCCAGGACGACGGGCCGCTGAAGGCCGAGGTCATCGCGGACGCCCAGGACATCCCGCACAAGTTCCTCGAGAGCATCCTGAACGACATGCGCCGGGGAGGTCTCGTGCTCAGCCGGCGCGGCGGCAACGGCGGCTACCGGCTTGCGCAGCCCGCCGACTCCATCAGCATCGCGGATGTCATCCGCGTCGTGGACGGGCCGCTGGTCTCGGTGCGCGGGGTCCGGCCCCCGGACCTGTCCTACACCGGCCCGGCCCGGTCGCTGCTCCCCCTGTGGATCGCACTGCGGTCCAACGTCCGCGAGATCCTGGAGGGCGTGACGCTGGCGGACGTCGCGTCGGCCGACCTGCCCGCCGGTGTGTCCGCACTGACCGAGGCCCCCGGCGCCTGGACCAACCCCTGATCCGGCGCCCCGGCAGGCGGGGCACCGGATCGGAGTGAGGCCGGCGGAATCAGACCGCCGGAGCCGGGTAGGTCGGGTACTCCACCCCGGAGACGTACTGGACGACGCGGATGACCTGGCACGAGTAGCCGAACTCGTTGTCGTACCACAGGTACAGGATCGCGTTGTCGCCGTCGACCTTGGTGGCGCCGGCGTCGACGATCGAGGCGTGGCGCGAACCGACGAAGTCCATGGAGACGGCATCGGGCGCGGTGGTGAAGTCGATCTGGCGCTTCAGCGGCGAGTGCAGCGAGACGTCGCGGAGGTAGTCGAGGACCTCCTCGCGAGTGGTCTCGCGGCCCAGGCGCAGGCTGAGGATGGCGATCGAGACGTCCGGCACGGGGACGCGGATCGAGCTGCCGGTGATCGGCGCCTTGAGGTCCGGCAGCGCCTTGGCGACAGCGGAGGCGGCACCGGTCTCGGTGATGACCATGTTCAGCGGCGCGGAACGGCCGCGGCGGTCGGCCTTGTGGTAATTGTCCAGCAGGTTCTGGTCGTTGGTGAACGAGTGGACGGTCTCCACGTGACCGCGCAGCACGCCGTACTCGTCGTCCATGGCCTTCAGCGGCGGGACGATCGCGTTGGTGGTGCAGGAGGCGCAGGACAGGATCTGCTCGTCCGGCTTGATCGTGTCGTGGTTGACGCCGTGCACGATGTTGGGGACGTCGCCCTTGCCCGGAGCGGTCAGCACGACCTTGTCGATGCCGGGACGCAGGTGCTTCGACAGGCCCTCGCGGTCACGCCACTTGCCGGTGTTGTCGATGAGGATGGCGTCCTTGATGCCGTACGCCGTGTAGTCGACCTCGGAGGGGTCATTGGCGTAGATCACCTTGATCGTGTTGCCGTTGGCGACGATCGTGTCGGTCGCCTCGTCGACGGTGATCGTGCCCTGGAACTGGCCGTGGATCGAGTCGCGGCGCAGCAGAGAGGCGCGCTTGACGATGTCCTGGTCGCCGCCCTGGCGGACGACGATGGCACGCAGGCGCAGGCCGTTGCCGGAGCCCGCCTTCTCGATGAGCAGGCGGGCGACGAGACGGCCGATGCGGCCGAAGCCGTAGAGGACGACGTCGCGTCCCTCACGGCGCTCGATCTTGTTCTCGCCGGTGGCGCCGGCGACGGCCTGGGCGGTGAAGTCCTCCACCGACAGTCCGCGGTCGTCGGCGCGGTAGGTCGCGGCGAGCATGCCGATGTCGATCTGGGACGGGCCGAGGTCGAGGGCGGCGAGCGCCTGCAGGAAGGGGAAGGTCTCGGTGACCGAGAGCTCCTCACCGGCGATCTGCCGGGCGAACCGGTGGGTCTTGAGGATGCTGACCACCGACTTGTTCACCAGGGAGCGGCTGTGAAGCAGGACGGTGACGTCCCGCTCCCTGTGCAGCTTCCCGATGATCGGGATCATCGACTCCGCGATCTCTTCGCGGTTCTTCCAGTTGGTGAACGAGTCGTCGTTGACAGTCACAGGTTTATCTTTCGAGCTAGGCGGCGCTCATATGCTAACCCCCCGCCATTTCGATCATTCAATCGGCCCCGCGGGGGCGTCGACTTGCCCCTGCTTGACCCGATATACCCCTGCGCAATCGCCGTCCTGCGTCAGGGACCGCCTGGAGAACCGGGTGATTCCGGCGCCCCTTCCCTCAGCGTGCGCAGGACCTTCTCCAGCCGCAGGCGCCGGGACCGCGCCGTACCCGCCTGGAGCAGCGGCAGCATCAGCAGGTACCGCTCGGTCCTGTCCAGCGCCTCGAACGCCTCCCTCGCCCCGGAGTCCGATTCCAACGCGGCCATGAGGTCGGGCGGTACGGCGGCCGACTTCTGCGACTCGTACGCCCGGGCCCAGCGCCCGTCCTCCTGCGCCCTGCGGACCTCTGCCAGGCCGGGCTCACGCATGCGTCCCTCTGCCGTCAGCCTCACGGCCTTGTCGACGTTCACCTGGGACCAGAGACTGTGGGGCCGCCGCGGAACGTACTTCTGCAGGTAGTGCCGGTCGTCGAGCGACCGCCGCTGTCCGGAGATCCAGCCGTAGCACAGCCCCGCGTCCACCAGTTCGTCGCTCGTGACCGACGGGATGCCGGAGTTCCGCTTGGCGACCTTGACCCACACGCCCTCCTGGCGCGTGTGATGGTGTGCCAGCCAGTCCTCGAACGCCGGGGCGTCCGGGAAGGCGATGATCTCCACGCCGTCGAGTTCGTCCACGCGAATCAGGCTATCGCCCGCCGTACGGCACGATGTTGTGGTGGTACGGGAGCATGTCGTGCGGGCCCAGCGGGCCTTGATCTCCGCGAGCCGGTCGTGAGCCCGGCCGGTGAACGCCTGACGCACGGCCCCGGGGGCGCTGTGCGCCGCACTGGCCATGAAGTCGAGGCGACCTCATGCGGGGGTCGTCAGGGTCGTCTTGAGCGGATCGGACACGGGGGCGCCGCGTGGCTCGCCGCGGACGCGCGGCGGAATCCGGCCCGGGACGGCGGGCCGGCGGCGCGGACGGGCGCCGGGTCAGACGTGGGTCACGCCGCGAGCCCCAGCTCCTGCCGTACCACGACGGCGTCGAGCCGGATCGCGAACGGGGCCACGTCCGAGATCTCCAGGGCGTCGACCTCGCTCCTGCCCAGGCCGACGGTCACATCGATACACAACGCGATGGCATAGAGGTGTTCACCGGTCCCCTCGTCCTGCAGGGCGAAGAACAGGTCCCGGTAGTAGCTGGTGCGGTCCGCACCCTCCTCGTAGAACGAGAGCCCCGGCTCGCCCTTCTGCGCGCCGAGACCGGCGAACGCGCGGACGAGTTCCTGTTCGACGGTGTCCCAGCAGGAGGCGTCGGCGAACGTCCCCGGGAGCGCCTGGCGGACGGCTTCCTTGAGGGAGAGCACCATGACCATGACGGGTGCGGTCTCCTGGAGCCCCCAGCCGCGGACCATCGTGACGATGGCGCTGTCCGGAAGCGAGGCAGCGGCCTGCCGGATGTTGTCGAAGTCGAAGTTGACGGTCGGCGGGGCGATCGCCTCCTGGAACAGCCGGTCGACGGCGCGGGCCTGGTCGAGTCGGTCCGGGTCAACCCGGATGACGGTCTTGAAAGCGGCGGCCAAGGTTCCTCCTGTGAGTCGCGGTGATCAAGAGAGGTCAGTATGCCGAGCGGGCTGCGCCGGGGCGACGGCGTCCCGCCGTGCGGACGGCGCCCGTACGAGCCCCCGCGCGCTACGGGGACGCGAGCCCGGTCTCCGGCCGGCAGATCTCGCACGGTCTGATGTCGGCCTCCCCGAGGGCGATCATCGCCTCCTCGCGGTTCAGCCGGCCGTGCGGACGCCGGTACATGTGACAGCCGCCGCGGTGCAGGATCGCGAAGTCGTCGGCCGTCGCCCGGGACGGCTCGATCTTCCACGAGGAGCCTTCGCGCGCCGCGCGCTCCTGTTTCAGCCGGCGTCCCTCCGCCGCCTCCAGCTCGCTGATCGTGGCCCGGGTGCGCTCCAGCTGGTACGCCTGGTACTGCTCCACGATGCGCAGCTTCTGGAGACGGGACAGCTGGGGTATCGGATCGGACATGGCGCAAAAAGGTGTCTCGGTCGATCGCTCTACGCGACGGTCTCGACGTCCACGACGGGCACCGCCTCGGGCCGGGTGGCGGCCTTCAACCGCATCCGGGAGTCGACGGCCTTCTCCCGTTCGACGGTCTTCCAGTACGGGTGCGTGGCCACCGTGGCGGACAGTGCGAGGCACTCCGCACGGAGCCTTTCCACGGCCGCCTTCTGCTCTTCCGTCCAGCCGGGGCTGTCGTCACGGCCGCCGGTGACCTCGCCGGTGTGCGGATGCGTCCGGCCTTCCCACCCGGCCTGGGGTTCCACGCTCCACGGCAGGGCGCGGCACAGCGCGGCCAGCTCCGATGTCGCCTGGTGGAGGCGGGTCTGGGCGTTGCGCAGATCGTCGGGGAAGTCGGTGTCGGCCATGACCGAAACCATACTCCTGTTCGAATTTAATGGGCGAGTGCGGCGCGGGGTGTCGACACCTTGCTACGGGCGCCTCGACTCCTCGCGCCGTCACCGCTTCCGGCCCGTCACCGCGTCCCGCGGCGTCGGAGCTACGACCGGCGGCGTGGCTTGCCGCGCTTGCCGCCCCTGGCGGCGCCGGAACCGGTCCTGGAGCTCCGGCCGGCCGACGTGCCGGCGGCGGGCTTGCGCTGTGCGCCGCCCTTGTCCTGGCTCCTGGCCTTCGCCTGGGCCTTGTCCGTCGCCTTGGCCTTGGCCTTGGCCTTGGGGTGGACCTCGGCCGGGGCGCGACCCCGCGTGCTGTTGACCGTGCGCCCGCGCACGATGCCGATGAACTGCTCCACCAGGTCGGTGGTCTCGTCCTGCGGCCAGGACAGCGCGACACGTGACTGGGGGGCGTCCGAGACCGGCCGGTAGGTCAGGTCCCTGCGGTGGTGCAGGCGGGCCAGTGACTGCGGTACGACCAGCAGCCCCACCCCTGCCGCCACCAGTTCGACCGCGTCTGCGGTCGTGGCGGGACGCTCGATCGCGGGCCGCCCCGGAGGGCGCTCCCAGTCGAGGGTGTCGTCGAGGGGGTGCAGCACGATGTCGTCCGCGAGATCCTCGCTGGCCACCTCGTCGACCGCCGCGATGAGGTGGTCCTTGGGGACCACGACCACCGTCGTCTCGGTGTAGAGGGGGATGGCGCTGAGGTCCGTCCGGTCGACCGGCAGCCGTACGAGGCCGGCGTCGGCGCCGCCGCCGCGCAGCGCCTCGAACGCCTCGGCCGCGGCCACCCCGACGAGGGTCAGCGGGACGTCGGGCAGCCGCTCGTTCCAGGTCCGCACCCACTTCGTGGGGGTCACTCCCGGGACATAGGCGAGCCGGAACGAAGGGGATGCATCCGAACCTGTCACGCCGCAAGGCTACCTTTCGTGGTCAGAGGCAGCACACACGCTCGATACCCTTGACGCATGACGTCGCACCAGAGCACCCAGACGATGAAGCCCGCGACCGCGGCGAAGAAGCTGGGTGTGTACCTCGAGGCCACCCCCGCCGAGTTCCAGGAGGGTGTCGTCTCACGCGCCGAGCTGAACGCTCTGCAGGCCGACCCGCCCCAGTGGCTGCAGGACCTGCGGCGCGACGGCCCGCACCCCCGGCCGGTGGTCGCGGCGAAGCTCGGCATCTCGATCGCGGGCCTCGCCAGGGGCGGGGTCACCGAACCCCTCACCACGGAGCAGATCGACGCGCTGAAGAAGGACCTCCCCGAGTGGCTGCAGAAGGAGCGGGCCACCCAGGCGGAAGTCCGGAAGGAAGCGGCGCGCATCAAGGCGAAGAACGCCGAGCGGGCCGACCAGACGCGCCCCTGACCCCAGGCCGCCCCTGACCTCCCGATCCGCACGACGCCGTCCGGTTCCCGGATCACCCGGCGGCTCCCCGGCGGCGCCGCGTACGCGCCGAGGCCCACCGGGTTCGGGCCGTCGACCAGGCGTGCAACCTTCTCGCAACCCATGGCGGAGTTGACTGGTCACCGTCCGCGTCGTCAGTCCGTCGAGAGAGGTCGTCCTGTGAACGAGCACGGGAGCCGCCCGGTGGAGCTCACGCCCGCGGCCGCCGGACTGCTGCGGCGGCTGCGGGCGGCCCACGGGCCGCTGATGTTCCACCAGTCCGGCGGGTGCTGCGACGGCAGTGCGCCCATGTGCTACCCGGCCGGGGAGTTCCGGACCGGAGCGTCGGACGTGCTGCTGGCCGAACTGCGCGTGGCGGGGGTCGGGGAGCCGGTGCCGTTCTGGATGTCCCGCAGTCAGTACGAGCGGTGGAGCCACACCCGGCTCGTGGTCGACGTGGTCGACGGCCGGGGCAGCGGCTTCTCGCTGGAGGCCCCCGAGGGAGTGCGGTTCCTGATCAGGTCGTTCATGGCCTGAGGCTGCCGACGACATTGGCCGTCGCCGCGATGCCCTCGTGAATGGTCGGCGCCATGCTCGTGCCCGCGAGAAAGAACCCGAGCAGGGCGCAGACCAGGGCATGGGACATCTTCAGACCACCGTTGCGCAGAAAGATCACTGCGAGGACGAGGAGCAGAAGCACCAACGAGATCGAAATGGCCATCGCCAACCTCCTTCGCCGCGCCGGAATTGCGGCATTCGGCGGCCAGTCTGGCGCAGCGCCGGGCCCGCACGGCCGACTGGCGTGTCCGCCGTACGGGTGACTCGGCTCAGCGGTCCTTCGAGCGCAGGAACCTCTCGAGTCCTGCCAGGTCGTCGGTGTTGATGTGGTCGACCCCGGCGGCCAGCAGTTCGCGCCAGACGGCGTCGCGCGCCGGACCGGGCGTGTCGGGTGTGGCCCAGAAGCGGACCCGCCGGCCGCGCCGGTGGGCGGTGGCGACGAGGGAGTGCAGCTTCTCCCGTTCCGCCGCGGGGAATTCACCCGCGCCGAGCCAGCTGAAGCTGTGGTTCCAGTTGCCGGAGATCAGCGGGATGAAGGAGGCGGGGGCCGGTGCCGGGGCGGCGAGGTCGTCGAGGCGCCCGTCGTAGAAGGCGTACCTGTGGCGCTGCGCCTCCATGGGGGCGCGGGCGGCACGGTCGCCCGAGACGACCGGAGTGACCGCGCCCAGGTGGACGCGGCCGTCGGTGCAGCTGCTCAGCATGCGCCGGTAGTCGCGCAATTGGCGGTCGAGTTCGAGGTAGGCGGCGACGCCGTCCGTCTTGATGTCGACGAGCAGTTGCACCGGCCGGTGGTGACCGCGGTAGACGCTGCCGTGGTTGGCGCGCACGCGGGCGAGCAGCGGTTCGAGGTAGAGGCCGCGCAGGGTGCGGGCGGGGTCGAGCTCGGCGGGCTCGTGGGCGACGAGCAGCTCGCCGTCGATGAGGAAGATGTCGGCCTCGACGCTGGTGAAACCGTGCGAGAGGGCGTCGTGGAGAGGCCGTTCGTGCAGGTAGTCGTTGTGCGCGTGGGCCCGGCGGAGCGGCCTGGGCCGGGCGGGTCCGCCGCCGCGCTCGGCGGTCTGCGCGTGGGCGGGGACGGCGACGGCGCCCGCCAGGGCGGCGGCGATCGTCGTGACGGCTCTGCGACGGGTGGTCGGCACGGTGGCCTCCGGGCTCGGCGAGTCGGACGGGACTCGGTGAGTATCCGACGGCGAGGCGCCAACGGGCAGGGTGCAGCGAGGAGTTCGGCCGTTCGTCATCTGTGTGCCCATCGCCGCGCCCGCGGCGACGAGGCGGTTGACGTGTGGTCAGGAGGCGATGTCGGACCAGTGGACGGTGCGGTCGCACCAGCGCTTCAGCAGGACGTGGTCGTGCCCCACCGCGAGGAGTCCGGCGCCGCTGTCCTGCCGGTAGCTCTCCACGGCGGCCACGAGGGCCGCCGTGGTGGAGGCGTCCAGCATCGCGGTCATCTCGTCGCAGACCAGCCGGCGCGGACGGAGCACCAGTGCGCGGGCGAGGCAGGCGCGTTGCAGCTGCCCGTCGCTGACCTCGTGGGGGCGGCGGCCGAGGAGTTCACCGGTCAGGCCCACGGTGTGCGCCAGCTCCTCGACACGGCCGGCCGCTTCCGCGCGCCGTCCGGTCGCGCGCAGCGGTTCGGCGATGACTGCCCGCAGCGTCATCCGGGGGTCGGCGGACAACCGGGGCTGCTGGAACACGACGCCGATCGCCGTGCGCAGGTCCCGGGGAGCGGCGTGCCGCCACCCGTGTACCGGCTCCCCGTCGACGACGACGCGGCCCGCGTCAGGGCGGTGCAGCAGCGCGGCGACCCTGGCGAGGGTGGACTTGCCGCAGCCGCTGGGGCCGAGGAGGCCGACTGCCTCGCCGGGCGCGAGGCGCAGGGACGCGCCCCGCACGACGGGGTGGCGGCGGTCGTAGCCCGCGGTGACGTCCTGCAGGTCAAGCATGGTCGAGCTCCTCGGCGTGGTGGCAGGCGACGCCGTCGGTGAACAGAGGCAGGGCCGCGCAGGAGTCCGACGCGCGGGCGCAGCGCGGGGCGAACGCGCAGCCGGGCGGCAGGTCCGCGAGCTCGGGCGGCAGGCCCGGGATCGGCGCGAACTCCCGTTCCGGAAGGGCGTTCAGCAGGCCGCGGGCGTACGGGTGGCGGGGGCCCGGTGTGCCGAAGAAGCTCTCGGCGTCGGCGATTTCGACGATCCGTCCGGCGTACATGACGGCGACACGGTCGGCGGTGCGCTGCGCCGCCGCGAGGTCGTGGGTGATCAGGAGCAGGGCGCGCCCCTGGTCGGCGTGGCGGCGCAGTTCGTCGGCTGTGTGCTCGACGAGGTCGCGGTCGAGGCCGGTGGTCGGTTCGTCGGCGACCAGCAGGGGCGCGTCGCCGACGAGGGCGAGCGCCGTGGCGGCGCGCTGGGCGAGGCCGCCGGACAGTTCGTGCGGATACCTGTCGAGGTGGCCGGCGGGGAACGCGGCGCGCTCGGCGGCCCCGGCGGCGGCCCGGCGTGCCGTCGCGCCGCGCAGCCCGGTGAGCTGCCGTACGGTCTCGGCCAGTTGGGACCCGACGGTCCGTACGGGCGTGAGGTGGGCGGCCGGGCTCTGCGGGATCAGACCGATGCGCCGCCCGCGGACGGTGCGTGCGAGGGTGCGCTCGTCGGTGTCGAGGAGGTCGATGCCGTCGATCCGGGCGGATCCGGCGGTCTGTGCGTTGCCGGGCAGCAGGCCGAGCAGCGCGGAGGCGAGCACGGACTTGCCGCAGCCGCTCTCGCCGACGAGGGCGAGGCACTCCCCCGCGGCGAGGTCGAAGGAGGCGTCGGTGACGGCGGCGACATGACGTCCGCCGCGCATGCGGAACCGCACGGAGAGCCCCCGCACGGCCAGCACGGGCCCGCGCCCCACTCCGGCGGCCGCCTGGGCCCGCCCCGTCGGCCGGCCATGACCGAGCGGCGCAACCACGTGGGCGCACCTGCCGCCCCCTGGCGCCTCCGCCGCAGGCGCGGCAACGGCCCGCGCGCCGCACGCGCTCGCCTCGGCATCGCGGGACGCGGGCGCGGCGACCGGGGACGCACCGGCGGCCGACTGGGCCCGGCCCGCCGGCCCATCGCCGCCGAGCGGCGCGGCCCCCTTCGCTCCAGGCACAGCCCCGCCCCGCGCGCCGGGCGCGCGCCCCGGGGCCGGGTGCCCCACGGCGTCTTCGGCGTGCGCCGCCCCGACGCCCACGCTCGCACCGGGCGCACCGGGCGCACCGGGCGCACCGGGCGCACCGGGCGCACCACGGTCGCACGGCACGGCCGCCGACGCGTCGGTGCCGGGATCCTGTTCCCGGCCTGCCGGCCTGACACCGGCCGTGGGCGCGGCGGCGGCCGCCGCCTCCCTCGCAGGCGCGGCCTCACGCCGTGCCCCGGGCGCCGGCCCAGGGGCGAAGGAGCGCGGCGCGGGCCGGGGCGGTTCCGGCGGCGTGGTCACAGCATCAGCTCCGATCGGCGTCGCGGGTTGATCCTTTCGCGCCAGGCGCCGGCCAGGCCCGCGACCGCCAGCGTGGGGACGATGAGGAAGAATCCGGGGAAGAGGGTGGGCCACCAGTCGCCGGCGATCAGCGAACCGCGGGCGGACTGGACGAGGTTGCCGAGGCTGGCCTGGTGCGTGGGCAGGCCGAGGCCGAGGAACGACAGGGCCGACTCGTGCCACATGGCGTGCGGCACCATCAGGACCGCGGCGAGCCCGGCCTGCGGCAGCACACCCGGCAGCAGGTGCCGTACGGTCACCCGCCACCTGGTGGCTCCGCCGCTGATCGCCGCGTCGATGTACGGGCGCGAGCGCAGCGACAACACCTCGGAGCGCACGATGCGGGCGGTGGACAGCCAGTGCGTGAGCGCGACGGAGACGATGACGGGCCCCACGCCGGGCCGGAACACGGCGACCACGAAGATGCCGAGGAGCAGGTGCGGCACGGAGGAGAAGGTGTCCCCAGGCCGCATCAGGAGCCGGTCGGTCCAGCCTCCGAACGCCGCGGCGGCCGCGCCGACCGCCGTGCCGATCAGGGTGGCGACGAAGGCCGCGACGAGACCGACGAGCAGGGAGACGCGCAGCCCGTAGACGCAGCGCAGCAGAAGGTCGCGGCCGACGTCGTCGGTCCCGAAGGGATGCGCCGCGGAGGGCGGTCGCAGCTTCATCGACAGGTCGACGGCCTGCTGGTCGAGCTGGACGAGCGGCGGTACGACGAGGACGGCGAGCGCCACGGCGGCGACGACGACGGCCGACACGGTGACGCGCGTCGTGCGGGTCGAGCGGCGGGTGCGGCCGCGGGAGGTCCAGGCGAGGTCAGCCATCGAATGCCACCCTCGGGTCGGCCAGGCCGTACAGCAGGTCGGAGAGCAGGTTGCCCAGCAGCACCGCCGCGGTCGCGAGCACGGTGAGCGCGGCGAGCAGCGGGAAGTCGACCGAGGTGGCGGCCTGGACGGTGGCCGCGGCGATGCCGGGCCAGCTGAAGACGGTCTCCACCAGCAGGGCGCCGGTGATGAGTTCGGGGACGCGCGAGCCGATGAGGGTCAGCATCGGCAGCATGCCCGAGCGCAGGGCGTGGCCGAGCAGCACGGTGCGTTCGGCGAGGCCGCGGGCGCGGGCGCCGCGCACCGGGTCCTCCTCCAGCGCGTCCCCGACGCCCTGGCGAACGTAGAGGAGGAACCACGGCAGTTGGGTGATGCCGAGGACGGCGGCGGGCAGGACGAGGTGGGTGGCGACCTGGCCGAAGGTGACGGTGTCGCCGGCGGTGTCGGTGAGCCCGCCGGCGGGCAGGACGCCCAGTTCGAGGGCGAAGAACCAGATGGCGAGCAGCCCGAGCCAGAACGCGGGGGCCGCCTCCAGGGTGTATGCGGCGGAGCTGACGCAGCGGTCGAGCGGGCCGCCGCGGCGGCGGGCCGCGAGCACACCGAGGACGGTGCCGAGCACGACGGCGAGCGCGGACGCGGTCGCGGCGAGCAGCACGGACCAGCCAATGCGTTCCCCGATGACATCGGCGACAGGCATGCGCATGATGGCGGAGTCGCCGAAGTCGCCCTGGAGGGCGGCCGTCAGCCAGTTCCACCAGCGGGTGACCAGCGGCTGGTCGACACCGAGGTTGGCGCGGATCTGGTCGAGGTTCTCCTGCGAGGCGGTCAGTCCCGCGCTGCCGGTGTAGGCCTTGACCGGGTCGAAGGGCGAGGCGGCCGCCACGGCGAACACCGCGAAGGTCACGGCGACGAGGACGGGCACGGCGAGCAGGGCCCGCCGTGCGGTCATGCGTGCGAGCGCGCCCCAGGGGAGGCGGCGGTTCACTGCTTCGGCGTCCAGTCCTCGACGTTCCACCAGGGGCCGGAGGCGAGGCCGTGGTCGTGCGGCTCCACTTGGGTGCTCAGGCCGTCCCACGTGTCGTTCACGACGTAGACGTGGTCGATGTGGGTGAGGAAGGTGCAGGCGGGGTTCTTGACCAGTTCGCGCTGGACGGTGTCGTACGCGGCCTTGCGCGCGGCCTTGTCGCCGCTGCGGCGGCCGGCTTCGAGAGCCTCGTCCACGGCCGGGTTGTCGTAGTGGGCCATGTTGTTGAAGCCGTCGCCGGCGAGCGCGGAGTGGAGCAGGACGTACTGGTCGAAGTCGGGATCGCCGGGTGCGCCGCCGCCGGCGAGGACGGCGTCGTGCGCCATGCGGGGCTCGATGACCTCCCAGGTGCCGGCCTTGGTGGTGATGTCGATGCCGGCCTTCTTGGCGTCGGAGGCGTAGGCGAGGGCGTGGTCCTGGCGCAGCTTGTCGCCGGTGAGGTACCAGAGCGGGAAGGCGGCCCGGACGCCGTCCTTGACGCGGATGCCGTCCTTGCCGGGCTTCCAGCCGGCGTCGTCGAGGATCTTCCTGGCGGCGTCGAGGTCGTGCGTGCGCTCGGTGCCCCGGGTGAACCACTCGCTGCCGGTGGGCACGGGCCCGTAGGCGGGCTTGCCGGCGCCGCCGAGGATGGCGTCGACCATGGCCTCGCGGTCGACGGCGACGTCGAGGGCGCGGCGGACGGCGGTGTCGCCCGCGACCCTGTTGCCGGTGGGCAGCGTGACGGTGCGGTAGTCGTAGGTGGTGGCCTCGTACGTCTTGCGGCCCGGTTCGTTCCGGAAGCCCTTGGCGAGGTCGGGCGGCAGGACGGCGCCGTCGAGGTCGCCCGCGCGCAGCCGCGTGGCGCGGACGTCGTCGTCCTTGATGATCGCCATGGTGAACCTCTTCACCGCGGGCGCGCCGCCCCAGTAGCGGGGGTTGGCCTTGAAGCTGATCTTCTCGCCCTTGGACCAGCCGGTGAGGACGTAGGGGCCGGTGCCGACGGGCTTCGTGGTGAACTCGCCGGTGTTGACGTCCTGCCTGCCCGCGATGTGCTCGGGGGCGATGGGCAGGACAGTGCGCTGGGCGAACGGCGTGTAGGGGTACTTGAGCGTGAAGACGACGGTGTCGTCGCCGACGGCCTTCACGTCCTCGACGGCGTCCAGTTCCGTCCTGGACGGGTTGTTGGTCCTCCTGTCGAGGATGGTCCGGTAGGTGAAGACGACGTCCTCGGCGCCGAACGGCTCGCCGTCGCTGAACTCGACGCCCTTGCGGAGCCGGTAGGTGTACGTGAGCCCGTCGTCGCTCACCTCGGGCAGGGCGGCGGCGAGCGCCGGGCGGAGCCTCATGTCCGCGTCGAAGGCGAGCAGTCCGTCGAAGATCTTGGAGTTGCCGTCCTTGCCGTAGCCGAGGAGCGGGCTGAGGGTCTCGGGTTCGTAGGCGATGCCGACGACCGCCGAGTCCGTGGCCCGCGCGCCCCTCCCGCCGTCGGCGCCCGGCTCGGAGCAGGCCGCCGCGCCGAAGGTCAGCGCGGCGGCGAGCGCCGTGGCGGCCGCAGCCCGTATCGATCGGCCCGTCATGCTCGCACACCTCTATTGAAGATCAGCCGTTATTGCAAAGTGCTCGCAACTAAACAGCATGTAAAGGGCGTGACGGAACAGGGGGTGTTACGGGGCCTGGAGATCGACGAGCGCGGCCAGCTCCTCCTTGTGCCGGCCCGGAGTGCCGAGCGCGATCTCGTCGGCCTTGGCCCGCTTCAGGTAGAGATGCGCGGGGTGTTCCCAGGTCATGCCGATCCCGCCGTGCAGCTGCACGCACTCCTCGGCCGCGTGCACGGCGACCCGGGAGCAGTACGCCTGGGCGACGGCCACCGCCACCGCCGCGTCGGGGCCGCCGGTGGCCAGGGCGTCGGCCGCGGCGCGCGCGGCGGCCCGGGCCGAGACGACCTCCAGCCACAGCTGGGCCATGCGGTGCTTGAGCGCCTGGAACGAGCCGATGGGCCGGTTGAACTGGTGCCGCTCCCGCGTGTGCCGGACCGTCTCCTCCAGACACCATTCCGCGACGCCCAGTTGCTCGGAGGCGAGCAGGCCCGCCCCCGCGAGCAGCCCTCGCCGCACGGCCGCCTCCCCCGCGTCGCGGTCCGCGACGCGGGTGCCGGCCGGGCTGGGGGTGACGGCGGCGAGCGGACGGGTCAGGTCGAGCGCGGTCTGCGGCTCCACCGAGACCTCGGAACGCTCCAGCAGGTACAGGCCGTCGGCCCGGAGCACGAGGAACACGTCGGCGCGGACGGCGTCCGCGACGCCGGTGACGCGTCCCGCGTCGCCCGCCATCGGTCCGTCGGCGGCGGCCGACAGCGGCAGTGCGGCCACGGCGGTGCGGCGGCCCGCCGTGAGGTCGCCGAGCAGCGCGGTCACGTCCCCGGAGGCGTCACCGAGTGCGAGCAGCACCTCCGTCGCGATGACGGAACTGGTGAGGTACGGCGCCGGGGCGACGCTGCGGCCGAGCTCCTCCAGGACGACCGCCGCCTCGCGGTGGCTCGCACCCTGGCCGCCCAGCTTCTCGGGCACGAGCAGCCCGGCGGCGCCGACGTCGGACGCCAGGGCCTTCCACAGACCGGCGTCGTAGGGGCTCCCGCTCTCGGCGGCGCCGGCGACGAGCGCGGCGGGGTCGGCGTGGTCGGAGAGCAGCGAGCGGACGGCTGCCCGCAGATCGGTCTCGGTCTCGGAGTACAGCAGGTCCGTCATCGCGCGAGGTCCTTCCAGGCGATGTCCTTGTCGCTGCGCGGTTCGGCGGGCAGGCCGAGGACACGTTCGGCGACGATGTTCAGCAGCACCTCGCTGGTGCCGCCCTCGATGGAGTTGCCCTTGGAGCGCAGGTAGCGGTAGCCGGCGTCACGCCCGGTGAAGTCGACGAGCTCGGGGCGGCTCATGGTCCAGTCCTCGTACAACAGCCCCTCCTCGCCGAGGAGTTCGACCTCCAGGCCGCTGATCTCCTGGTTGAGCCGGGCGAAGGCGAGCTTCGTGCCGCTGCCCTCCGGGCCGGGCTGGCCCGCGACGAGTTGCTGGCGCAGCCGTTCGCCGGTGAGCCGGGCGACCTCGGCCTCGACCCACAGCGTCAGCAGCCGCTGGTGCAGGTCGTGGGTGCGCAGGTCCGGGCGTTCGCGCCAGGTGCGGGCGACGGTGCCGATCATCCCGCCCTCGCGGGGCAGCCGCATGCCTCCGATGGAGACCCGCTCGTTCATCAGCGTGGTCTGGGCGACCCTCCAGCCGTCGCCGACCTCGCCGAGCCGGTGCGCGTCGGGGATGCGCACCTCGGTGAGGAAGACCTCGTTGAACTCCGCCTCGCCGGTGATCTGCCGCAGCGGGCGGACCTCGACGCCGGGGTCGGTCATGTCGCAGACGAAGTAGGTGATGCCCCGGTGCTTGGGCACGTCGGGGTCGGTGCGGGCGATGAGGATGGCCCAGCGGGCGACGTGGGCGCTGGACGTCCACACCTTCTGCCCGGTCACCACCCAGTCGTCGCCGTCGCGGACCGCGCGGGTGCCGAGCGCAGCGAGGTCGGAGCCCGCGCCCGGTTCGCTGAACAGCTGGCACCACACCTCCTCGCCGGTCCACAGGGGCTCGAGGAAGCGCTGCTTCACCTCCTCGGAGCCGTAGGCGAGGATCGTCGGCGCGGCCATGC
Source organism: Streptomyces sp. NPDC002867 (assembly GCF_053591895.1). Lineage (NCBI taxonomy): Bacteria > Bacillati > Actinomycetota > Actinomycetes > Kitasatosporales > Streptomycetaceae > Streptomyces > Streptomyces sp. NPDC002867. Next base: position 89,239 of record NZ_JBSFUR010000005.1, on the reverse strand, counting down.
CGAGGCCGATGCCGATGCGGCGCGGGTCGTTGTCGGGCGCGCCGGCAGCGGCGAGCTCGGCGTCGACGACGGCCTGCAGGGAGCGCGGCGCGCCGAGGCCGCCGAGGCCCTCGGGGTAGTGCACCCAGGCCAGGCCGGCCGCGAATCGGGCCCGGAGGAAGTCACCTCGCGCGGTGGTGGCCGGAGGGTGTGCGGCGAGCAACTCCTGTGTGAGCGCCCGCAGTTCGGCTGCGTCCGGTGCCTTCTTCATCGGTTGGCTCCTTCCGGCACGACGACGAGGCGGCCGGTGGTCGTGCCGTCGGCGACGCGCTGGACGGCGTCGGCGGCGCCCTTGAAGGGGACCCGCTCACTGACCAGGGGCTTGATCAGGCCCTCGGCGGCGTACTCGGTCAGCGTCCGGTGGCAGTGAGCGATGGACGCGGGGTCCTTGCGTGCGTAGAGGCCCCAGTGCAGGCCCATGATCGAGTAGTTCTTGACCAGGGCGTGGTTGAGCGCGGGCGCCGGGATGTCGCCACTGGCGAAGCCGACGATCACGATGCGGCCCTCGAAGGCCACGCACTTGGCGGACTTGGCGTAGGCGTCGCCGCCGACGGGGTCGTAGATCACGTCGGCGCCGCGGCCTCCGGTGGCCTCCTTGACGGCGGCGACGATGTCCTCGGTGCGGCGGTCGACGACCACGTCGCAGCCCAGTTCGCGTGCGACGGCAGCCTTCTGCGGACCGCCGACGACACCGATGACCTTCGCTCCGGCCGCCTTGCCGAGCTGGACGGCGGCGCTGCCGACGCCTCCGGCCGCGGCATGGACGAGCAGCGTCTCGCCCTCCTTGAGGCCGGCCCTGCGGTGGAGTCCGAACCAGCCGGTCTGGTAACCGATGTGCAGGGCCGCGGCCTCGGCGTCGTCCAGGGCGTCGGGCGCGGGCAGCAGAGCGGCCTCGTCCGCGACCACGTACTCGGCGAGACCACCGTGCGGCAGGGCCGGGTTGGCGATCACCCGGCGGCCGTCCTCGGTCTCCCCACAGATCTCCACGCCCGGGGTGAAGGGCAGCGGCGGCTTGATCTGGTACAGGCCCCGGCACAGCAGCGCGTCGGGGAAGTTGATGTTCGCGGCACGGACCCGGAGGAGGACCTGCCCTTCGCCGGGCGTGGGCCGGTCCACCTCCTCGAGCTGCATCACCTCGCTCGGCTCGCCGCTCCGGTGCACTTGCCATGCCTGCATGTCAGGGCCTCCCACAAGCCGTAGGGCTACTGTATGGGCTGCATACTAAGCGGTCGCTTGCCCGTCGTGGAAGCCCCTTCCCGGCCGCCCGCCGGATTCTCATCCGCGCTTCGGCCTCGCCCGGACGTGCATCCGCTCCCCCTGCGGGCCGAAGAGGCTCAGGAACTCCACCGGCTGACCGTCGGCCGCGCCGAACCAGTGCGGCACCCGGGTGTCGAACTCGGCCGCCTCCCCCGGACCCAGCACCACGTCGTGGTCGCCGAGCAGCAGCCGGAGGCGGCCGGCGAGCACGTACAGCCACTCGTACCCCTCGTGTGTGCGCTGCTCGGGGGGCTCCTCGGCCGGCCTGTGCACCACCTTGTACGCCTGGAGCCCGCCGGGCCGGTTGGTGAGCGGATACATCGTCCGGTGGCCGCGCACGATCGGCTTCGACCGCACCCGCGGGTCACCGACGGGCGGGGCCCCGACCAGTTCGTCGAGCGGCACCTGGTGGGCACGGGCGATGGGCAGCAGCAGCTCCAGGCTGGGCCTGCGTCCGCCCGACTCCAGCCGGGACAGGGTGCTCACTGAGATGCCGGTCGCCTCCGACAGGGCTCCGAGCGTGGCTCCTCGCTCGCGCCGGATCCTGCGGAGCCTCGGCCCCACCTCGTTCAGTACGGCGTCCAGCCGTGGGTCGTCGTCCATGCGTTCCATTGCAGAAACAGCAAGGCCATTTGTCAATCTCGCGCGGCCCCAGGGTCCTAGCGGACGATGACCTCGGCGATCTGCGGCGTACCGCTCTGCCACACCAGGCGAACCGCGTCGGCCGTGCGGTTGCCCGTGTTCAGCTGCGAGTACGGCCGCCGGATCTCGCCGACCCGCCGCCACGTTCCGTCCGGTGCCCGCAGCTCGACGAGTGCGCGCGCCACGGTGTCGCCGGGCTGGAGCACCTTCACCGTCCGCACGGCCCGCGCGACGCCGAGGTCCACGGTCAGCGCCTCGTCCGGCTCGGGGGCTCGTCCGGCACGGTAGGCGGTGTCCGGATCTCCGTCGGCCGCGGCGCGCAGTGCGGAGCCGGCCGCCGGGGGCGGGCCTCCGCTCACGGAGGCGCTGTCCGTGGCGACCGAGAACTCCCTGACGACGAGCCAGTTCGTCTGGCCCGCCGTCGCCCTGGCCCGTACGTAGCGGGCGGTGGCGCCCTCGGGGGCGGTGGCCGTGACGTCGGGCGTTCCGGAGAAGGCCGTCAGCTGCTGCCAGTTCGTGCCGTCGGACGAATACTCCAGCACGCCCCGGCGCAGGTAGTCGTTCGGGCTGGTCGGCTTGCCCATGGCCAGCGTGACGGTGCCGATCGGCCGCTCCCGGCGCAGGTCGACGCCGACGTGGTCGCCCGCAGCGGGCGCCCTGCTGCTCCAGTAGAACGTGGTGTCGTCCTCGTCGATCATCCGCGCGGTCACGTTGTCGCGGTAGGTGCCGATGCTGCTGGTGGCCCTGATGCCGCCGGGCACACCGAGGATGCGGTCGTGCTCGGCCCGAGCGTCCTCGACGAACCTGTCCAGCACGCCTTCGCCGACGACGACGGGCACCTTCGTGCCGCCGAGTCCCGTGTAGACGAACGACCTGGCGGTGGCGAGCAGTCCGGGAAGGCGCCCGCGCAGCTCCCACGCCTCGGCGGCGTCGCCGTCGCGGGCGGCTTCCACGAGCCGCAGCGCGGTGCCTGCCGCCACCGCCCACGCCTCCGTCGCGTCCAGCCAGGGGCCGGCGTCGTCGACGAAGCCCGGCTCGGGAAGGCGGTCGCGCAGCACCGACGGCGCCGTACGCAGCCCGCCCAGGGTCGCGTGGAGCCGGTCCGCGTCGCCGTCCCGCCAGAACCCCTCGAAGGCGGCTGCCAGTTCGGGTGCCTGCTGTACGTTGAGCCGCGAGCTGTAGTTGACGTCCGCGAAGGCCCGCAGGGCCCGTTCGGTGCGGCCGTCGCCGCCCGCGTACCACCGCAGCGCGGCCAGCCATGAGGTGCGCGGGTCGTAGGCGCTGTCGTTCCAGGTGTAGTCGGCGACCGTGAACAGCGCGATCTTCGACGCGTACGGCTGGATCATCGGATTCGCGGTGATGCCGGCCAGTTCGGCGGGCAGGCCCTTCTCCCGGCCGCTGAAGGGGCCGAGCAGCAGGCGGTTGGTGACGTAGTCGTTGACGGGGTAGTTGTCCCAGGTCAGGATCGGGTGGGCGAAGACCGAGCGGGCGGCGCGCGCCTGGGCGACCGTCATGGTCGGCGCGATGACACCGATGCCGGTCCACTCGACGACGACGTCGGCGTCGAGCTGCTCGGCCAGCGCCTTCTTGTAGGCGGTCGCCGTCACGTTGTAGTACTCGGTCGGCACCATCTGCAGGGGCTCGGCACCGGGGTGGGCGGCGATGAACTCGCGGTTCACCCGGTTGAGCAGGTGGGCCTGCGCCGCACCCGCCGCACCGCCGCCGGTGCCCCATCTGGCCTGGTCCCCGGGGCAGTTCCACTTCGTGTAGCTGATGTCGTCCAGCGGGACGGCGAAGGTGCGCACGCCGATGTCCCAGATCGTCCGGAACTTGTCGATGAGGGCGCGGGTGTCGGCCTCGGAGCTGTAGCAGACGGACAGGCCCGGGGACAGAGCGTAGGTGAAGTCCACGTGCCGCTGCTCGGCCCGGTCGACCAGCTCCTCGATGCGCGCCAGCGCCGAAGCGGGGTAGGGCTCGCGCCACTTGTCGCGCAGATAGGGGTCGTCCTTGGGCGAGTACACGTAGATGTTCATCTTGTGCTCGCCGTAGAAGTCGAGCTGGTCCAGCCGGGCCTCGTGCGACCACGGGGTGCCGTAGAAGCCCTCGATGACGCCGCGCAGGGGGGTGGCGGGCCAGTCGCGGACGATCAGGCCGGGCACCTGGGCGCCGGGGCGGTCGCGGTGCGGCAGGACCTGGCGCAGGGTCTGGGCGGCGTAGTAGGTGCCCGTGGCGTCCTTGCCGGCGAGGACGATCCGGTCCCCGCCGATACCGAGGACGTAGCCGTCGGCGGGCAGTCGCTCCGGGCCTTCGGCCTCGAGCGCGGCCAGGGCGTCCAGGGCCCCGGCGGAGCCGACGTGGACGGTCAGCAGGTCGTCGACGGCACGCTCCCCGCGCACGACCCGGTCGGCGCCCGCCTCGCGCAGCGCCTTCTCGGTGACGTCGAGCGCCTGCGGGTCGGCGTCCTCGTCGGCGACCAGAGTGACGGTCGAGGTGATGGTGACCCGGTCGTCCAAGGACTGGACCTCGCGTGGGGTGGGGGTGACGGCCGGGGACCTGCCGTCCGGCCCGTGCCCGTCGGCGGCCTCGCCGACGGCGGGGGTACATGCGAGCGTGAGTGCCGCGACCAGGGCGGCTATTCGCAGGCGAAGCGTCACATTTCCTCCATGGGCCGCTCGGGTCGCACAAGGAAGTCGCGCATCACATCACTGCCAGTGATGTGCCCGGCCGCAAGCCGTGTCAATCCGCAGCCCGCGCTGTCCCGTGTCCGTAAGGCTCGTTCACAGCGTGTACAGGGACGCGGCCGCCGTGCGGGCAGCGCCTCGGGACGAGAAAATGAAGCCCCGGACCGCGACGCGGTCCGGGGCCGGGGTGCCGGCGCGTCAGCGCGGGAACACCTCGAACGTGACGGCGGGCCGGCCCCCGAAGCGCGGCGCCGCCGCCTCGGCCATACCGGTGAGGAAGGTGCGGCAGTACTCCTCCGGGTCCTTGTCCGTCAGGCCCTCGATGTACATGCGGTGCTCCAGAAGCGAGCGCACGGACCGCTCCAGACCGGGCCCCGCGTCGACCGCGTGGCTCGGCTTGTTCGAGCCCGCCACGGCCACCCACCGCACGCCGTCCCAGGGTTCGAGCCCCTGCTCGGAGATGAGCTCGGGGAAGATCCAGCGGTTGCCCGCGTCGCCGGCGGCGTCCAGGGTCGCCCGTCCCACGGCGCGGTGGTCGGGGGTGTTCCAGACCGTGCCGCCCCAGGTGTCACGGTGGTTGAGCGTGATGACCAGCTCGGGGCGGTGGCGGCGGATGGCGGCCGCGATGTCGCGCCGCAGCCCCGTCCCGTACTCGATGACGCCGTCCTTGTGGTCGAGGAACTCCACGGTGGGGACGCCCACGACCGCGGCGCTGGCGCGCTGCTCCTGCTCGCGCAGCGGTGCGCACTCGGCCGGGGCGATGGAGTCGATGCCCGCCTCGCCACGGGTGGCGAGGACGTAGACGACCTCGCGTCCCCCGTCGGTCCACCCGGCGACGGCGGCGGCGCAGCCGTATTCGAGGTCGTCGGGGTGGGCGACGACGGCCAGGGCGCGCTGCCAGTCGCCGGGCATCTCCTGGAGCTGTTCGGTCACTTGATCCGTCATGGCCGCAGGATACGGCCCCGCCTCCCCGACGGAACGGATCGTTCGTCAGACCTCGTCACGGGCGAGGGCGAGCAGGCGGTCGAGGACGCTGGTGCCACTCGCCCGCACGCCGTCGTGCTCGTACTCGTCGGTGACCCAGGTGCGCAGACCGCGGACGGCGCGGGCCGTGCGCAGGGAGTCGGCGGTGTCGACGTACATGTCGTCGTGGTAGACGGCCGCGGCGACCGGCACCTCGTTGACGGCGAGGCGTGCCGGGTCGTAGAGCGCGGGCCAGTCGGCGCGGGCGGCGAGCAGTTCGGCGGCCTCGCGCAGCGGGCGCAGCGCGGGGTCCGCCTCGAAGTGCCAGGGGTGGATGCTCTCCCCGGTGAACATCAGCGGACTCTCGCCGGCGAGCGTCGTCGGCGCGTCGAACTCCGGGAACTCGGCGCGTACGCGCTCGGCGGACCAGCCGGTGGGCCGGCCGCCCTGGGCGTAGATCGCCTCGTGCAGCACGGCGTACAGGGGGTTGGCGGCGAACGACAGGACGGGGCGGACGGCTTCCTGGAAGGCGTCGGAGAGTTCCTGGCCCGACGCCGTGCGCACGAAGCCGTTCTCGAGCAGGTAGTGCAGCTGGTGGCTGCCGTCCTGGCCGCCGAGGAGGATGCCGAGCGACTGGAAGGCTTCGGGCGTGAGGGTGTAACCGCCGGGCAGCACGGCGGGACGGTCCGCGAGGTGGGCGGCGATGCGGCGGGCGCGCTCGACGTCCTGCGGGTAACGGGCGTAATGGGCCTCCACCTTGCGGCGGATGCGCGGATAGGCGGCGCGGTAGACGTCGTCGGCGTGCGCGTCCAGGGCGGGCAGACCGCCGGTGATCAGAGCGGTGTGGAGCCCTTCGGGGGCCGTGGACAGGTAGTGGGTGGTGCAGAAGCCGCCGAAGCTCTGGCCGAGCACGGTCCAGGGCGCCCCGCCGGTGAGCCGCCGCCGGATGGTCTCGCAGTCGCGGACGATGGAGTCGGCGCGGAAGTGGGCGAGGTGCGCGGCCTGTTGCCGAGGTCCGCCGCGCAGCGGGAGCGTCTGGCGGTTCAGGGGCGTGGAGCGGCCGGTGCCGCGCTGGTCGAGGAGGAGTACGCGGTACTCCTCCACGGCGCGGGCGAGCCAGGCCTGCGCCCCGGTGAAGCGGCGGGCGGCGTTGCCGGGACCACCCTCCAGGTACAGCAGCCAGGGCAGGTCGTCGCCCGTGCGGCCGGCGCCGGTGACCTCGCGGCCGTAGAGCTCGATCCGCTCGCCGTCGGGCTCGCCGTGGTCGAGCGGGACGTGAAGCGGTGGTCGGTGAGGACGACTCCCGGCTGCCGGTAGCTGGCCAATGCTGCTCCTGATGTGTGACCTGTGTTCGCTGTGCGCCCCCGCCCGCCCAGTGGATCACAGGGGCGGGCGGGGACGCGCGACGGGCCGGTCAGCCGGTGGGGAAGTCGTCTGGTGTCCTGATGCGGTCGCGGACCCAGACTCCGGCGGGCTTCAGCGACGTGGTGCCGGTCCAGGGACCGTTGTCGGCGCAGGTCCCGGTCTTGAACACGGCTCCGGAGCGGTGGTCGTCCGAGTAGTTCCAGTTCACCCAGCTGATCTTCTTGCTCGCCATCAGATCGAGGTAGCGCTGGGACATGGCGAAGTCGTTCGCCCCTTCGCCCGCGTAGTCCTGGGTGCCGAACTCGGTGACGAACACGGGCAGTTTGTCGGCCGCGCGGGACAGGGTGTTCAGGTACTCGTCCCGGTGCGAGGCCGCGTAGAAGTGGAACGTGTACATGATGTTGGCCGCGTCGACCGGGTTGTTCACGACCTCGCTCTCGTTCGAGCCCTCCGAGACGCCGAGCGAGGACCAGGCGCGGGTGCCGACGAGGATCGGTGTGTCCGGGTCGTTCTGCCGGATGACGGGGACGAGCTGCTCGGCGTAGTTCTTGATCGTGGACCAGCTCACGCCGCTGGGCTCGTTGGCGATTTCGAACAGCAGGTTGTTCTTGCTGCGGTGGCGCTGGGCGATCTCGGTGAAGAACGTCTTGGCGCGGGCGAGGTTGTGGTTCGGGTCGCCCGGGCTGAGCATGTGCCAGTCGACGATCGCGTACATGCCGCGTGCGGTGGCCTGCTCGATGATCGAGTGGACCTTGTCGGTGAAGCCGCGGGGGTCGGTCTCGTAGCCGCCTTCCTGGATGTACAGGGAGATGCGCAGGACGTCGGCGTTCCAGTCGGTGGCCAGGGCGCCCAGGGATCCGGTGGTGACGCACTGGCTGTACCACTGCAGGCCGTGGGTGCTCATGCCGCGCAGCTGGACGGGCTTTCCGTACTGGTTGCACAGCTTGGTGCCGCACACCTTCAGCTGTCCGTTGACGGCGACGGGTGTGCCGGCGGAGGCGGGTGCGGTGTCGACGGCGAGGTGGTCGACGTTGGGTCCGCCGTTGGCGGTGGTGGCGGTCGCCCTGATGGTGTTGGCGCCGGCCCTGAGGTCGGCCGCGAGGGTGACCGTCGACCAGGAGGTCCACGAGCCGGTCCCGTTGAAGGCGCGCTCGTCGGCGGCGAGGGTGCCGTTGACGGAGATGTCCATCGGCCGGTTCGCGGTGGTGCCGTTGGCGTAGCGCAGGGTCAGCGTCGCTCGGCCGGCCTGTGCGGCGTTGACCGTCCACTGGACGTAACTGCCGCTGACATTGTCGTAGTTGACGAAGCCGGTGCCGGTGTAGCCGGTGTGGTCGGACTCCACGAGCCCGCGCGAGACGGTCGCGTTCTCGGCCTCGTGGGTGACGGCCGCCGCGGCGGCGAGGGGCTCGGGGACGGGGGCTGCGGGCGCCGTGGGCGCGGCGGTCAGGGCGAGCGTCAGTGCGGTGCCGATCACGCCGAGGGCGGTGAGCGGGTGTTTCCAGAGCCGTGCCGGTCTCATGGGGGGTCTCCGTTGGCTGGGCGGAAGGGCCGGGACAGAACCGGTGCGTCATGCATGCCGATTGGAAGGAAACTTTCCTAACCGAGAGAGATAGCAGGGGTGGCCGCCGGTCGGCAAGGGCCCTGACGGCAGGAGCCCGTCCACCATGGGAGCGGCGCGCCGCTCGTGAGCCATGCCCTTGCCAGGCGGTGGCAGGGCATGTTGATCTGCTCCCTGCTCCCGTAGCGAAGGTGGTCCCCATGGCCCTGTTCGATCTCCCGCTCGACCAGCTGCGCAGGTACCGCAGCGCCTCCGCCGAACCGGCGGACTTCGACGCGTTCTGGACGAAGACGCTGGAGGAGGCCCGCGCCCACGCCCTCAACGCGCGCTTCGAGCCCGTCGCGACCGGTCTGACGTCGGTGGAGGTCCACGACGTGACCTTCGCCGGATTCGGGGGCCACCCGGTGAAGGGCTGGCTGGTGCTGCCCGCCGGGACCGCCGAACCGGTGCCGCTGGTCGTGGAGTTCCTCGGCTACGGCGGCGGACGCGGACTGCCGCACACCCATCTGCTGTGGGCGTCGGCAGGTCTCGCGCACTTCGTCATGGACACCCGCGGACAGGGCAGCGGCTGGACGAACGGCAGCACACCGGACCCGGTGGGCAGCGGGCCCGCCTTCCCCGGCTACCTCACAAAGGGCATCGAGGACCCGCACGAGTTCTACTACCGGCGGGTGTTCACCGACGCCGTACGCGCGGTCGAGGCGGCGCGCTCGCATCCGCTGACGGACGCCTCCAGGACGGCGGCCGTCGGCGTGAGCCAGGGCGGCGGCATCGCGCTCGCGGTGGGCGGCCTGATGCCGGACCTCGCGGCCGTCGCCCCGGACGTGCCGTTCCTGTGCGACTTCCCGCGCGCAACGACGCTCACCGACCGCGACCCCTACCGGGAGGTCGGCAACTACCTGCGGACCCATCGCGGCCGAAGCGAGCAGGCGGCGCGCACCCTCGCGTACTTCGACGGGGTCCACTTCGCGGCGCGAGGGCGTGCTCCGGCGCTCTTCTCGGCGGCGCTGGAGGACCAGACGTGCCCGCCGTCGACGGTGTTCGCCGCCTTCAACGCCTATGCCCACGAGGAGAAGCGGATCGAGGTCTACGACTTCAACGACCACGAGGGCGGCGGTCCGCACCAGGAGGCCGCCCAACTCGCCTGGTTGCCCGGCATGTTGGGGCGATGACGGGACAGGGGCGCAGGTGGTGGCCGTCTTGACCGGACCGGACAACCTCCCTAACGTGCCGCAGAAAGCGCTTGCTCCAATGCCGCCCGCGTGCCCGTACTCCCCCGAGGAGGCCCGAGATGAACCCTCCCGGTGCAGCCGCCGTGTACGACGGCCTGCCCGGCGGGATCGGCGTGTCCCGCCTGCGCGTGTACGACTGGCCGGCGGCGGACGGGCTTCCCGGCGGAACGCCCCACCTACACCTGACCTGTTCGGAGGGGTACGCCGTGACCGGAGGGCGCGGCGCGGTGCAGACGCTGACCGCCTCCGGGTTCGAGGAGACGCCGCTCTCTCCCGGCGCCCTGGTCTGGTTCACGCCCGGCACGATCCACCGGCTGGTCAACGAGGGCGATCTGACGATCGTCGTCCTGATGCAGAACTGCGGTCTGCCGGAGGCCGGTGACGCGGTGCTCACCCTGCCGCCTCCGTACCTGGCCGACGCGGCCCGCTACCGGGCGACCGTCGCCCTGCCGGCGACCGCCTCCGAGGAGGAGCTCGCCACGGCCGCCCGGCGCCGCCGCGACCTGGCGATCGAGGGCTTCACCGCGCTGCGCGCGGCGGCTGCGGCCGGGGATGCGGAGCCGCTGGCCGCGTTCCACCGGGCGGCGGCCGCCCTGGTGCGCCCGCTCGCGGACCGCTGGCGCGAGCGGTGGCTGACGGGCGCCGCGGCCGCATCGGCCGCCACCGGCACCCAGTTGGCGCGCCTGGAACGGGGCGACGCCCGCTACCTCGCGGACGCCGTCGTACGGGCGGAACGGCCCGCGGCACGCGGTCGGTTCGGCATGTGCGGCCGCCTCGACGTGTACGACGCAGGGGCCGCGGACGTACCCGACACGCGGCCCGCCTGAGGCACACCGGCGGTCGCGCCCGGCCCCGGGCCGCCCGCTACGCGGCCGGAGCCGCCGGTGCGGCGAGGAAGCGGTGCAGTGAGGTCTTCAGCGCGGCGACGAACGCCTCACGGGTCGCCTCGTCGACAAGGTCCAGGGACAGGTACGGATTGAGGTCCTCGAGCTCGACGAGCAGCAGTCCGACGTCGCGGGTGCGGCAGGCGTCGACGCGCTGGATGCCGTGGTCGACGGTGTTCCAGGCGATGAGGCGCCGGGCGAAGTCGAGGTCGGCCGCGGTGGGTTCGTACGGCTCCAGGTCCCAGCGGCGGGCGGGGTCGGGGGCGTGCAGGGCGTACTGGAAGGTGTCGTCGACGAAGTAGAAGGAGACCTCGTAGACGAAGTCGACGCGCGGCTGTATCAGCACGTCGCCGCGTATGAGGCCGGGGAGCTGCTCGGCGTCCGCGAAGTGGAGGCCGATGGAGTCGGCGCCGGCCCTGGGCTTGACCGCGTACACGTCGGAGGCGGGCAACAGGCCGAGGTCGTCGAGCCGGTCCACCGTGGGGATGACCGGGTACCCGGCCCTGGTGAGGTCCAGCAGGTACTGCTTGCCCGCCATGTCGCCGCGTGCGGTCAGCGGGTTGTAGACCCGGGCGCCGGTCCTTATGGCCTTCTCGCGGAAGGCGTCGTACGCGTCCTGGTAGTGCAGGACGGGCCCGCTGTTGCGCACCACGACACCGTCGAAGCCGTCCATCAGCCCGGCCGCGTCCGCCGGGTGGGCGAGGGCGAGGTCGAAGTCCTCGCGCAGCCGTGAGGACAAGTGGATGTCCTCGTCGCAGTACCGCCGCCCCTTGGCCGGGTAGGCGAGGTCGGTGACGTACAGCAGGCGGGGCCTGGCGGACACGGGGCGGCTCCTGAGATCGGTTGACCGCAAAACTACCCGGGGTCCGGTCACAGGCGGTGCAGCAGGACCTCGGTCAGCGCGCCGTCCGCCGCCCGCGCGGTCATGTACGTGTGGTGGGGCTGTCGCCTGCGGTCGGTCGGGGAGCCGGGGTTGAGGAGCCGCAGGCCGCCGGGGGCCGTGGTGTCCCACGGGATGTGGCTGTGGCCGAAGACCAGGACGTCGAGGTCCGGGAACCTCTCGGCGCAGCGCCGCTCGCGTCCGGCGGCGGGGCCCGTCTCGTGGACGACGCCGAACCGGAGACCACCGAGCTCCGCGCGGGCCACCTCCGGGAGCCGGGCGCGCAACGCGTCGCCGTCGTTGTTGCCGTACACCGCGAGGAGGCGGGCGGAGCGGTCCTCAAGGAGGTCGAGGGTCGCGGTGTCGACCCAGTCGCCGGCGTGGATCACCACGTCGGCCTCCTCGACACGGGCCATCACCTCGTCGGGCAGGCGGCGGGCGCGCCGGGGCACATGGGTGTCGGAGATCAGCAGCAGTCGCATCCTCCAACCTTCCCGCCGTCGGCGCGGGTGAGCACATGGCCGCGCCGGGCGCCGCACTGACGTGATGTCAGAACAGGCGCCCGGCGCGATTCCGTCTGCAATCGAAGCCGCGAATTGCGGGGCTACGGTCAGTACGGACCGTTCACGTTGTCGATGGAGCCGTACCTGGCGGCGGCGTAGTTGCACGCGGCGGTGATGTTCGCGACCGGGTCGTAGCTGTCGAACGGCGTGCCGGGAACGTGGTAGGCCCGGAACGTGGGGTCGATCACCTGGAGAAGGCCCTTGGAGGGCGTTCCGTTCACCGCGTTGATGTCCCAGTTGTTGATCGCCAGCGGATTTCCGGAGGACTCGCGCATGATGTTCCGGTGGATTCCCTCGTAGGTGCCGGGAATTCCGTGCTTGGCCATGATGTCGAGCGATTCCTTGATCCAGCCGTCGAGATCGTTGGAATACGTCTTGGCCTTGGCGGGCTTCGCGGCCGGGGCCTTCTTCGCCACCAGGGCGGTGCGGGCCTCGGAGCGGTCGGCGCGGGCGGCGTCGGCGGCGCGGTCCGCGGGCTTGGCCTTGGCGCCGATGGTCAGCTTCAGGCCGGGGCGGATCAGCGCCGGGTCGGCGCCGATGTTCCGGCGGTTGTCGTTGTAGAGCTTCTTCCAGCCGCCGCTGACGGAGTGCTCCTCGGCGATCTTCGACAGGGAGTCGCCCGCGACGACGGTGTACGTCACGGGGGCCTTCTTCGCCGCGGCGGGCGCCGTGACGGCGGTCTTCGCGGTCGCGGCCTGGGCCGGCTGCGCGGCACCGGCGGTGGTCGCGCCGAACAACGGCAGGGCGAGCGCGGCGCCGCCCGTGCCCGCGGCGACGAAGCCGCGGACGAGTCGGCCGGACTTGGGACGGCGGTGCTTACCCTTTGCAGGCATGACGCATTCCTCTCCGTCGCCTGCGAGGTGAGCTGTCGGGTTCGGGCTGGAGATGCCCGGTCGCATGGTCGGTGCGACTTCACCCCGAGCCGTTCCGGTTTCCGGATCGGCGGCTTACCTGGGTCCCCCGCTCCTGCCGAACGTGAGTGCGTGGTCGGATTCCCGGACGGCGGCAGGATTCGGCGGTCCATCCGGATTGCGGTGACCGTAAGCGAGAGCGGCCCGACGGAACAAGCCCTGAATTCACAACCGCAATGCAAGACCGGAGAAAAGAGACGGAAATGACCTTCCTCATTTCCTGTCGGGAACTCAACTTTCCCTCCACGCAAGGCGGCTGCGACGCCTGCCCGCCATCCAGGGCATTCCGTCACGTGACCGACGTCACGAAACCGGCAACAAGGAAACCCAGCCGCACACTTCATACATAAACGGACATACGGGCAATGAAAGAGAAACGCCTCATACCGGAAAGTCCGACGCTCCATTGAGTACCAATAGTCCGTTTTCTTCTGTATGCAATGGCATCGCCCGCTTCGGGTACTCGGCCGTGGTGGCCGGGTGCGCGGCGCCGCCCGTACGACGGCCGCAGGCCGCCCACCGGAGAGCAACGCGGGAGGAAACGATGCGCGCACTGACATGGCAGGGCAGGCGGGACGTCCGGATCGAGACCGTCCCCGATCCCCGCATCACCGAGCCGAAGGATGTGATCGTCCGGGTGACGTCCACCGGCATCTGCGGTTCGGATCTTCACCTCTACGAGGTCCTGGGCCCGTACCTCGATCCCGGCGACATCCTCGGCCACGAGCCCATGGGCGTCGTGGAGGAGACCGGTCCCGAGGTGACGGCCCTCTCGGCCGGCGACCGCGTCGTCGTGCCGTTCAACGTCTCGTGCGGTGAGTGCTTCATGTGCGCCCAGGGCCTCCACTCGCAGTGCGAGACGACCCAGGTGCGGGACCGCGGCATGGGCGCGTCGCTGTTCGGCTACACGAAGCTGTACGGGCAGGTGCCCGGCGGGCAGGCCGAGTACCTGCGGGTGCCCTTCGGCGACACACTGCCGGTCAAGGTGCCCGAGGGGCCACCGGACGAGCGTTTCGTCTACCTCTCGGACGTACTGCCGACGGCGTGGCAGGCCGTGGAGTACGCGGACGTACCGCCCGGCGGGTCGCTGACCGTGCTCGGCCTCGGACCGATCGGCGACATGGCCTGCCGCGTGGCCCTGCACCGGGGCGCCGGACTCGTCATCGGCATCGACCTCGTCCCCGAGCGTCTCGACCGGGCCGAGGCGCGCGGGGTGACGGTCCTCGACCTGCGCGAGCACGACGAGGTCGCCGACGCGGTCCGCGACCTGACGGACGGCCGCGGCTCGGACGCGGTCATCGACGCCGTGGGGATGGAGGCCCACGGCGCACCGGTCGCCAAGGCGGGGCAGTGGGCGACAGGTCTGCTGCCCGGACGCGTGGCCCGGCGCGTCATGGAGCATGTCGGCGTGGACCGGCTGGAGGCGTTCTACACGGCCATCGACGCGGTACGGCGCGGTGGCACGATCTCCCTGGTCGGGGTCTACGGCGGCATGGCGGATCCCGTGCCGATGCTCACCCTGTTCGACAAGCAGATCCAGCTCCGTATGGGGCAGGCCAATGTCCGGCGCTGGATGGACGACATCCTTCCGCTGCTGACGGACGCCGATCCGCTCGGCGTCGAGGGCTTCGCCACGCACACGTTGCCGCTGGAGAAGGGCCCCGAGGCGTACGCGACGTTCCAGGCCAAGGCCGACGGCATGGTCAAGGCCCTGCTGAAGCCCTAGCGACGCCGAAGCCCTGGTGACGCGGGCTCCGTGTGCGGCCGGCCCGCTCCGGGCGGCTCAGCTCTGGCAGGCGGGGCACCACACGGAGCGGCGGCCTCCGGTGCGGCCGGAGCTCAGGGGCCCCCGGCAGCGCGGGCACACCGGGTCGCGGTCGTCCCGTCGTCCGGTGAGCCAGGTCCGCCGGGGCGGCACGCGCGCGGCCGGGACCGCGGACCGCAGGACCCGGCCCATCGCGGCGTGGATCCGGCGCAGTTCGTCCTCGTCCAGATCACGCGCGGGGCGGCCGGGCGCCACCCCGGCGCGCCAGAGGATCTCGTCGCTGAGGAGGTTGCCGAGTCCGGCGAGCACCGACTGGTCCATCAGCACGTTCTTGACGGCGCCCCGCCGCCCGGCGACGCGCTCGAGGAACGTGTCCCGGGGCAGGCCGAGAGCGTCGGGCCCCAGGTCGCCGAGGACGTGTCCCACGGCCTCGTCGCTGCCGGCGAGGTGGACGCCCTGGAGCTTGCGCTGGTCGCGGTAGTGCAGCCTGCGGTCGTCGTCGAGCGTGAGCACGATCCGGTCGTGGTCCGCCACGGGGTCGTCGGGCGATGCGGCCAGCAGCAGACCCGTCATCCCGAAGTGCCAGACGACCCGGGGTCCGTCGGTGGGTGCGACGAGCCATTTGCCGTGCCTCCAGGGCTCCCCCAGACGCCGCCCCTCCAGTTCCTTCCGCAGCCGCCGCACGGTCACCCCGCGCAGCACGCCCGGGTCGCGCACGTCGACCCTCCTGATCCGCCGGCCCGTGCCGCAGGAGCGCAGCACCTCGCGGAACCCTTCGACATCCGGCAGCTCGGGCATGTCCTTCTCCCTCATCGGCCGCCCGCCTGTACGACGCGCCCCGCGGCATGCCGCGCGACCCCTGCCGGGTACCCGCCGCATGGCCGGCATCCCAGCGGAGGGCCCGCCGGCCGGGGCGCATCCGGGGTGAAGCGGCCGCCGCCCACGCTCCCCCGTGTCCGCAAACGGGTCTCCGGGACCTGCGCACGGACGGCCTCGGGCGCGGCCGGGTGCTGCTGAGGCGGGGCGGCGGGGGCGACAGGCTGTCGGCCTACTGGGGGGGGCCGCGCCCGGCACACGAGAGCGGCGACGAGGTCAACCGGCATCTGCGCCGGCTCGCGGGCCGACCCTCACCAGCAAGGACTTCCGGACCTGGCACGCCACCGTCCTCGCCGCCCCGGCGGCGGGCGTGTCGGCGCCCGCCGCGAGGACGTCGCGGGCGGCCCGGCGGCGCGGCCTCCCGTGCCGTGCGGGAGGTGGCCGACTGCACGCGGCCGGCGTCAGCGGAAGTCCCACGGCGCCGGCGCATCGCGCACGAGGATGCGGCGGCCGGTGACCCGGTCGGGGGCGAGGACGATCCACAGATCCCGCTCGCCGCCCGCCCACGGCGCGCTGTACGCCTGCCGCTCCAGCTCTTGTACGGCGTCCTGGTCCGTGACCGACCGTGCCGCGCCGACGATCAGGACACTCCAGCCACGGCTGAACGCCTCGTCGATGTGGTCCACCTCGAAGGCGATCTCCTCGCCCGCCACCTGACCGGGCCGTGCCTCCCGGGAGGTCCGGAAGGCCACCTCCCCTTCGGTGACCAGGTAGTTGACCGGGAGGATGGCGGGCCCGTCCCGGCCCGCGACGGCGATGCGCCCCACTCCGTGCGTACCGAGCAGCGCCCAGCACTCGTCCTCGGCCAGCTCCACCAGTTCGGGCCGGCGCGCGGCGCGCCCCGAGCCGGGCGGCGTGTCCGCGCCGCCTCCGGTCAGGGCGGTGACGGTGGTCTCCAGGGCGTCGGCCAGCCGCAGCAGGAAACCCATGCCCGGGGTCGCGGTCTGCTCCTCCAGGTACTCGATGTACCCGGGCGCGGATCCGGCCCGCAGCGCGACGTCCTCGCGGGACAGCCCGAGCTGCTGCCGGCGGGCGGCCACCCGGCGGCCGATGTCGCCCTTCGACGGCCCCGCGGCCCGGCCTCCCGTCTGCGGTTTCTCGGGCATGGTGGCACCTTCCCAGGTCGGCGTTCCCGGTGCGGCTCGCGCCTCGCGCCCACGGTAGTCAGGCGCCCGGCGGGCCGCACGGCGACGATGCCCGGCGCGCCGCCCCGCCGCGACCGGCCGGGGCGGCTCGGAAATACTGGGGTCGAGGAGCTGTACGCAGGTGGAGGTGGAGCCATGACGCCGAGGACCGGTGCGGGATGAGACACCGCTGCGTCGCCGACCTGATGACACCCGAGGCGGTGAGCGTCCAGCGCGGCACCGTCTTCAAGGAGATCGCCCGGCTGCTCGACGAGTTCGGCATCACCGCCGTGCCCGTGATCGACGACGACGGCCGGCCCGTCGGTGTCGTGTCCGAGGCGGATCTGCTGCGCCGGCACACCAGCGGTACGGGCTCCGACACGGCCGAGGGGCTGATGACGAGCCCCGCCGTGGTCGCGCGGCCGGAGTGGAGCGCGGTGGAGGCGGCCCGGGTGATGGAGGACCGGCACATCAAGCGGCTGCCGGTGGTGGACGGCTCGGGGCGGCTGATCGGGGTGGTGAGCCGCAGCGACCTCCTCCAGCTGTTCCTGCGGCGGGACCGGGCCATCCAGGAGGAGATCGTGGAGGACGTCCTCGGCGGCACGCTGGGCGTGTCCCCGGCGGCCGTCACCGTCCAGGTCGACGAGGGCCGGGTGACGCTCAGCGGGACGCTGGACCGCAAGAGCCTGGTGCGCGTGGTCGTTCGCCTGTGCCAGAGCGTCGACGGCGTCGTGGACGTGGTGGACCGCCTCTCCTTCGTGGACGACGACACACGCGCGACGTGAGCCGGCCTGATCCAAAAAACCTGCCTGACCTGCCTGATCCAAGACCGGCCTGATCCAAAGACCGGCCTGATCCAAGACCGGCCTGATCCAAGACCGGCCTGATCCAAAGACCGGCCTGATCCAAGACCGGCCTGATCCAAAGACCGGCCTGATCCACAAGAGAGGATCTAGTCGACCGGGAACGGCAGCACGCAGGACGTGCCCGGCTCCACCGACACCGTGCGGTCGGTGAGGCGTACGTCGATCGGGGACTCGTCCGAGTCCGGTACGCCGATCTCCAGTTCCCCCGGCCGCATGCGCACGCGCACGCCCCAGTGCCCGTGGTAGCGGATGGAGAAGCCGTAGTCGGGGAGTTCGGGCGAGTGGACGGGGTCGAACCAGAGCGCCCCGCTGCGGGTCTCCATCCCGGTCAGGCCGCGCTGCACGAGGTCGAGCGTGCCGGCCATGGCGCCCAGGTGCACGCCCTCCTCGGTGGTGCCGCCGTGCAGATCGGCGATGTCGCCCTCCAGCGCCTCGCGGCAGTACTCCCATGCGTCCTGCCGGCGCACCCGGGCGAGGACCCAGCCGTGGACCAGGCCGCTCAGCGTCGAGCCGTGGCTGGTGCGCTCCAGGTAGTAGTCCACGGTCCGGTGCCAGGTGTCGGCGTCGAGGTCGTAGTCCAGGCGCCGGAAGAGACCGCGCAGTTCGGCGGGCGAGAACAGATAGCCGAGCATGAGGACGTCGGCCTGCTTGGACGCCTTGTAGCGGTTCACGGTGTCGCCCTCGGCCTCCAGGACGCGGTCGAGACGGCGTATGTCCCCGTGGCGTGCGCGCAGTGCGGCCCAGTCGAGTTCCGTGAGGTCGCCGTAGCCGTGGAACTGGCTGATGACACCGTCGTGGAAGGGCACGTAAAGCCGCCGCGAGACTTCGTCCCAGTGCTCCAGCTCCGACTCGTCGAGCAGGGTGCGCTCGCTCAGTTCGCGGCGGCGGGGCGCGGGCAGTTCCCGGATGACGTCGAGTGCGCGGGCGAGCACCCAGGCGGCGGTGACGTTGGTGTACGCGTTGTCGTCGAGGCCCGGCAGCTTCGATCCCGGGTACCCGTCGTGGTACTCGTCGGGTCCGACGACCCCGCGGATGCGGTAGCGCTCCCTGTCCTCGTCGTACGTGGCGCAGTGGGCCCAGAAGCGGGCGATCTGCGTCAGCATCTCCGCGCCCTTGGTGTGCAGGAACTCCGCGTCTCCGCTCGCCTCGCAGTACTGCCAGACGTTGTACGCGATGGCCGACCCCACGTGGTGCTGGAGCCGGGAGTGGTCGGGCAGCCAGCGCCCCGAGCGCGGGTTGAGATGCAGCTCCTGCGTCTCCTCGCGGCCGTCGCTCCCGCTCTGCCACGGGTACATGGCCCCGATGTGCCCGATGTCGCGGGCCAGCCGCAGTGCCGCCTCCAGGCGGCGGTGGCGGTACATGAGCAGCGCCCGGGACACCTCGGGGAAGTGCAGGTTCAGATAGGGCAGGACGAACAGCTCGTCCCAGAAGATGTGCCCGCGGTACGCCTCGCCGTGCAGCCCGCGGGCCGGTACGCCGACGTCGAGGTCGGCGGTGTGCGGCGAGAGGGTCTGCAGGACGTGGAAGAGGTGCAGGCGCAGGATGCGCCCGGCCTCCCCCGGCACGTCCAGTTCGCCCCTGCCCCACAACTGCCGCCAGGCCGTGCGGTGGGACTCCAGAAGGGCGTCGAATCCGGAGGCGCGGTCGACGCGGTCGACTGCGGCGTGCAGGGGGTCGCTGATCGCCGCGTCCCGGGAGGTGTGCAGGGCGACGGTCTTGTCGACGGTCCGGGTGCGGCCGTCTTCGAGGGACAGCCGCAGCAGCTGTACGGCACGCAGCGGTTCGTGGGCCGTGCGCAGCCGCTCGGCGTCCGCTCGCAGCGGGTCCCCGGGCTCGTCGGCGGTGGTGCGGGCCGCCATGCCGATGCGGATGTCGGAGGTGGTGGTGCGGCAGCGCAGCCACACCGCCTCCCGGTCGCCGTCCCCCGCGTTGACGTGGACGAGGTGGCTGCCGTTGAGCTCGCGGTAGCGGGCGACGCCGCTGTTGGTCACGGAGCCGTCGAGCGCGGCCTCGACCTCGATGTCCCCGGACCAGCCCTCGGCGGTGAACTGGGTGCGCAGCACGGCCAGATGCGGGTCGCCCATGTGGACGAACCGCAGCTGGCGCACCGCCAGTACGCGTCCGTCGTCCGCCGCGTACCGCAGGCTGCGTTCGAGCGTCCCGGAGTACAGGTCGAGTCTCTGGCGGTGTTCGCGCAGGGCAGGGCTGTCGGGGTGGAACCAGGGTGCGTCGCCGCTCGAGGTGTGCATGCGGAAGCGCAGCGGCAGCCAGTTGGGCAGGTTGACCATGTCCTCGTTGACGACCTGGCGCCCGGCGACGGTGGAGGTCAGCCGGTTGTAGCAGCCCGCCGCGTAGGTGCCGGGGTAGTGCACGACGTCGGCGACGCATTCGGGGGCGGCGCCGCGGGTGGCGAAGTAGCCGTTGCCGAGCGTGCACAGGGCCTCCCGCAGGCGCTCTCGGCCGGGGGCGTAGCCCTCGTACGTCCAGATCCACTCGGGCATGGTCAGTCCTCGGGGGTGGCGGGGAGCAGGTCGGCGAGGTCACGGACGACGAGATCGGCGCCGTGTTCCAGCAGCGCGGCCCCCGTTCCGGGGCCGGCGGTGCGGTCGACACCGACGACCAGGGCGAAGCCGCCGCGCCGGCCCGCCTCCACACCGGCGAGCGCGTCCTCGACGACCGCGCACCGGCCGGGCGGCACGCCGAGCCTGCGAGCCGCCTCCAGGAAGAGAGCGGGGTCGGGTTTGCCGGGCAGCCGCAGCCGGGCGGCCTCCTGCCCGTCCACGAGGACGTCGAAGCAGGGCAGGACGCCGGCGCGGGTGAGCAGTTCGCGGGCGTGGCGGGACGCGGACACGGCGGCGAGCGGCACGGCCCGGGAGCGCAGCTCGGTCAGGAGCCGTACGGTCCCCGGAAAGGCGTCGACGCCCTGCTGCCGCAGCCGTTCGGTGAACAGCCGTTCCTTGTACGCGGCGACTGCGCCCACGGTGCCGGTGCCCGGCGGGTCGTCGGGCCTGCCCGGCGGCAGGCGCATGCCGCGGGAGCCGAGGAACGCGGCGGCCCCGTCCAGCCGGGACCTGCCGTCCACGTGGCGCAGATAGTCGTCGTGGACGTCGAAGGGGCGGCGGTCCTGGGGGACGTCCGGCGGATGCTCCTTCAGGCAGGCGTCGAAGGCGGTCTTCCAGGCGGCCGCGTGGAGACGTGCGGAATCGGTGATGACGCCGTCGGTGTCGAGGACGACGGCCGCGGCGTCGCGCCAGAACCGACGGGTGCCGGGGGCCGTCCACGCGGCGCCCCGCCCGGCCGGGCCCTGGACGCGGTCCGGCCGCCCGGCGCCCTTGTCGACGGTCATGGCGTCCCTCCCTGTCGTTCCCCCTGCGGCACCGCTGCGTGCGGCGGCCCCGTCCTCCGCCGCCGGGCGGCGAAGGGGGGACGGAGCCATGTGTTCGGGGCGGGCGGGTACCCCGTCCTGCGCCCGCGGAACGGCGTTCCCGCGGCCGGCCGCGCGTCCCGGCAGCGGGCCCGGGCGTACGCGCGCGGGCGCAGGCCGCCGGGCGCCGTCGAGCGGGACGCTGGAAAGTGGCCGCAGGAGCGATCCGAAGGAGGAACGGACCATGACGCATGTGACCGTCGGCCTGGACAACTCGCCCGAGAGTCTCGCGGCGGCCCACTGGGCGGCCCGGGACGCGCGGCTGCGCGGCGCGGACCTGCTCCTGGTGCATGTGGAGGAGTGGCCGCTGCCGGTGGCCGTGGCCATGCCCACGATCACCCACGACGACCACCGCAGCTGGGCGGACAGGCTGCTGGAGAGCGCCGCCGGGGAACTGCGGCGCACCCACGCCGAGCTCCGGATCTCCACGCGCCGGGTGTCGGGGCGGCCTCCCGCCGCACTCGCCCTCGAGGCCGCCGACGCCGAGCTGCTGGTGCTCGGCTCGCGGGGACTGGGCACGGTGATGGGGGCCCTGATGGGCTCCGTCGGTCTGGCGACCATCGGGGCCACGCGGACGCCGGTGGTCGTCGTGCGGGCCGAGGGCAACGTCGGCGGGCACGACCGGGACAAGGACGTCGTGGTCGGAGTGGATCTCCACCGGCCGGCCGATCCGGTGCTCTCCTTCGCCTTCGGCGAGGCGGCGCGGCGCGGGTGCGCGCTGCGGGCCGTTCACGGCTGGAAGCTGCCGCTCGTGGTCGGGCACTCGGCCGACGCCCGGGCCGAGGGCGCGCGCGAGGCGGCCGCGGCGCTGGGCGCCGCGCTGCTGCCGTGGCGCCGGGAGCATTCCTCGGTGGAGGTGGTGGAGCGGTCCGTGATGGGCTCCGCCGCCGAGGTGCTGGTGGACGAGGCCGCCGACGCGGGGCTGGTGGTCGTCGGGCGCCATGTCCGCCACGCTCCCCTGGCGCCGCACATCGGTCATGTCGCGCACGCCGCGATGCACCACTGCACGGCGCCGGTGGCCGTCGTCGCCCACGAATGATCCCGGCGTCGCCTGGTGAGCGCGAGGGGCTCACGGAGTCGTGTAGGGCCAGCCGTATCCGGCCCCCGGCGGGCTGCCGTCCCCGGCTCCGACCGCTTCGAGGTCCCGGTCGGCGGCCTTCATCAGCTGCCGTGTGAGGCTGTGCATCGCGCGGGCGGCCGCCAGCTCGTCGCCGATCTCGGGTACGTCCACGTCCTGCGGGTTGCGGTGGGCCGTGCCGTGACCGGTGATCGTGGCGGTGCCGGTGTCCAGCACCGCTTGGGCCCTGGTCGTGCCGTCCTCCTCGACGAGGACGATCGCGACCTTCCACTCCAGCGTCCTTGCCATGGCGCACTCTCCCGCCCTGTCGGAGGTCCTGCTTCCAGCATCCGTCCCGGCCCGCTCTTCGGCGACCGGCTGCGGGGCCCGGAACCGGCGGGGGCACAATGGCCACCATGACGAGTGCGATACTGCGGCCGCGGAAGCGGGTCCGTACTGCCACGCCCGACGGGAGGGCCGCGGACGGGAGCACCGAGCCGACGCGGATCCTGGACTGGCGCCATCCGCGGGTCGGCGAGCTGCTCGGCAGCCTCGGCTCCGCTGCGGGCCGCGACCTGTCCGCCGGCGATCGGCTGGCGGCCCTGCGCCGTGCACACCGCAGAATCGCCGCGACCGTCCGGCCGGTCTACTCCGTGCAGGACGAACGCCCCGTGTCGGAGGTGCTGCGGCGCGGCCGCGGGTCGTGCAGCCAGCGGCTCGCGGTCCTCGAGTCGGTCGCGCGGGCCGGTGGTGTCGCCACCCGCGTCCGCGGCCTGGTCGTGGACGGGGCGCTGTGGTACCCGCGCTTTCCCCGGATGCGCCGGTTCGTCCCGGACCAGGTGCTGCTGGCGTGGCCCGAATTCCGCATCGGGCCGGCCGAGGATGCGGACGGCGGGTGGCTTGCCGTCTCCGAACTCTTCGGCGGGCTCGACGAGTTGAGCGGTCACCCCGGCGGCGGATTCACCAACGCGGGCCCGGAGACCCTGTTCGAGGCACTGTCCCGTACGGCGATCGACTGGGACGGGCACACGGTCTGCCCGGCGGACGCAGCGGCCTGCGACTTGTCCGGGCATGTCGTCGCGGACCTGGGCCGTTTCGACTCGCGCGACGACCTCTTCGACGTCCATGGCCAGACGCTGTGCCGCACGGCACGCCTGGTGGCCGAGCCGGTGATGGGCCGCCGCTCGGCGGGGGCGTCGGCCGGCTGATCAAGGCCGGGCGTGCTCCGAGCCGGCCGCAGTCCGGGCGAGGCCCCGGGGCACGGCGGGTGCTCCCCGCAGGCCGCCGTCCCCTCTCCGGGCGCACTGCGGCGGGCCGGGACCAGCCCGGCCCGCCGTAGTGCGAACAAATTCAGGCCGCCGCCGGCTGACCCCTCCGGCCGCCGTCCGGAGCCTCCGGTGGGGGACCCGCCCGTTCCGGGGACGGGACGCGGGCCGCCACCGGGAAGTGGTACGTCTGGTGTCCGCCGCTGGCCAGCATCCGCACCTCGCCCCGGTCGCTGATCTCCGCGCGCAC
The DNA here is from genome assembly GCF_053591895.1 of Streptomyces sp. NPDC002867. Taxonomy (NCBI): domain Bacteria; kingdom Bacillati; phylum Actinomycetota; class Actinomycetes; order Kitasatosporales; family Streptomycetaceae; genus Streptomyces; species Streptomyces sp. NPDC002867. The sequence continues at coordinate 65,637 of NZ_JBSFUR010000005.1, read as the reverse complement.
GATGCCGGTGTCGTCCTCGTAGACGGGGTAGCCGCCCGCGCCCGTCCGCTCGGTACGACGCACCACGACGACGTCGTCCTCCACGGCGGGCGCCTGGAACACGAGCTCATAGGTTTCAGGACTGTTGTTCATGAATGCCACCGCCTTCTTCCATCGTGGCCCGCGCGCTCGGCCGGCGCCTCCCGGGACGGCGTACCGGCGCGGCCACTGCGATGACCTGCCGCTGCGCATGCATGTCGTTCAGAATCGGGGTACCCGCAAGGTGTGATTTCACTCGGCCGCGGACCTGCGGCCGCCTGCACACGGGAGCACATCATGGCGAAGAACAAGGGCAGGGGCGACCGGCTGAAGGGCAAGGCCAAGGAAACGGTGGGCAAGGCCACCGGCAACGAGCGGATGGAGGCCGAGGGCCGCACCGACCAGGCGAAGGGCCACGCCAAGAAGGCCGTCGGCGACACCAAGGACAGGGCACGCGGCGTAGGCGAGTCCCTGCGGGACGAATCCTGACCCAGCGGCTCCGCCGCCGTCCCTGCTCCGGGACGGCGGCGGAGCCTCGCTCACAGACCGAACTCGGTGGGTGACAGGCCGAGGACGGAGCACGCCTCGCGCAGCATCTGCTCCTCGGCGGGTGCCACGTATCCGTCCGCGCCGGCCACGACGAAACCGGTCTGGACGACGGCGCGGGCCTCCGCCGGCTTCTTCGCCGCCTTGGCGACCTCCTGCAGGGCCTCTCCCTTCCCCTGCGGGAAGTTGAAGGCCAGCTGATCGACGTGCTTGTTGAACCGCTGGCGCAGCTGCTCCGGCGGGAAGTTCTGCAGGACGTCGTTGCTCAGGATCAGCGATTCGACGTGCTGCCTCTCGGCCGGGTCGACGTGGCCGTCGGCGGCGGCGACGAGGGCGCACATGGCCATGCTCGCGTCCCGGTAGGCGCCGCTCTTCAACTCCGTCTTCAACGAGGTGAGCTGCGATTTCAGCGTGCTCACCAGCTGGGCCCGGGAGCCGCCCGAGGAGCCCGGTCCCGGCCTGCCGTGTCCGCCTGCGCCCCGCACGCCCTGGGACTGCTGCTGCAGGCCCTTGGCCTGGTCCTTGATCCGATCCCACATCGCCACTGGTGCACCTCGGCTTCTGCTGTGTCGTTCCGGTCCGTACTCGGCGCGTACCCGCGCGTCACCATGGCAACGCCGTGGGGCGCCGTGAGGTTCCTGGCCGGGTGCGCGGCCGTGCCGGCGGGGCCGCCTCGCGCCGCAGGGCCGGGGGACGCCACACTGAACGCACCCGACCGACGTGGAGGAGTGGACGGATGCCGAACGAGCGCGCGGGACAGCAGGCGCGGCCCGAGGACCTCATCGACGTGGCGCGGCTGGTGACCGCGTACTACGCCCTGCACCCCGATCCGGCGGACCCGGCGCAGCGTGTCGCGTTCGGCACGTCGGGGCACCGCGGTTCCTCCCTCGCGACGTCCTTCAACGAGGACCACATCGCCGCCACGAGCCAGGCGATCTGCGAGTACCGGGCGCGGCAGGGCGTCGACGGGCCGCTGTTCCTGGGCGCGGACACCCATGCGCTGTCCGAGCCCGCGCGGGTGACCGCCGTCGAGGTCTTCGCGGCCAACGGGGTGACCGTGCTGGTCGACTCCGCCGACGGCTACACGCCCACGCCGGCGGTGTCGCACGCCGTCCTCGCCCACAACCGCTCGCGTCCCGCGGGGCGGGCGGACGGGGTGGTGGTCACGCCGTCGCACAATCCGCCGTCGGACGGCGGTTTCAAGTACAACCCGCCGAACGGCGGACCGGCCGGGTCGGAGGCCACCGGCTGGATCCAGGAGCGGGCGAACGAGATCATCGGCGGCGGGCTGAAGGACGTACGGCGGATCCCGTACACGCGGGCCCTGGCCGCGGAGACGACGGGCCGGTACGACTTCCTCGGCTCGTACGTGCGGGACCTGCCCGCGGTACTCGACCTGGACGCGGTGCGCGCCGCGGGGGTGCGGATCGGCGCGGACCCGCTCGGCGGCGCCTCGGTGGCGTACTGGGGCCGTATCGCGGAGGAGCACCGGCTCGACCTGACGGTGGTGAACCCGCACACCGATCCCACGTGGCGGTTCATGACGCTCGACTGGGACGGCAGGATCCGGATGGACTGCTCGTCGCCGTACGCGATGGCCTCGCTGATCGAGGCCCGCGACCGCTACGCCGTCGCCACCGGCAACGACGCGGACGCCGACCGGCACGGCATCGTCACGCCGGACGGCGGGCTGATGAACCCCAACCACTACTTGGCGGTCGCGATCGGCTATCTCTACCGCCATCGCGAGCGGTGGCCCGCCCGCGCTGCTGTCGGCAAGACGCTCGTGTCGTCCGGGATGATCGACCGGGTGGCCGCCGACCTCGGCCGCGAGCTGGTGGAAGTGCCCGTCGGCTTCAAGTGGTTCGTGGACGGGCTGGCGGACGGCACGCTCGGCTTCGGCGGTGAGGAGTCGGCCGGCGCCTCGTTCCTGCGTCGCGACGGATCGGTGTGGACCACCGACAAGGACGGCATCATCATGGCCCTGCTCGCCTCCGAGATGCTGGCGGTGACGGGCCGGACGCCGAGCGAGCAGTACGGGGAGCTCACCGCCCGGTTCGGCGAGCCGGCCTACGCCCGGGTCGACGCGCCGGCCACGCGGGAGGAGAAGGCGGTGCTGAGCCGTCTGTCCCCGGGCCAGGTGACGGCCGGCACGCTCGCCGGGGAGCCCGTCACCGGCGTGCTCACCGAGGCGCCGGGCAACGGGGCGGCGATCGGCGGCATCAAGGTGACCACGGCCAGTGCCTGGTTCGCGGCGCGCCCTTCCGGCACGGAGGACGTGTACAAGGTGTACGCGGAGTCCTTCCTCGGCCCCGACCACCTGGCCCGCGTCCAGGAGGAGGCCCGCGCGGTCGTCTCGGCGGCGCTGAGCGCCTGACCGAGCCGACCTGTTGTCCTGGGCCGACGGGGTGCGGGCCTCCCGTCGGCCGGGCCAGGCGGAACAGGTCCGCACCGCGGAGGCCGTCGATAGGCCGATTGCACCAACGCGCCACCGCCCGGCCCACGTTGTCGGTACCGCCTGTCACCTGGGCTTTCGCGCTTCTTCGGGAGACGGCAGGGGTGATGTGGGCGTGCCGCTGCCGGTGATCGTGCGCACAGTGTGTACGGGAGGCGGCCAACGACACCCCCTCGGGGGGCGCTGCGGCCACGCCTTCCGCCTCCAGGGCTGCCTTCCGTTGAGGAGTGTCATGCGTGTTTCACGGAGATGTATCGGGCTGGCCGAAGCCGCTGTCGTCGGGGTGCTGACGCTCTCGCCGACGGTGGCGTGGGCGAGCGGCGCTCCCGGGGCGGGAGCGGGGCCGTCGAATGTGCGGGTGAGCCCGGGGCAGGTGCATCAGGGCGCGACGCTGACGGTCACCGCCTCGGGCTGTACCGGCGGCGGGACTGTCACCTCGGCCGTCTTTCCCACCGTCACGCTGCCCCGGGGCGCGACGTCGACGGCCACTGCGCGGGTGGACAACACCGCCACCCCGGGCAGGGCCACCCTGAGCGTGCACTGCGGCGGCCGCACCGCCCATGCCACCTTCACCGTCCTCGCCGGCACGGCGGCGCAAGGCGGCCTCGGTGGCTCTTACACACCCGGCACCAGTGAGGTCGCCGCGGGCGCCGCCCTGACGGGCATGGCCGCGGCCGCTGGAGCCGTCCTTCTGCGTCGCCGCAGCCGCGGCCGGATCTGACCCGGGCAACGACCCGCCCAGGACAGGTCCGACCGCTGCCCGGCCCGCACAGCCGGATTGCGTTCCGTTCGCGGCGGGGTGGGCGGCGGCCTGTGTCACGGAGGTGAGCCGGGCACGGCGAGGACCGCACCGGCGTCCGCCGGTGCGGTCCTCGCGTGAGGTGCTGCCCGGTTCAGACCTGGACGCCGGGCACGCCGTCCTCGACCACGACGCTCGCGCGCGTGCTGATCGGAGCTCCGGGCCTGGTGACGTACGGCAGGACTCGGAAGTCGCTCGTCCAGCGCCGGCGGTCGACGCGGACGCGCACGTAACCGCGCTGGCCGTTGAAGAACTTCATGTGCGGGTTGGCTGCGAGGAACGTCTGGCCCTCGGCCGTCATGTCGGCGCCGTCGCCGCCGCTGGTGACGGACGTGCCGACGAACTCAGCTCCGACCGTGGCCGATTCCGGGTCCGCGTAGTCCCGCTTGAGGTCCCAGGCGTAGTTCTGGTGCCGGTCGCCGGTGATGACGACGAGGTTGCGCACCCCGCGGGAGTCCGCCTCGGCGAGCAGCCGGTTGCGCTCGGCGGCGTAGCCGTCCCAGGGGTCCATCCACACCTTGGTGCCGGGACCCGGGTCATGGTCGGTCTGGCCCATGGGGGCCTGGTTGCCGAGGACCTGCCAGCGGGCCCGGGAGCGGCTGAAGCCCCTGAGGACCCAGTCGCGCTGCGGTGCGCCGAGCAGGGTCCGGTCGGGGGCGAACCGGTCGGCGCAGTCCGCCGAGATGCCGTCGCCGCACGGCTGGTCGTCGCGGTACTGCCGGGTGTCGAGCATGGTGAAGTCGGCGAGGCGCCCGTAGGAGAGCCTGCGGTACATCTGCACGTCCGGGCCCTCGGGGAGCTGGGGGCGGCGCAGCGGCGCGTGCTCGTACAGGGCCTGGAAGGCGGCGGCCCTGCGCAGCATGAAGGCCGCGGGGTCCTGGTCCTTCTCCGGGATGCCGTCGGCCCAGTTGTTCTCCACCTCGTGGTCGTCGAACGTCATGATCCACGGGAAGCGGGCGTGGGCCTGCTGCAGCGGGGCCTCGGACTTGTAGAGGCCGTACTGGAGCCGGTAGCGGGCGAGGTCGACCGTCTCGGTGTGGAACTTCGGGTCGGTGGTGACGCCGCGCCTGTTCGTCTTGACGCCGTACTCGTAGAGGTAGTCGCCGAGGTGGACCACCAGGTCGAGGTCCTCTTCGGCCATGTGCCGGTAGGCGGTGAAGTACCCGTCCTGCCAGGCCTGGCAGGAGGCGAACGCGAACTTCAGATCGGCGGGGTTCGCCCACGGCAACGGGGTGGTCCGGGTGCGGCCGACCGGTGAGATCTCGGAGCCCGCGCGGAAGCGGTAGTAGTAGACCCTGTCGGGCCGCAGGCCCTCGATCTCGGGGTGTACGGAGTGGGCGAGCTCGGGCGTGGCGACGACGCTGCCGCTGCGCACGACGCGGCGGAACCGCTCGTCCTCGGCGACCTCGTAGTGGACGCGGACGGGTGCGTCGGGCATGCCGCCCATGCCGTCCTGGGCGAACGGGTCGGGCGCCAGCCGGGTCCACAGCACGACGCCGTCGGACCGCGGGTCGCCGGAAGCGACGCCGAGTGTGAAGGGGTTGCCGGTCAGGGCGGGGGCGGCGAACGCGGCGCCCGAGCTCCACTCACCGGTGCCCAGCATCAGCGCCGCAGCCCCTGCGCCGCCGAGGCCGAGCAACTTCCGCCGGGATAGGGGACGTACGCCCACGAGTCCTCCTTGGCTGTTCGGTGTGAACCGCCAGAACCCTCGTGCGGGTTGATGTCCCACGGCCGCCCCTGATGTGACCGGTTCCCGAGAAATACGTGAACACAGCAGCCGGTTGGGGCGGGCAGCGCGCCGCCTCCGTTTCGTTGCCCTGGTGTTCGCCCGTGCTCGGGCCGTCGTTCAGGCGGCCGCGGTGTGTGTGGACCGGCCGGGGTGGTCCACCCGTGCGGCCTCCGCGCGGCGGACAGGTCAGGCCATACGGCCCTCGGCCTGGACGAGGAAGGTGTCGAGCACGCCGTCGCCCACCTTCACCTGCGCCTTGCCCCGCGTGTTGCGGGGCGGATCGACGCCGCGCGAGCCTGCTCCTGCAGGTTCCGCGATGCGGTGAGCAGTTGGGCCGCCCTTTCCCTGTCGGCCTGCGCGCCAGGCGTCGAGCGCGTCCAGCATGGTGACGGTGGCACGGCCCCAGAGCTCGGTGGCGTCCAGCCAGGGCGCGGCATCGGTGACGAAGCCGTCCTCGACGGCGCCGCCGCGGATCGTGGCGGGCGCCTCTGCTATCGACACCGTGTACGGGCGCAGGTCCCGCAGGACGCCGACGCGGTCGCCCGCGTCCCATGACGCCCAGTGTTCGAGGTAGCGCCTCGCCGACCAGGTCACCACGACCGGCGCCGTCTGCCGCTCCGGCCTTGCCGAATCCCAGTCGGCGACATTCAGCGCGGTGGACACCAGCAGCCGAGCCTCCCACGCGGGTACTCCGACGACGTCGTCATCGGTGACAGCCCCACTGATCCGTACCGCCGACACGGCCGGAGTCAGTGTGGGTGAATCGGCTGCGCTCGGCGGGCGCGCGGTGCGCCGCGTCTGCACCGAAGGCGTCGAAGATGCCGACGTAGTGGGGCCCAGGCGGAGCACGAGGCGTAACGGGAAGCGGTCGTCAGGTGGCTTCTCATCAACTTCCCAACGACTCAACCGGTGGTGCCGGTATGGATGGTTGGCACAGTCGACGGAGGTGCCGGCGAGGTCGGGACGGGAGCCGGGGGCGGGGTGGGTGCGTTGGGCGACGAAGGCAGGGCACCACCGGGGGCGCCGCCCCCCTCACCACCCGGCGTACTCGTGCCCGGGGATGGCACCGGAGCGGGCTGGTTGCCAGCGGGTCGCCCCGGTTCCGGAGTGTTGTCCGCCCTGCGTGGCGGCGGTGTGTGTTCCGGTTGCCGTGCGTGGTGGCGAGGCGCATCCGGTGCGGTGTCAGAATCCGAGCCCGGTGTGTCGGGCACCGCGACGGGGCCGCCGGAATATACGCGCATCCAGGCCAGTACCAGGTGGAGATAGGACTCTGAGTGGTTGTACGCGAGCACGGCCCGCCGCAGCCCCTCGGGTGTGGCCACATCATCGCCGGCCGCGCACAGGTACCGGCCTGCGGCCAGCGAAGCGTCGAAGACGTTGTTCGGATCGGCCCTCCTGTCGGCATTGCCGTCGGCGGCCCAGCTGCGCCAGGTGGACGGGATGAACTGCATGGATCCCACAGCGCGGTCCCAGACGGTGTCGTCGTCGTAGACCCCGTGATCCGTGTCGGCGATCGCCGCCACACCGGGACTGCCGTCCAACCGCGGTCCCAGAATCGGCGTCCGCGTGGTGCCCTGGGCGTCGACATCACCGCCCCGCGCATGCCCGGACTCCACCTTCCCGATCGCCGCCAGCAACGGCAGTTGCAGGTGGCAACCCGGCTCCGATGCCCTGGTGTTGTCCACCGCCCGCTGATAGGCCTGCAGCACCGTCGCCGGAATCCCCTGGACAACAGGCCGCTCCTGCCCCCGGCCTCCCCCGTTCCGCACGGCAGGGCTGTCGGTCACACCCGGCAGATCCGACAGTGACGGGAGATCGGGGTAAGCGGGATAGAGAGGGGTGCTTCCGCCGCCGGCACCCGGGCCCGTGACGACCCTCCTCTCAGCAGCGGCCGTAGCGACAGCTGCCGAGGAAGGTACGAGATGCTGCACCACCAGCATCGTCGACAGCGCTCCGGCCAACTTCTTCCAACGCATCATGCGGACATGGCGCTCCGGCCGTGTCGCGTGGAGATCGGACAGCGACATCACCGGGCGTCCGAGGCGGTCGTCATGAACGGATTGCTGCTTTCCTGCTTCCTGCATGGTCAACCTCACAATGTCTCAAGGCACTCGGTCGGCTATCGGCACATCAGGCGGTCGGCCCTGCGGGGCAAACCACTTTCCCTTGTTCGTTCTCCTCACGAACCAGCACCGGCGTCGTCGGCATGACCTGTCGTCAACGGCCTGCGGCCGCAGAGTCGTTTGGTGCTTTAGGCCGCCTGCCGCAGCAGCCGCGCGATCGTTTCTTCGCGCATGCCATGCGTCGGCCAACAGATCGGCCACCACATGGTTGGGCGAGCCCCATCGCGACGGCGCGCTCGGCCGGGATGCGGGCGCCGGTGAGTGCGTACTCCTTGGCGAGGAGCAGGCTGGTGTGCAGGGTGAGGTGAGCAGGCCGCCGTAGGCCGTGACCAGCCCGATCTGCACGTGCGGGTCGGCGAGGTAGGTCGTCTCGTGGTGACCCGCTGTTCCAGTCGAGCCGGTCGGGTCATCGCTCGCGCAGCAGCCGTTAGGCGGCTCGGCGTCGACGCGGCCGGGGAGAGCGGGCACCCTCTTCTTGCCAGGGCCGGCCCGGCGGCGGAGCCGCCGGGTGGCTTCATACCGGCTACTGATCAGTGGTCAGCGGCAGATCCGGTACCTCCGGTTCGGATGGCTGATCCGACGGAGCGGGCGCGTCCGGCTCCTGTCGCTCAGGTGGTCCGTCTGGGCTCGGGGACGGGCTCTCCTCCTTGCCTTGCCGTGGAGGCTGTCGTGGTGGTTCCTTGTCCCGCCGTGAGGGCTCGTCGCTGGGGCGCGGTTCCGTCGGCGCAGTGTGCGTCGGTTGCGTGGCCGGCGAGGTCTCGACCGCCGCCGCCTCGCCCGCGTAGACGCGCATCCACGCGAGCACCAGGTCCAGGTACTGCTCGGAGTGGTTGTACGCGAGCACGGCTCGGCGCAGGCCGCCGTCCCGGCTCACGTCTCCTCCCGCGGCGCACAGGTAGTGGGCCGCCGCGAGCGTGGAATCGCCCACGTTGTGCGGGTCGGCGGTGCCGTCGCCGTTGCCATCGGCTCCCCAACGCTGCCACGTCGAGGGAATGAACTGCATAGGACCGACGGCGTGGTCCCATGCGGTGTCATGGTCATAGACCCCGTTGTCCGTGTCGCGGATCGCCGCCACACCGGGGCCGCCGTCCAGTCGGGGGCCGAGGATGGGGGTGATGGTGCTGCCGTCCGCATTGACCCGGCCACCGCGGGCGTGACCCGATTCCACGCGGCCGATCGCCGCCAGCAGCGGCCATCTGAGCCCACAACCAGGTCGCCGCTCGTTCAGGACGGCCACCGCATTCCGGTAGGCGGCCAGCACCCGCGCGGGGATCGCGACGGCCCCTACCAGCCGCATCCGATCCGTACGATCACGCTCGTCGGCGTGCATCGCCGCCGGAGCCGGCGAGGGCTCCAGCCACAGGGCGCCCACCGGTGGCGGCTCAGGATACAGCGGTCTTCCGCCGTCAACCGCGCCGGCCATGACCTGGCTGGCTTCGGCCGGCTGGGCGACCTGGTACACCGCCACACCGGTCGCCGCGGTGGTCGCGGCGACCGCCCCGGCCACCGCGGGGGTGACCTTGATCCGCAGCCACGGCCACTTGGTCAGAAGCACGTCAGCGTCTCTCCTCACGAGGCTATCGTGTTGCGCAGTTGTGGCAGGGCCCGCCTCAACCCTGCCGGGCGGGTATCGCAACGCGCGGCGGCGCGCAGACCCGGCAGGGCGCGAGGTTGCGATCGATCGCCGCCTCGATGCCGAGCAGCTCGGACTCGTCCCGCGCCTCCGACAGCTGGCAATCGACGCGGTGGTAGGACGCGGCACCGGCCACCACGTAGCCGCTGAAGCCCGGACCCTGCGCGCCGGGACCGCCGAGCCCCTGCTTCTCTGCGGCGACGGCGAGACGGTCGATCGCCGCCTCCAAACGCACCCGGTCCACCCGGTGGTTCTGCACGATGAGCATCGCGGCGCCCACCACCACGACCGCCAGGCCGATGACGCCGCCCGAGATCAGGTAGGGGAACTGCGCCGGAAGTGAGTTGTAGCTCGCCGCCCCGTTCCAGCCGAGGGACATCAGGACGAAACCGATCAGGCACAGCAGCACACCGAGCTGCCCGCCCAGCCGACCGAAGTTGATCTGCATGATGTATGACTCCTATGCACCTGATCCGAGGTACGCCTCGCGCAGGTTGACGGTCCGCAACTCGTCTCCCACGCCGGTGTACACCAACGTTCCCTTTTCCATGATCAGCGCGCGGTCCGCGAACGGCAGCGCGCCGGCGTTCTGTTCCACCATCAGCACCGTGGTGCCGTCGGCCTTGATCCGCGAGGTGACCTCCCAAACGGTGCGCGCCACGGTGGGCGACAGACCGAGGGAGGCTTCGTCGATCAGTAGCAGCTTGGGACGGGACATCATCGCGCGCCCCACCGCCAGCATCTGCTGCTCGCCGCCGGACAGCGTGCCGGCGATCTGGTTCTCCCGCTCGGCCAGGCGCGGGAAGTAGTCCAGCACGAGGTCCATCTGCCGCTTGAGCGTCTTGGAGTCGCGGCGGCGGGACCACGCGCCGAGCTTGAGGTTCTGACTCACCGTCAGCCGGGGGAACAGCCGCCGGCCCTCCGGACTGAGCGAGATGCCGCCGGCCACCCGCTGTGACGGCGAGCCCTTGCGCAGCTCCTTGCCGTCGAAGGTGATGGAGCCGGACTGCGGCTGCAGCATCCCCGCGACTGTGGTGACCGTGGTGGTCTTGCCCGCGCCGTTGAGGCCGAGCAGCACGCAGCACTCGCCCTGCTCGACGTCGAAGCTGACGCCGTGCAGCACCGGGTACTGGTCGTAGCCGACCACGAGGTCGCGCACTTCGAGCAGCGCCATCAGACGTACTCCTCTCTCGCCCGCTCGGTGGCCGGCGCGTCGGCCGCGGTGACCGTGGGTGCCTCAGGTTCCTCCGGGTCCTCGCCCAGGTAGGCGCGCACGACCTCGGGATGCCGCCGCACCTCGTCCGGTTTGCCTTCCGCCAGCACCTGGCCGAAGTTGAGGCAGTAGACGTAGTCGGACACCCTGGTGACGAGCGGCACATGGTGGTCGATCATCACGATCGTCACGCCGAACTCCTTGCGCAGTTCGAGCAGCGTGTCGCCGAGCTGGTGGGCTTCCTCCGGTCCCATGCCCGAACCCGGCTCGTCCAGAAGCAGCAGGTCGGGGTCGGTGGCCAGCACCGCGGCGATCTCCACCTTCTTGAGCAAGCCGTAGGGCAGATCGGCCACTCGGGCCTGCGCGACTCCCTCGAGGTTCATCAGCTCGAGGATCTGGTGTGCCCGGTCGGCGAGCCTGCGCTCCTCGGCGAAAGTGGCCGGTCCACCGAGGATGCCGGCGAACGGGTCGTAATCGGTCTCCAGGTGCTGGGCGGTCACCAGGTTCTCCAGCACGGTGGTGTTCTTCACCAGGCCGACGTTCTGGAACGTGCGGCCGATCCCGAGCTTGGTGCGCTCGTGCACCGGCTTGCCGGTGATGTTCGTGCCCCGGTAGCGGACGCCACCGCTGGTGGGGCTGTAGAACCCGGTGATGCAGTTGAACAGCGTCGTCTTGCCGGCCCCGTTCGGGCCGATGATGCCGACGATCTCCCACTCCCCCACCTTCAGGTCAATGTGCTGCAGCGCCTTCACGCCGCCGAAGTGGATGCTGACGTTGTCGACCTCAAGCACGGACATCGGTTACCTCCACGTCCCGCACCTTCCCGGTGTGGATGTCGAACTTCCGGCCGAGCATCCATTCCTTGATCGGTGCGATCTGCTGCCCGATACCGCCGGGGTGGGTGGTCAGCGTCAGGATCAGCAGGATGGGGCCGAGGACATGGGGCACGAAGCTCAGCGGCAGCCCGATGCCGTCCTCGATCAGCCAGTCCACGCCGACGGTGTCGAACAGCCAGGTCTTGAACAGCCAGCCGCCCTCCATGAGTGCGAAGAACGCCGAGCCGATCACCACTCCCGCACGGTTCCGCAAGCCGCCCACGACGGTCATCAAGATGAACGACAGCGCCAGCTCGAAGCCGAAGTTCTGCGGGACGATCAGGTCCTTGCCGTGCGCGAACAGCGCTCCGGCCACGGCCGCGAACACTCCCGAGGTGACGAACGCGAGCAACGTGTAGGCCTTGACGTTGATCCCATAGGAGGACGCCACCCTCGGGTTCTCCCGCAGGGCCTGCAGCGCCCGTCCGCCCTTGGTTCTGGTCAAACGCCAATCCAGCCACAGCACCACGACCACGAACCCGAGGCACAGGTAGTAATAGGCCGTGGGGCTCTGGAACCCCATCGGCCGCGTGACCGCCTTACCGGCGTCACCGCCCGTGAAGCTGATGATTCCGAAGATGCTCTCCTCGGTGAACACGCCATAGGCGAAGGTGACCAGCGCGAAGTACAACCCGGTGAGCCGCAGCGAGATCGCGCCGAGCACCGCTGCCTGCATGCCACCCACGATCGCCGCGATCGGCACCGCCAACCAGAAGTCGATACCTAGGTCGACCTCCATGTAGGCCGCCATGAACGCCCCGATTCCCACGAACGCCTGGTGGCCGAGCGAGATGGTGCCGGTGTATCCGATCAGGATGTTGAGCGAGAGCCCGGTGATCACGAACACGGCAGCGGTGATCAGATGTCCGATGTCCTCGCCATGGAGGTCGAAGGGCGACAGGAAGTTGCCGGGAACCGCGAACACGAACCACGCCAGGGCCGCCCATGCCAAGCCGCGGGCGAACCACCCGGCGGTGGTCGGCCGGAACCGTGACTCGGGCTTCCCCACCACGCTGGGCAGAACGAGCGTGCTCTCGGCGGACGCCTCCTTGCCGGGCGATGCCTGTACCGCACTCATGCGCCGACCACCTTTCGCGTGAACAGGCCCTCTGGGCGAAGCAGCAGGACTACCAGCAGGAACACGAAGAGAATCGTCGCCTTCGGCCCGGGCAGGCCGGCCAGCGCGCTGAGCGCACCCAACTGCTCCACGAAGCCCACCAGAAGGCCGCCGGCCAGCGCCCCGGGCATGCTGCGCATCCCGGCGAGCACCGCGGCCATGAGGCCGGGCAGCAGCGCCGCACCGCCGCCGAAGGTGAGGAACGCCGCGGTGAAGGTGTCGTTGGGACCCGACAGGATCCCCGCGAGCCCACCGAGGGCCGCGGCGATTCCCCATGTCATCATCGACACCCGGCGCACGCTGATGCCCACCAGTTCGGCGGCGGTGGCCTCCTGCTGCGCGGCCTGTATCGCCAGCCCGGACGGCGACCGGAAGAACGCCGCCAGCGCCAGCGCCACCACGATCAGTACCAACACCGTGATCACCTTCTGGTAGGTGATGGCGACTCCCAGAACCGTGGCGATCGAGCCCTCGACGATCGGCGGCATCTCCCGGATCGGCTGCTCGTTGGTGAGCCAGAACTGGATGCCGATCGCCGTCGTCGCGACACCGGCGGTACCTACCAGCAGCGTCACCTTCGAGCTGTGCCGCAACGGACGGATCACCACTCGCTCCGTCACCAGCCCCATGACGACGGCCACGGATATGCCGAACAGCAGGCCCAGCGCGTAGTCCCAGTGCCACATTTCCACGGCCACGAAGGCTGCGAACAAGCCGGTGGTGCCGAACTCCGTCTGCGCGAAGTTGAACACACCGGTCGCGCGGTACACCAGCACGATGCCCAGAGCTACCAACGCGTACACACTGCCCCGGAACAACCCATTGGCCAGGGCGACGACCAGCTCCTGGCTCACGGCTTGTACCTCCCGGGCCGGGTCTTGTACTGCCGCGAACCACAGTCGGCTTCCAGCAGGTACATCGCGCTGCCACCGAACCTCTTGTTCGGTGCGAACTTGACCGACGGGAACACCCCGGCGTCGAAGGTCTTGCCACTGTTGAGCGTCGCCATGAACGTGCGGTGGCTGAGGTTCTTGCCGGCCGCCTGGAGCATCTGACCGACCAGCTTCTCAAGACCCCAGGCATTGATGGCGATATCGTCCGGATCAGCTCCGCCGTTCTTTGCCTTATACGCTTTCCGGAACTCGGAGTCGATCGAGTCTATCCTGTCCAATTGCGGGAACGACGAGAAGAACCGGGCGCCGTCGATCTGCGGGCAGCCACCCGTGGCAACCACGTTGAGCCCGCTCGTGTTCCCGGGACCGTAGAATTTCACGCTGCACGTCAGCGCCTTGGATACATTCACCAGGCCGCCAGGGCTCGCGTTCCACACGAGCGCCTTCGCACCGCTGTTGCAAATCTTCGCCGCGATCGAGGTTGCTTCGGCCTGGATCTTCTTCGGAGCGCGCTCGTTCAGCACGAGTTTGGTTCCGAACGCCTGCTTCAGTGAATTGCCCTGTATCTTCGCGTAGTTGTCCAGATTATCGTTCTCCGCCACGATCAGCCCGACTTTCTGCCCGGAGAAGGCCGCCCTCATCTCACGTGTGATCAGCGGCGCCTGCTGCTCGTAGGTGAGGTAGGCCGCGAAGTAGGTCTGCAGCGCGTTCAGCGATCCGAGACGCGGATTGGACTCATGCACACCGCCCGAGATGTAGGGCCACTGCCGGGAGTTCGCGTAGCGCGCGCAGGCGTCTATCTGGTCGGCACCGGCGGAACCGATGACCAGGAAGTACTTCTGTTCGATGAAGCTCTTGCACTTCGATACCGCGGTCGACGGGTCGAAGTTGTCGTTCTCGAGCTTGACCTGGAGCTTCCGCCCGTTGATCCCGCCCTTCTTGTTGATGTAGTCGGCGTACACGCCCACCGCGCGCTCGATCGAGTTCTGGGGGATCGCCGCCGCGCCCGTCACCGGTGCGTGCACGCCGATCTTGATCGGCTCGCCCGGCTTCAGCGGCGTGGGATCGCCGATACCCGGCGGCACCGGCCCGCTGGTGCCGCCACCGCTGCCGCCCTTGTCACCGGTACCGCCAGTGCCCGTCCCGGTCCCGGTCCCCGTCCCGGTCCCGGTGCCGGCGGCGTCTGTGCCGGCGCCCGCACTCACATCCTGCGCGCCGGTGTCCAGGGCGCCTGGATCAACCGGCTGACCGTCCGTACCAACCCCTCCGAGCGCACCTGCAGCGGTGCCCTGTCCACTCGGTCCACCCGGCCCGGCGTAAAGCCCGCTCACGCCCGGCTTCTGCCCGCAGCCCGAGACCACCGCAAACGCCAGCGCCACCGCTGCGACACCGATCTGCCTCGACCGTCGCCGGATCACTTCGCCTCCTTGAAAAGCGTCTTGACCACCCGGAGTTGGTCGAGCGCGCGGCCCACACCGTGACGCGCACCGGACAGCACCGGCTCACCGTTCGGGCCGAGCGCGAACATCACCGCATAGGCGAGCCCGAGCCCGACCGGGATCAGGAAGAGAACTCCGCCGGGGATGTCCTCCAGCATTGAGCCCACGTGCGTCACCGGGGTGGCCGCAGCCGGCAACTGCAGCCCGCTGTTGCGGGCCACGTCCCGGGCTTCCGTGGCGGCCGGCGCCGTGGCTTCATCCGGCATGGTTCCTGCATCCGCCGGTACTTCCCCGGAGACGTCCGTACCGGCACCTGTGCCGACCGCACCCGAATCGCCCGTCGTCCCGCTGTCCGCCGGTATGTCAGCCGGCGGTTGGGGGGTCGCTCCCCCGGTCGCCACCAGCTTCATGCCGATGCCCTTGTCCGACGGCCCGTCCCAGGTCACCTGGAAACTCATCGGCGCCTCGACCTGCTCCACGAGGGCGATCGAGGTGGGTAGCTGACTGTCCTGCGCCAGCCAGAGCCGCGCGATCGACGTGAGGTCGAAGTGCCAGATCCCGTCCTTGCCGCGTTTACCGGCAGCAGCGGCGCTTTCACAGTCGTAAGCCGGCCGCGACGACCACTTTCCACCCTCGGCCTTGGTCCAGAACGCATCCGTGACAGGGCACGCCACGACCTTGACGCCCTCGCCGTCGGAGTTCACGTTCGACTCGGGGGCGGACGATTCCCTCAGCATCACATCGAACGAGGTCACATCCGCGCCAGGGCCGTACTCCAGGGCGAACTCGACGGCCGCGACCATCTCCTCCGCACCATTGGCCGCCGCCACGGTCATCGCACCGGCAGGCACATTCGGCGGCGTCGGCTCAGGCCGAGCGATGAGGCCTGATTTATCGACCTCGTTCTCGTCGTTGCTCTTCCACCACCAACCCGCCTGATAAACTTTTCCTCCGATGGAGGGGCCCGGCTCAACGGCGGATGCCGCGTTGACCGGTGCGGCCGCACTCAGGATCACGGCGCACGACGCGGCGAACCCGGCACCGAGACTGCTGGGAGTAGACATCTTTCTCCTTGGCTAGTCCAACTGCCCTGTTGGACTGAATTGCTTGGGGGCCGGCAAGAGCCCGATTTCGGTCTCCCACGACTCGAGGGAGCACGCCGCGCCCGTGGGCATCGAGGAACACCGGGTCACGGAGGCGACCCAGAAGTCTGGCCTCACTGACGACATCCAGCGCGCACCCGCATCGAGGTCGCACCGGGCCAGTCGGCGTCTTGCGGGCGACGTGCACCCGGAATTGACATACGCACCTGGTCGACACGGCCGTCGAGCATGAGTGGGCGCGCTGCGTACGGCGCCCACCATGGCGTCAGTTACACGCCTGCGACATCTTTTCGTACGGTGCCGGCTCGTAGGCACAGCTGATCGCCAGGTCGGGGTCTGCGCGCCGGTAGAGCTCGGCGATGCGGGCGTGGTTGTCGCGGACCTTCTTCAGGTCGAATGCGACAAGGATTTCCATGGCGCGCAGGGCGGCCGGTACGGGGAGTGGCCGTCGATCGTTCCGTGGTGGCAGAAGGCGTCGCCGCACTGCGGTGGCCAGCGGTGCCGGCGTCCACAACGACACAGGCGCGTCGGTACGACGGCGGCCAGTCGGCTCGCCGGGTCGGGTGCCGAGGCGATCACCGTACGGACCGGGGCGGACCGCTCGACGGTCGAGGTGAGGGCGGCGGCCGTGGCCACCTTGCGCCGTCTCCTTGCGTCGTCGGCCGCGGCCGTGGTGGGGAGGGGGGTGAGCGGGTGCTACGGCAGGCGCCGTGTCCATGAGTGCACACTCCGATGGGTGGGGGGAGGGCAGGGGGGATATGGGCGGAGCAGGGGGGCGGCATCGCGACTGCGGGGAACGTACTGACCGGACGGTATGTACGTCAACGGGTTGTGCAGCAGTTCTTTCGCCTATGCGGTACCGGTGGTTCCGGCCAGGACAGCACTGTGGGCCGGCGTCATGGGACACCGGGCCGGAGCCGGAGACGACCACAGGAGGGCACCGCAGGACATCGTCGGTTGCGCCCGCCCGGCGGACGAACTCCTCCTTCGCCGGCGATCCGGGCGGCCTGCAGCGTGGCCGGCCCCACGCCGAACACCGCGAGGGCCTCCGCTTCGCGGACGCGCGCGGAGTGGTGGACGGCGCCCTCTCCGGTGAGCACCGCGCAGCCGAGCAGCGCCGCGTCAGTGACGCCGGACCCGGCGGCGCCGGTAGCACACAGGCCGGCAGCCCGCCGAGAACGTCGCCCAGCTCATGGGGGCTCACCCGTGAGGAGACAGGACACGTTCGGGGTGAGCCGCTCCGGGGCCGGTGGAGGCTCTATGCGCTGACTCCAGCCGCCATTGGGGCTGATGTCGAGCGCAGGGGTTGGTCTCGTGCTCGTGGGGTGGGATGTCTCCGATCGCGTTGTGGAGGCGCTGGTTGTTGAACCAGTCGACCCATTCCGCGGCGCCGGCCCCACTGACAAGGCACCGCCACCACAACTCCCCACCTGGCAACAGGTAAAGGTAGAACGGCCCCCTGCTCAGGGGTGTCCCGCAATGATCAACTGACCCGACACGTCAGCATCGGGGATGCCAACCTTGGGCCGGTCTGTCCGGCGAGCGCGAGGTTGTCGAGGTGGGCTATGCCAACCATGGCGTGATGGACGCCGTCTCTCTTCAAGCGGCAGTCGCGGAGGAGCTTCCAGCTCTTCATGCGGGCGAAGGGTGGCCACGAAGGTGCGCTGACACGTCGTTGAGGAGGTCGACCTGCGCCTTGGCGGCGGACTGCCGTCCGTGCGCGCCGTAAGCGGCCCTGTCCGCCTCGCAGTTCCAACGGGTTCAGCTGATGTGGTCGAGCGGGACGGAGAAGGCGCGGATGCCGAGGTCGTACGGCGCCTGGAGCCCCGTCTGAACCAGTTGGGGCCGTCGGAGTCTCGCGAGGGGCTGGAGTGGTGAAGGGGTTGCGTGGGGTCCGTGCGATCGGTCCGTTGGGTTGTGGTGCAGCGTGATGCCCTTGTACGGAACGGGAGTTGGGCAGCGCCGGACACCGGACGGAGGGACCTCCGGCCAATGTCCGGCGCTGTGCCCCGCAGTGGAACATCGCCGCGGCCCAGTCACCGTGGTCCCCGGTCTTGGACCCGTTGGTGTCCGTGACCTTGAGCCGCACGTGCCGGGCGCCGGCGAGCGGCACGTCGACGGGCACGGTGGCCGACGCCCCGGTCACCTTCGGGGACGTCCACAGCACCTTGCCGTCCGCCTCGACGGAGAAGGCCACTTCGCCATAGCCGTTGATCTCGTCGTCGATGCCGACATCCGCCGTGAAGGCCGTGCACCGGCCTCCCGTGTAGACCTCGATGCCGGAGTCGGCGTGCACGCCGATGCCCTTCGCGTACGTCTTGCCCGCCAGCGTCAGGGTGCGCCCGTCGCTCGCGCCGGACTCGCCGTTCGACCGGTCGCGCTCGGCGGGGCCGTACCCGTTGACGGACCGCAGCCACACGAGATCGCTCGCCCATGCGTCGGCCGTGGGCGGCGGGGGCATCACGGCGGTGGCGAACCGTCCGGTGGACGTGCGGGACTCGCCGTCCGACCGGTACCGCACCAGCGCTTCGAGCGTCTCCTCACCGGCCTTGGCCCCCTGAGCGGGAGTGACGGTGACCTCGACCCTCTTCGTCGTGCCCGCGGGAATGCGGCCCACCGTGCCCGCGGGCGCGGCCTGCCAGCCCTCCGGCGTCCGCAGAGTGAGGTCCGCGTCCGTCACGTCCGCGGCGCCCGCGGTGATGTCGACGGCCACGGAACCGGCAGTACCGGCTCCGAGTTCCTGCCCCGCCGGGGCGGAGACGGTCGCCGCCGCCGCCGGGTTCCTGCCGCCGACGGCGACGGAGGTGTACGGCTCGCCGTACCGGAACGGCTGCTTGTCGCTCGCGGCCCATCCGTCCATCGTCATCGTGGTGCCGAGGAACATCTTCCACTGGAGGTCGCGGGTGTACGTCTTGGCGCTGCCGCCGAAGATCCCGTCGACGTCGCCCGTGGTGCAGGCGAGGCCGGACATGGTGGCGCCCGCGTAGGTGGGGATCTGCCAGCGGATGTACTCCCAGCTGCCGGACTGGTCGCCGGACCACTGCACCCCACAGCGCTGCGCACCGGCCCAGCTCTCCGGCGCCCAGGTGAATCCGCGGGCGTCGCTGTTGTCCTCGATGCCCCGGTACGCGTCCTTGCAGCCGTCGAGCGCGAACTTGTAGCCGCCGCCGACCCAGGCCACGTCCAGCTTGGCGACCCGCTGCCCCGCCTTCACCTGGTCGGCGATCTTCTCGATGCCGTCCTCGGTCACAACCCGAGCTGCATGCCGCGGTCCTGCAGGCCCTTGGCCGTCTCGGCGAGGTTCTCGTAGCCGCAGCCGTAGCCGTCGTTGACGAGCATCCAGCCGTTCGGCATGTCGTGCTGGAGGTACCCGTCGGCGGCCTCAGGGCGTCGAGCGTGTGCCGTTCGCCGCGGTTGGCGTTGTGCAGGTAGCAGTCCGCGTCGCCGATCTCCATGCCGTAGATCGGCGGCAGGAACGGCTTGCCGGTGAGCTCGGTGTACTGGCCGATGACGTCCTTGGCGTCACCGGTGAAGTAGTAGGCGTCGAAGCGCTTCTCGCGCGCGGCGGCCGTCACCGGGTCGCCGAAGGTGTAGGTGTTGGGCGCGTACGTGTTGCGGAAGACGCCGTAGCCGCCCGAGGAGAGGTAGAACGGAACGGAGTTGGGGTGTCCCCCGTCGTTCCAGTTGTAGTCGACGCCGACCTCCACCTTCTTGCCCCGGTGCGAGGTGTTGCCGCGGCCGTTCTGCATGCCGGTGGCGTAGAACTGCTCGTCGGCGCCGCGCGCGAGGCTCTGGGTGGTGCTGTCGGCGGTTCCAGGTCAGTCCGGTGGTCTCGGACCAGACCCGGCTGCCGTCCGCGCGATGGAGGGCGAAGCGCAGCGGCGACTTGTAGGCGCGCAGCGTGATCCTCGGCGTGCTCAGCTCGTAGCGGTCGGGCCGCTCCTTCCAGTACGTCGCGGGCGTCGGGCCCTGCGGCAGCACGATGTCGTCGCCCGTCGGGTCGGTGAACCTGCCGTCCGGCGCGAGTTCGATGCGGAACGCCGTCGGAGACGAAGGTGACCCTCGCCGCGGCGCTGCCGGCACCGATCCGGTAGACGGCTCCCGAGGCTTCGAAGTCCGTGATGTCGCCGACCGTCGTGCCGGGCGGTTCCGCGGGGGCGGCCGCCGCACCGCCCGGCCCCCGCGAAGACCGAGAAGAGACCGAGCACAGCGACGACCGCTGCCACTCGTATGCGCGTTAGTGATTGCATGAGGTGTGTTTAGCGCAACTGCAAACACACGGCTAGAGTGCGGCCGCCGCGGTCCCGATCAGCCGGGCAGCTTCCCTTGCTGCTCGGCTCCGGCGGTGCAGGCCCGGATCAGGAGCTTCGCGCCGTCGGCACTGCCACCCTCGACGTGCAGACACCGGCCCGACTTCACGGGCAGGCGACGCCCACCAGGCCGTAGCGGTAGGCGTCCGTGCCGCGCAGCGCGGGCGCGACCTGGAGGAGTTCGGCGAGAGCGCGCTGCACGGTGGCGGGGTCGTAGCGCAGGCAGGTAGGCGATGCCCTTCCGGGCGCTGCCCGGCTGACCGGCGCCGGCCGCCCGCGGGGCGGGCCTCCCGGTGCGCCGCGCGGTGTCAGACGGCGATGACCTTGACGCCCGCCTCGACCAGGCGGGCCGAGGTCTCCGCGGAGACGTTGGCGTCGGTCACGAGGACGTCGATGCGGTCGAGTCCGCAGATCCGGGCGAAGGCGCGCCTGCCCAGCTTGGACGAGTCGGTCACGACGATCACCCGGTGCGCCCGCTCGGCGAAGAGCCTGCTGACGCCGGCCTCGTCCTCGTGGTGCGCCATGATCCCCAGCTGCGGGTCCACGCCGTCGACACCGAGGACGACCGCGTCCAGCACGACCTCGTTGAGAACGCCCATGGTCAGCGGTCCGACGAGCTCGTACGTCTGCGGGCGGGCCACACCGCCGGTGGTCACGATCTTGATCTGGGGGCGCACCGCGAGCTCCCCCGCGATGTTGAGCGCGTTGGTCACCACGGTGAAGGCGGGCGAGGGCGCGCCGGTGGTCTCCCGCTGCCCGCCGCTCGCCCGCAGCGCGAGCACCCGGGCGACCTCGGTCGTGGTCGTCCCGCCGTTGAGTCCCACCACCTCGCCGTCCCCGATGAGGTCGGCGGCCGCCGCGGCGATCCGCTGTTTCTCCGGGGCGTGCCGCGAGGACTTGTAGCGCAGCGGCAGTTCGTAGGAGACGCCGTGCGCGATCGCACCGCCGCGGGTGCGGACGAGCATCTGCTGCTCCGCCAGCTCGTCGAGGTCCCGGCGGATGGTCGCGCTGGAAACGTCCAGCGCGCTCGCGGCCTCCTCGACGTCCAGGCGCCCCTCGGCGGCCAGCAGCTCCAGCAGCGCGTTCCAGCGCTCGTGCTTGGACATCCTCGGACTCCTTGTCGCCTGTGCAGCCGCCCCTGAGCTGCCACTGATCGTACTGGGGACGCCTTCCGACCGGTCCGGGCCGGTGCCCGACGGTCGCCCCCCCTCAACGTTTTCGCTCACTTCTGCTTGAAACTCACGGGAAATGAGCAACTCTTGACAAGAGTGCCGACAATGCGACAGCGTGCTCAGCGCAAGGGACCCCGTGCAGGGTCGAGGTCTTGTGACAAAGGCGGTCTTGGCAGTGATCAAGCGCATACTCGCTCTCTCCGCGGCCTGCGCGATCGGCGCGCTCACGCTCACGGCATGCGGAGGCGGCGGCGGTTCGGCCGACGGAGAGGTGACGCTGAAGCTCGTCGCCGCCGACTACGGGGACAAGGCGTCCAACAGCTCGACGGCCTACTGGGAGGACGTGGCCAAGAGGTTCACCGCCGCCAACCCCAAGATCAAGGTCGATGTCCAGGTCATCAACTGGAACGACATCGACGCCCAGGTCAAGACCATGATCCAGAGCGGGAACGTCCCCGACGTCCTCCAGACCGGCGGCTATGCCGACAAGGTCGCCGACGACCTGCTCTACACGGCGGACGAGGTCCTCTCCGAGAAGACCCGCGCCAACCTCATCGACAGCTTCGCGAAGGCGGGAGAGGTCGACGGGACGCAGTACGGCATCCCGTTCGTCTCCTCGGCCCGCGCCCTGTTCTACAACAAGGACGTCTTCGCGAAGGCGGGCATCACCGAGGCTCCCACGACATGGGACGAGGTGAAGGCCGCCGCCGAGAAGATCAAGGCCAAGGCTCCCGGCGTCACCCCGTACGCACTGCCGCTCGGGCCCGAGGAGGCACAGGGCGAGTCGCTGATCTGGGAGCTCGGCAACAGCGGCGGCTACACCGACACCGGCGGCACGTACACCCTGGACAGCAAGGCCAACGTCGAGGCGTTCTCCTGGCTGAAGTCCCACCTCGTCGAACCGGGCCTCACCTACGCCAACCCGGCGACGACGGACCGCAAGACCGCCTTCGCGGACTTCGCCGCAGGCAAGGCCGCCATGCTCAACGGCCATCCCTCGCTGATCCAGATGGCGAAGGACGGCAAGGTCGACTACGGCGTCGCCCCGATCCCTGGCAAGTCGGGGGCGCTGAAGTCCACTCTGGGCGTCGCCGACTGGATGATGGCCTTCAAGGACAACGGCCACCAGGAAGAGATCAGGAAGTTCCTCGACTTCGCGTACTCCAAGGAGAACACGCTGAAGTTCGACGAGACCTACAACCTCATGCCGGTCACCGAGGAGACCCTGAAGGAGATGACCGGCAACGGGAAGCACAAGGACCTGGAGCCGTTCTTCGAGCTGCTGCCGAACGCGGTGTTCTACCCGCTCGGCGACACCACCTGGGACATCGTCTCGGCCGAGATCAAGAAGAGCGGCGGCACCGCGGTGAGCGGCGATCCGGCGAAGGTGCTGGGTGAGCTGCAGAAGAAGGCCGAGGACGCGGTCGCCGACCAGTAGCCGACGGCCCGTCCCGCACCGACACGGAAGGCACCCTCGTGTCCACCACCTCCCCCACGACGCGCCGCTCCGGCCGGGGCGGCGGGCTCGCCCGCCTCGGGCCGCTGCCCTGGATCGGCCCCGCCGTCCTGCTCATCGTGCTCGTCGTGGTCTGGCCCGTCTACGAGATGGTCCGCACCTCGTTCCTCAAGATCAGCAGCAGCGGTTTCGTCCGCGGCTCGGCGGGATTCGACAAGTACAAGCAGCTGTTCGACGAGCCCGCGCTGCCCTCGGTCCTCCTCGCCACGGTCGTGTGGACCGTGGTCGTGGTGACCGCCACGATGGTGATCTCCCTGGCGCTCGCGCAGCTGTTCAACCAGAGGTTCCCGGGCCGGCGTGTGACCCGCTGGGCGCTCATAGCGCCCTGGGCCGCGTCGGTGGTGATGACCGCCATCGGCTTCAAGTGGATGCTGAACCAGACCGCGGGCGTCCTCAACACCCTGATGACGGACCTGCGTCTGATCGACGGACCGAAGGACTGGCTCGGCACGGCGTCCACCGCCTGGCCGTGGATGATGTTCGTCGCGGTCTTCGTCTCTCTGCCGTTCACCACCTACACGCTGCTCGCCGGTCTGCAGACCGTGCCGGGCGAGGTGTACGAGGCGGCGAGGGTCGACGGCAGCGGTCCGTGGCAGACGTACTGGCGGATCACGCTGCCCCTGCTGCGGCCGGCCTTCCTGGTCGGCGTCGTCATCAACCTGATCAACGTCTTCAACTCGTTCCCGATCATCTGGAGCATGACGCACGGCGGCCCGGACAGCGACACGGCCACCACCACCGTCTTCATGTACCAGCTCAAGAACTCCGACATCGGCGAGTCCGCCGCCATGTCCGTCGTCAACTTCGCCCTGGTCGTGGTCATGGTCGCCGTCTTCCTCAAGGCCGGCCGGTGGAACCAGGAGGAGTCCTGATGGCCCAGCAGACGCTCTCCCCCGCCGTCACCCGGCCTCCTGCCGGGCCGCGCACGGACACCGTGCGGCCGGGCGGCAGCCTGCGGCCGCGCACGGTCGTCGCCGCCGCGGCCGCCTGGATGATCGCGGTGGTCTTCCTCCTGCCGTACGCGGAGATGGTGATCACCGCACTGCGGCCGGCCGGTGAACTGCGCGACGCGACCTACCTGCCCGGCGAGTTCGCCTGGTCGAACTTCGTCGGCGTGTGGCGCGACTCGAACCTGGGCGCCAACCTGCGGGTCACCCTCCTGGTGGCCGGCGGGTCCACGCTGCTCGTCCTGCTGGTCGCCCTCCCCGCCGCCTACTACACGGCGCGCACGAAGTACCGGGGCCGCAAGCTGTTCCTGCTGCTCGTGCTGGTCACCCAGATGTTCCAGCCGACGTCGCTCCTGGTGGGCCTCTACCGCGAGTTCTACCAGCTGGACATGCTCAACTCGGTGTGGACGCTGATCCTGTGCAACGCCGCGTTCAACCTGGCCTTCGCCATCTGGATCCTCACCGCGTACATCGGCTCCATCCCGGTGGCCCTGGAGGAGTCGGCGATGATCGACGGCCTCGGGCGCATGGGGGCACTCGTACGGGTCACCCTGCCGCTGGCGCTGCCCGGGGTCGTCACCGCGATGATCTTCACGTTCATCGCCGCGTGGAACGAGTTCGTCATGGGCCTGACCCTGTCGACGATCCCCGAGAGCCAGCCGCTGACCGTCGGCATCAACAGCTTCATCGGCAATTACACCGTGCAGTGGAACTATCTCTTCGCCGGCTCGGTCATCGCCATCGTGCCCGTCGTCGTGCTGTTCGCTTTCATCGAGCGCAAGGTGGTCTCCGGTCTGACCTCCGGATCCGTCAAATAGCGGGCCGGCGCCCCTCATTCGTCAATCGACCCTTCTGAGCAAGGAGTTCAGCCCATGACCGCCCCGGACGCCTCCCGCACCTCGGTCGAGATCGCCTCCCAACCGGACACATGGAGGCGAGCGGCCGAGTCCGTCGGTTCGCTCGAAGGCGTCCTGCCGCGCCGCGGCGAGCGTGTCGCCGTCGTCGGCTGCGGCACCTCCTGGTTCATGGCCCTCGCCTACGCCCGGCTCCGCGAGGCGGGCGGCCACGGGGAGACCGACGCCTTCGCCGCCTCCGAGTTCCCCGCCGACCGCGGCTACGACCGTATCCTCGCCATCACCCGGTCCGGCACCACCACCGAGGTCCTCGGCCTGCTGGCCGAGGTGAAGGGCACCGTCGCGACCGCGGCCCTCACCGCCGACCCCGCCACCCCCGTCATGGACGCCGCCGACGCCGTCGCCGTCCTGGACTACGCCGACGAGCAGTCGGTCGTCCAGACCCGCTTCGCCACCACCGCGCTCGCCCTGCTGCGCGCGCATCTGGAGGCCGAGGACGCGCTGCCCGCAGGGGTGCGTCCGCTGGCACGGGCCGTCGAGGACGCCGAGCGTGCCCTCGCCGAGCCGCTCAGCGCCCAGGTGCGCGCCGCCGAGCAGTTCACGTTCCTCGGCACGGGCTGGACCTACGGCCTCGCCCTGGAGGCGGGCCTCAAGATGCGGGAGGCGGCGGGCGCGTGGACCGAGTCGTACCCGGCCATGGAGTACCGGCACGGGCCGATCAGCATCACCGGACCCGGCCGCGTGGCGTGGCTCTTCGGTCCGACGCCTGCCGGTCTGGCCGACGACGTCGCGCGGGTCGGCGGCACCTTCGTCGCCGGGTCGGGGGACGCGGCCGGCGAGCTCGACCCGCTGGCGGACCTGATCCGGGTGCAGCGGCTGGCCGTCCTGCTCGCCGAGGCGCGCGGGTTCGACCCCGACCGTCCCCGCAACCTCACCCGGTCCGTGATCCTCGAGAACAGCCATGCCTGATCCGCACGGCACGCGCGACTGCGTCGTGGCGCTGGACGTCGGCGGCACCGGTATGAAAGGGGCGCTGCTCGACCGGGCGCTGACGCCCCTGGCCGTGCTGCGCAGGCCGACGCCCCGCCGGGACGGCCCCGACGCGGTGGTGGCCGCGATCAGCGGCGCACTGCGCGACCTCGCGGCCCAGGCCGCCGACCGGCGCCTGACGGTCCGCCATGCGGGCACGGTGGTCCCCGGCATCGTCGACGAGGCGGCCGGACGGGCGGTGTACTCCGCCAACATCGGCTGGTCCGACCTGCCGCTCGCGGCACTGCTGCGGGACGCGTCGGACCTGCCCGTCACGCTCGGGCACGACGTGCGCGCCGGTGGGCTCGCCGAGTGCCGTACCGGTGCCGCGCACGGCGCGCGGGACGCGCTCTTCGTGCCCGTCGGCACCGGCATCTCGGCGGCCGTCCTGTGCGAGGGCCGGGTGGTGCGCGGCCTCGGGTACGCCGGAGAGCTCGGTCATGCAGTGGTGGAGCCGGACGGCGATCCGTGCGCCTGCGGCGGCCGCGGCTGCCTGGAGACCGTGGCGTCCGCCGCGGCGATCGAGGCCGCGTACGCGGCGCGTTCCGGGCGCGCCGTCGACGGCGCCGCCGGAGTGGCGCGCCTGGTGGCGCAGGGCGATCCCGTGGCCGTGGCCGTGTGGGACCGCGCGGTCGACGCGCTGGCCGCGGCGTTGGCGACGTTCACGACGCTCCTGGCCCCTGGTCTGATCGTGGTCGGCGGCGGTCTCGCGCAAGCGGGCGGCCTGCTGCTCGATCCGCTGCGGGCGCGCCTCGGCGAACGGCTCACGTTCCAGCGCCGGCCCGAAGTGGTCCGCGCCGAACTGGGCGACGAGGCGGGCTGCCTGGGCGCCGGGATCCTGGCCTGGCAGGCGGCGGGGGTCGAGCCGGTCTTCCGTGAGCCGGCTTTCCGCGAGCCCGTGACCGCGGGAGCCGCGGCACCGTGATCCTCACCGTGACCCTGAACGCGGCGCTCGACGTCACCTACGAGGTCGACGCCCTGGTGCCGCACGGCTCCCACCGTGTGCGCGCCGCCTACGAACGGGCCGGCGGCAAGGGCGTCAACGTCGCGCGCGTCCTGTCGGCCCTGGGCACACCGGCGACGGTGACCGGGCTCGCGGGCGGCCCGACGGGGCAGCTCATCCGGGACGAGCTGCGCGCGGCCGGACTGCGGGACGAGCTGGTGCCCGTGGCGGGCGACTCGCGCCGCACGGTCACCGTCGTCTCCCGCGAGGACGGCGACGCCACCGTCTTCAACCAGCCCGGCCCTCCGGTGGATCCGGTCTCCTGGGCGGACTTCACCGCCCGCTTCGCCCGCCTGGTCCGCGAGGCCGCGGTCGTGGTCCTGTCCGGCAGCCTGCCGCCCGGACTGCCGTCCGACGCGTACGCGCAGCTCGTCCGGTCGGCCGCCGGGGCGGGGGCGGCGACCGTCCTCGACACCAGTGGTCCTGCCCTGCTCGCGGCGCTGGCCGCCGGGCCGGACGTGGTCAAGCCCAACGCGGCCGAGATCGCCGAAGTCACCGGTCACCAGGACGTCGTGGCCGCCGCGGAGGCCCTGCGCGCGCTCGGAGCACAGGCCGTGGTGGCCTCGCGAGGGCCGGAGGGGCTGTACGCGGTGACCCCGCAGGGTGCGTGGCGCGCCACTCCCCCGCACCGGCTGTCCGGGAACCCGACGGGCGCGGGGGACGCCTGTGTCGCCGCGCTCGCCGCCTCGCTCGCGCACGGCGATCCGTGGCCCGTGCGGCTGCGCGAGGCCGTGGCGCTCTCGGCCGCCGCGGTCCGCTGCCCCGTGGCGGGCGATGTCGATGCGGACCTCTACGACCAGTTCCGTACCACCGTTTCCGTGGAGAACACCCATGCCTCTCACGTCCACTGACGACATCGTCGGTCCGGCCCGCGCGAACACCTCGGGTGTCGGCGCGTTCAACGTCGTGCAGCTCGAACACGCAGAGGCGATCGTCGCCGGCGCGGAGCTCGCCCAGCTGCCGGTGATCCTCCAGGTCAGCGAGAACACCGTCCGCTACCACGGTGGGCTCGCCCCGATCG
The DNA here is from genome assembly GCF_053591895.1 of Streptomyces sp. NPDC002867. Classification (NCBI taxonomy): domain Bacteria; kingdom Bacillati; phylum Actinomycetota; class Actinomycetes; order Kitasatosporales; family Streptomycetaceae; genus Streptomyces; species Streptomyces sp. NPDC002867. Next base: position 37,842 of record NZ_JBSFUR010000005.1, on the reverse strand, counting down.
GGCTCGCCTCCCTCGCCGTGGCGCGGGCGGCCGATGTCCCGGTGGCGGTCCATCTCGACCACGCCGAGTCCCCCGGCCTCGTCCGCGAGGCCGTCGACCTCGGCTTCACCTCCGTCATGTTCGACGCCTCCAGGCTCCCCTACGACGAGAACGTGGCCGCCACGCGGGAGATCGCCGACCACTGCCACAGCGCCGGCGTGTGGGTGGAGGCCGAGCTGGGCGAGGTCGGCGGCAAGGACGGCGCGCACGCGCCCGGCGTCCGCACCGATCCGGACGAGGCCCGTGCCTTCGCCGCGGCGACCGGCGTCGACGCGCTGGCCGTCGCCGTGGGAAGTTCGCACGCCATGCTCACCCGGGACGCGGTCCTCGACTTCGAGCTCATCGCGCGGCTGCGCGAGGCCGTCCCCGTGCCGCTGGTGCTGCACGGTTCGTCGGGTGTCGGTGACACGGACCTGGGGAAGGCCGTCACGGCGGGGATGACGAAGGTGAACATCTCCACTCACCTCAACAAGCTCTTCACCCGCACCGTGCGGGAGCGTCTGGAGGCGTCCCCCGGCGTCGCGGACCCCCGCAAGTACCTCGGCCCGGCCCGTGACGCGGTGGCGTCGGAGGTCGCGAGGCTGCTGGACGTCCTCGCGGGGGTCTGAGACCCGCGAGGCGGGAGGAGGGCGACGGGAGCGGGCCGCTGGTGCGGTCCCCTCCCGTCGTGCGTCCGGGGCACTGCGGCCGGCGGACGCGAGAAGGCCCCTGGGCGCGCTGGCGGTGGGCCATCTGCTGCGGCACATCGACGACCCGGAGGCCGCGCCCGAACCGGCTTCCGTGGAACCGAAACTGATCGTCCGTACGAGCACGACCCACGCCCGCGGCACGACTGCCTGACGCCTCCCCGTCGCCCCCCGGGGCGGGCGTGCGCTCCCGGGGCCCTCGGGCTCCGTCCTGGTGAAAAGGCCCGCCGGCAGGCGCGGTCCGGCCCGGGGCCCGGCGGGACCGAAGCGTGGCGAGCACGCGGGGCAGGGGCGCCCGGCCGGCAACCCCAGGGGGACCCGCAGCGCCGGGTGCGCCGAGGAGCGTCGTCCCCCGCGCAAGAGCCCGAGCCCGACGGGGCCGGACCGTGCCGGGTACCCGGGGACGGGGCACTCGGTTGGCACCCAGGACGGGCGCCTTGTGCACCCGGCAGCGCGCGGGCAGGGCCCCTCCGCACAGCGCGGCGGCGGGGCAACCGGCCTGCGCACAGCTCCAAGCCCCCAATGAGACAGGCACGTTGCGCCCGTGCGTGCACCGGGACGCCGCGCACGCGGTGTGTTGCGGCGAGGCCGGACTCCCGCTCACCACCCGCGGGGACTACCGGACGCGGCCTGCGCGCCCCCGCGGGCGCCGTCCCGGCACAGCAGACCGCCCGCAGGCGACCTACGGCCCGGGGCCCGGACCATTGCCCGGTGGCAGGCCGCCGGTGCGCCGCCCACCGCAGCCGGCTCCGGAGGGCGCGCGGCGGACGCAGGACCGTCGGCCGGCACGGCGACCGCGCAGGTCGCACCCCGCAAGCCACTTGTGCGTTTCTGTTTGTAAGTCCGTTCTTGCGAGCAACTATTGACACGCCTGCGGCGGTCCCGTCAGAGTCGTCCCGCCAGTGATGCCGACCCCATGTCTGGAGCTCGTCATGCCTGAAGTCCCCGAAGTCTCACGGCGTTCGGTGCTCGGAGGCGCCGCCGCCGGTGCGCTCGCCGTCGGTCTGGGGGCCGGCGCCGCCTCTCCGGCGTTCGCCGCACCGGGCGCCGACGCCGACGTCGCGGCCGGAGCCGCCGCGCCGAGTCGCCGGGCCGGTCAGACGTCCATGATCAATGTGCCGTACGAGGCGCACCGGACAGTCCGCGTCGCCACCATCGGCCTCGGCAACCGCGGCAACGGGATGACCAAGGGCTGGTCCGTCGTTCCCGGTTGCCAGGTGACCGCCGTCTGCGACATCCGCGCCGACCGCGCGAAGCGCGTCGCGGACGACCTGGTCAAGGCGGGCAAGCCGCGCCCCGCCGAGTTCGGCGGCTCCGCCGAGTCGTACGCCGAGATGCTCAGGCGCGACGACATCGACCTCGTGTACATCGCGACGCCGTGGGAGTTCCACTACGAGCAGGGCAGGGCCGCCCTGCTGGCCGGCAAGCACGTCATCGTCGAACTCCCCATCGCCACCGAGCTCGACGAGCTGTGGGACCTGGTCGACACCTCCGAGCGGACCCGCCGCCACCTGATGCTCGCGGAGAACTGTTCGTACGGGCGCAACGAGCTGGCGATGCTCAAGATGGCGCACGAGGGCGTGTTCGGCGACGTCACCAACGGGCACGGCGGCTACCTGCACGACCTGCGCGCGCTGCTGTTCTCGAACACGTACTACACGGACTCCTGGCGCCGTCTGTGGCACACCCGCAGCACGGCCTCCTTCTACGCGATGCACGGGCTCGCCCCGGTCGCCGCGGCGATGGACATCAACCGCGGCGACCGGATGACGACGCTGCGCGCCACCGCCACCGCCCCCAAGGGACTGGCCGACTACCGCGAGCGCTTCGTTCCCAAGGGGCACCCCTCCTGGAACGAGACGTACATCAACGGCGACCTCGTCACCTGCCTGATCGAGACGGCGAACGGCCGCGTCATCAGGGCCGAGCACGACGTCAGTTCGCCGCGTCCGTACAGCCGCATCAACTCCCTCGCCGGCAGCCGGGGCATCTTCGAGGACTACGCGGGAACGTCCCGGACCGGCGGGCGCGTCTACTTCGAGCCGGACCACGGCGGCCACGCCTGGCGGGACTTCGAGCCGTACCGCAAGGAGTTCGACCACTGGCTCTGGAAGAAGATCGGCGACGACGCGGCGAACAACGGCGGCCACGGCGGCATGGACTACGTCCTCCAGTGGCGCACGGTGCAGCAGATGCGGGCCGGTCTGGTGCCGGACATCGACGTGTACGACTCGGCCACCTGGTGCTCCCCGGTTCCGCTGAGCGTCATGTCCCTCGACCGCAAGGGGAAGCCCGTGGCGGTGCCCGACTTCACGCGGGGCGCGTGGGTGAACCTGCGCGGCGGGCTCGACTCCCGCATGACCGAGATGCCGCCGGTGTGACGCCGGCACTCTCCCTTCCCCGTCCCCCTGAGACAAGGAGCGAGCAGCGATGTCCGTCCTTCTGACCGCGCCACGAAGAGCCGTGGCGGCCCTGTCGGTGGCCGCCCTGGCGTTCACCGGCGCCCCCGCGGTCGCCGCACAGGCCGCCGAGGAGCCCGCGCCCGCGGCACGCACCGAGGTGGCGATCTCCCCCGTCGATCTGGACGGTCCGGCCGTCTCGGCGGTCAAGGTCACCGTCACCAGCGCGGGGCCGGAGCGCATGCGCCGCCTCGAGGTCGCCTTCGAGGGCCCCGCCGGGTGGGCGGTGCAGCCCGCCGTGCGCAGCGTCGACGGTTCGTACGCGCCGGGCGCGGACGCCACGGCGGAGTTCAGGATCCAGGTGCCGGAGCCGCGCCCCGGGTTCACGATGCGCACGTTCACGGCCACCGCCACCTATGAGGGCGGTGACGGCCGGGGCACCGCCACCGGCACGCGCGTGCAGCGCTCGGGTCCGGTCCTGGCCCGCCTCTCGGACGCGTACAACAACGTCGGCATCACCGACGAGAACAACACCGGGCCCGGTGACTACGACGGCGAGGGCAACAGCTTCTCCGCACAGAAGCTGGCGGCCGTCGGGCTCACGCCGGGAGCGCCCGTGACCGCCCTGGGGGCGCGGCTGACCTGGCCGTCCGCCGCGCCGGGCACGAAGAACAACGTGGCGAGCACGGGGCAGGCCGTGCGGTTCGACGCCAAGGGAAGCCGTCTGGTCTTCCTCGGCTCGGGCGTCACCACCGGGGCCACCGGCACCGCGACGGTGATCTACACCGACGGCACCAGCACCACTGGCGCGGTGGGCTTCCCCAACTGGTCGTTCCAGGACGCCACGGAGCACGGCGCGACGCTGATCAGGTCGACGGACGGCCGCAACCGGCCCGACGGTTACGGCAACGCGGGCATCGCCTACCGGGTGTTCGCCAACTCGATCCCGCTCGATCCGGCGAAGACGGTCGAGGTGGTCGTCCTGCCGGCGAATGCCAACGTCCATCTGTTCGACATGGCGGTGGCCCCGTAGGACGCGGGCACGCTGTTCGGCCGGCCGGCGGAGTGAGACGCCCTCCGCCGGCCGGCTTTCATCCGTGCGGTGCCGGGACCCGGGCCGCAGCAGTTTCCGCGGCACGGTACGCACCTGCGGGACGGGCCCCTGCCGCCTGGCGCGGAGTCAGCCCGCGGCGGTCTCGTACTCCGCGAGGGCCTCCCGCATCGCGCGGCGGGCGACGGTGGCGAGCACCGGATTCCTGACGCGGTAGCAGTGCTCGGTCGTCAGCCCCCAGGCCAGTGCCCAGCCGCGGCCGCGCGCCCACGTGGCGTCGTCCACCTCGGCCGTCTCGCGGAACAGGTCCCGGGTCCCGGACGTGAGCAGTGTCCAGGCGGCCATCATGTCGCAGGCGGGATCCCCGACGCCCACGCAGCCGAAGTCGATGACGGCGCTCAGCCTGCCGTCCCTGACCAGCACGTTACCCGGCAGCAGGTCGCTGTGGACCCACACCGGGTCGTCCTGCCACTGGGGCAGCCGCAGGGCCTCCTCCCACGCCGCCGTAGCGGCGTCCGCGTCCACGGTGCCGTCCGCGCCCAGGTCCCGGATCGCCGCCCGGACGTCGTCCTCGCGGGTACGGACGGGGCCGCCGCGGAAGGACGGTGGCCCGCCTGCGGAGTCGACCGTGCGCAGGGCAGCGCCGAACCGGCCCAACTCCACGGCGGTGTGCGCGAGATCGGCGACGGGCTCGTCGAACGCGTTCGCGCCGTCGAGCCATCCGTACACCGACCAGGGCAGCTCGTACCCCTCACCGGGGACGCCCTTGCCGACGGGCACGGGCACGGGCAGCGGAAGGTGCGGGGCGAGCAGCGGGAGCCGGCGCTGCTCCTTGTCGACCTGGCGCGCGGCCCCGGGGACGCGCGGCAGACGGACCACCAGGTCGTCCCCCAGCCGGTACATGGCGTTGTCGGTGCCCGCGGAAGGACCTTCCTGACAGGCAGATGCGCCCAGTGCGGGAACTGCGCCGTGACCAGGCGGCCGACGAGCGACGCGTCGATGTCGACCTCGTCGGCATGCATCCTCACGCCGGACATGGCCCTCCTCGGCCGGGACGGACGGGTGCGTGACGCGCGTGTCCGCGTCACGGCGCCGGGAGCCCAGCCAGCGGTTCCGCTTCCGGGCGACGGGTTTTCCGCGGGCCCGACGATCGCCGTTCGGCCCGCTCCGCGCCCTGTCCGGCCGGTTTACTCTCTTTACAGAACAGAACACAGCCTCTACTGAGGAGGCGGACATGCACACGTCGAAACGGCGGTCCGCGATCTTCCTGGGCGCGGCCGTACTTCTGGCGGCCGCCTACGGCTCGAGCGGCGGTGGGGGCGCTTCGGCAGCGGTGGCCCGCGACGAGGACGGCGAACTGAAACTCGGATACGTCCTGCCGGAGACCGGTCAGCTGGCCTTCCTCGGGCCTCCGATGATCGAGTCGACGAAATTCGCGATCAAGGTGATCAACGACGCGGGTGGTGTCCTCGGCAAGCCGGTACCGGCCGTGGTCTCCGGTGACGAGGCGAATCAGGAGGCCGTCGCGGCACAGTCGGCGGACCGTGTACTGGCGTCCGGGGTGGATGCCATCATCGGAGCGGCAGCCTCCGGGATGTCGCTGGCGATCATCGACCGCGTCACCGGTGAGGGTGTCGTCCAGTGCTCGGGGTCGAACACGGCAGCCACCTTCACCGACTACGACGACGGCGGCTTCTACTTCCGTACCGCCCCGAGCGACAACCTGCAGGCGCCGATCCTGGCGAAGACCATCCTGGACGACGGCCATGACCGGGTGGCCCTGGTCGCACGCGCCGACGACTACGGGCGAGGCCTGCTGGACTCCACGAAGAAGGCACTGGAGGACGGCGGTGCGACCGTGTCGGTCGCCGAGACCTACGACCCGAAGGCCACGAACTACGACCAGCTCGTGCAGCAGGTCAGGAACGCGAATCCGGATGCCGCCGTGGTGATCGCCTTCGAGGAGGGCACGCAGATTCTGCAGGGCATGATCGAGGCAGGACTCGGCCCCGAGCAGATCGGTGTGTACGGAACCGACGGGCTGCGCAGTGAGGAACTGCCCGGCCTCGTCGCTCCCGGCAAGCCCGCCACGCTCGCCGGAATGAAGGGGACGGCTCCGTCGTCGGAGTCCAACCCGGAGTACGTGAAGGCCCTGAAGGCGTTCGCACTCGACCTGAAGGAGCTGCAGTTCGCGCCGCAGACGTTCGACTGCGTGACGACCATCGCGCTCGCCGCGGAGGCGGCCGGATCGGACGACCCGGGCACGTTCGTCGAGGAGATGGCCGCGGTCACCAAGGACGGCGACAAGTGCACGTCGTTCGCCGCCTGCAAGGAGCTGCTGGCGGACGGCAGGAACATCGACTACGACGGCGTCAGCGGTCCGCTCGACTTCACCGACGCCGGTGAGCCCGGCGAGGCGACGATCGAGGTGTACACGTACAACGAGAAGGGTCAGCTGCAGACCCTGCGCACCGAGATGAGCAAGGGTCAGGAGTGAGAGGGACACGAGAGGTTCAGCGGACGCGGGCGAGCGTGCCGAGGTAGAGCTCGATCACCTTCTCGTCCTGAAGCAGGTCCATGCCTGCGCCGGTGTGGGCGTTGCGGCCCTGGTCGAGTACGTAACCACGGGCGCAGATCTGCAGGCACCTGCGGGCGTTCTGCTCGACCATGAGCACGGCGACGCCCGCGCCGTTGATCTCCTTCACCCGGTCGAACACCTGGTCCTGGAAGATCGGGGACAGTCCGGCCGACGGCTCGTCGAGCAGCAGCACCTGCGGTTCCGTCATCAGCGCGCGGGCCATCGCGAGCATCTGCCGTTCGCCGCCGGACATCGAACCCGCCTTCTGTTTCCGGCGGGCGGCCAGGACGGGGAAGATCTCCTCGACCGCGGCGGCCCGCTCCTCGTAGGACTTCGGCCGCAGATAGGTGCCCATCCGCAGGTTCTCCTCGACGGTGAGCGCGGGGAAGACGTTCTGCAGCTGCGGTACGTATCCGACACCGCGGCGGACCAGCTCGTGCGCGGGCCGGTTGGTGACGTCCTCGCCGTGCAGCCGTACCGTCCCCTTACGGACGCGCAGCAGGCCGAAGACCGCCTTGGCCAGGGTGGACTTGCCGGCTCCGTTGGGGCCGATCACGCCGACCAGCTCGCCCGGGCGGACCTCGACGCTGCAGCCGCGCAGCACATCGACTCCCGGCAGGTATCCGGCGACGATCGCGTCGGCCACCAGCACAGGCTCCTGTCCCACAGGTCCCTTTCCGTTCTCGGGCACCCCTGTCATGACGGCTGCGCCTCCTCGCCGGTCGCTTCCGGTTCGTCGTGCCGCTTGCCGAGGTAGGCGTCCACGACCGCGCGGTTGCGGCCGATCGTGGACGGCGGGCCCTCGGCCACCAGGCGGCCGCCGGCCATGACGGCCACCCAGTCGCTGATGCCCATCACCACGTCCATGTCGTGCTCGACGAAGCACACCGTCAGCCCCTCGTCGCGCAGGGCGGTGATGTGTCCGAGCAGTGACTGGGTCAGTGCGGGGTTCACCCCGGCCATCGGCTCGTCGAGCAGGAGCATGACCGGGCGGGCCATCAGCGCGCGGGCCAGTTCCAGCAGCTTGCGCTGGCCGCCGGAGAGGGTGCCCGCGTAGTCGTCGCGCAGCTCGGTGAGGCGGAAGCGGTCCAGCAGTTCGTCGGCCCTGGCCACGATCTCCCGCTCCTGTTCGCGCCACAGCGGCCGCAGCAGCGCGGTCAGCAGCCGCTCGCCGCGCTGTGCGGTCGCCGCGAGGAGCATGTTCTCCAGCACGGTGAGCCGGGCGGGTGTCCGGGTGAGCTGGAACGTACGGACAAGGCCGCGCCGCGCGATCCGGTGCGGCGGCTGCCCGGTGAGCGGCTGCCCGTCGAACGACCACTCGCCGTCGTCGGCCCGGTCGAACCCGCTCACGACGTTGAACAGTGTGGTCTTGCCGGCGCCGTTGGGCCCGATGAGGGCCGTGATGGTGCCGCGCTGCACTTCCAGGTGATCGACCTGTACGGCGACGAGTCCGCCGAAGCGGCGGGTCACCTCGTCGAGGACGAGCAGCGGGTCGGGCTTGGCCACGCCGGGCACGGCCTCGGGCACGGGCGCAGGCCGGGGCGCGGACGCGGGAGTGGGCGCGGGAGTGGGCGCGTCGCCGGGCGGGGGCTGCGTGTCAGCGGCCACTGAGCAACATCTCCTTCCGGCTGCCGAGGATTCCCTGCGGTCTGAACGCCACGAGCAGGATCAGGGCGAGCCCGACCAGAGCGAAGCGCACGGCGCCGATCTCCGACGTGCTGATCACGTCGGACGGGACGACGCCGGTGTCGATGGCCTGCCGCAGTGCGCTGTCGAGGAAGGTGAGGACGAACCAGAACAGGACCGAGCCCACGACCGGGCCGAGGATCCTCCCGGCACCACCCAGCACGAGCAGGGTGTAGAGGAAGAAGGTGACGGCCGGATCGAAGCTGTCCGCGCTCACCGACTGCACCTGGATGGCCTGCAGCATGCCGGCGACGGCACCGAGCACGCCGCCCAGGACGAGGCTCGTCATCTTGTACGCGTACACGTTCTTCCCGAGGCTGCGCACGGCGGTCTCGTCGTCACGGATGGACCGGATGACACGCCCCCACGGGCTGTGCACCAGCAGGGCGAGCAGCACCGCGACGATCACCACGAGCGCCCAGGCGACGATCAGCACGAACAGGTCCCGGGAGCTGAACTCGACCAGCCATACGCCGTACGAGCCGCGGGGAATGGGGTTCAGGTCGTAGAAGTCGCCTGCGAACCGCTGGAGCCCGAACACTCCGCCGGTGGTCGGCTCGGCCCAGCTGGACCGGTAGAACAGCCGTAGTGTCTCCCCCGCCGCGATGGTGGTGATCGCGAGATAGTCGGCGCGCAGCCGCAGGGTGGGCAGGCCGAGCAGCAGCGCGAGCACGACCGCGGAGGCCAGCCCGACGAGTACGCCGAGCCACAGGGAACCGCCCCAGGTCGCCACGGTGATCGCGAGCCCGTAGCCGCCGACGAGCATGAAGCCGACCTGGCCGAAGTTGAGCAGCCCCGTGTAGCCGAAGTGCAGGTTGAGGCCCAGGGCGGCGATCGCGTAGACGGCGGCGATGGGACCGATGCCCGACCGGATGGCGTCGGAGAGGATGACCGACCAGTCCATGGCACCTCCTCATCCGACGCGTTCGCGCCGGCCGAGGATGCCCTGCGGCCGCACCAGCAGGACGACGATCAGGGCGAGCAGCGCCCATGCGTACTGCAGGTCGACCGGGAACCACAGGGTGGACATCTGGGCCACGACGCCGATGACGAGGCTGCCGGCCATCGCGCCGTACGCGGAGCCGAGACCGCCGAGGATCACTCCGGCGAACATGAGCAGCAGCAGCTTGAATCCCATGTCCCAGGTCACGACCTCGACCAGTCCGAGGAAGACTCCGCCCAGGGCGGCGAGCGCGCCGCCGAGCATCCAGACGACGAGCACGATGCGCTGCACGTCGATGCCCGACGCCTCGGCGAGGTCGCGGTTGCCGGAGACCGCGCGGATCGCGGTGCCGGTCCTGGTCCGTTGCAGCAGTGCCGCGACACCGAGCAGCGTCAGCACCGAGAGGAGGGTGACGGTGAGGTCGCGCGGGGTGATGCCGGCCGGGCCGACTTCGATGGTGCTCTGGATGTCGTACTGGGCGTAGGAGGCGGGGCGGGTTCCGTACAGCACGAGCACGATGTGCCGCAGCAGCAGGGACAGGCCGATCGTGACGATGAACATGTTGATCAGCCCGGTGCCGCGGGACCGCAGTGGGCGCCAGACGCCGCGGTCGATCGCCGCACCCAGCAGCGCCCCGAGGACCACGGCGGCAAGGGCCGCGGGGATCAGATGCCAGCCGGGGCCCGCCGGGGAGACGTTCAGGAAGAAGGCGGACACGGCGCCGATGGTGACGAGCTCGCCGTGTGCGAAGTTGATCAGATGGATGGTCCCGAAGATCAGGGAGAGACCGACGGCGGTGATCGCGATGATGACACCGAACTGGATGCCGTCGATCAGTGCCTGCAGCGCCCGGGCCCCGAACCCGGGGCCGTGCGGGACCTCCTCGCCCCGGGCGCTGTCCGCGGCCGCTGTGCCGGCCGCCGACAGGGCCGTGAGGAACAGGACGAGTGCCGCTGTGAACAACCGCTGATGGCACACGGTCGGGTCCGGTCTGTCGCAAAGCACCCCGATGCGCTCAGTGTAGGCGCCTATCGGGGTGCGGCGCGGACGTGGTCAGGCGTCGGACGGCGGCTCGGTCAGCGGGGGCCCGCCTCCTCCTGCGGGCGCAGCAGCTCCGCGACGGGGGTCGACGGCTCCGCCGTGACCTGCGCGAGCAGTGCGGTGAAGTCCTCGCTCCAGGCCCGGACCGTCGCCGCGTCGAAGAGGTCGGTGGCGTACTCGAAGGTGACGTCGATGGTGTCGCCTCGGGGGACGAGCACCGCGTAGAGCTCGTTGCGGGCCACCGCTCGGGTGGGCAGGCCGCGGACCGTGGTGGAGACCGCTCGCAGGTCCAGCGTCGGCGGCGGCGTCGTGACCACCGTGAACAGCACGGTGGGGAACAGTCCGTCGGCCGTCTCGGGCGAGACGAGCCGGACGACCTCGGTCAGCGGCAGGTCCTGGTGGTCGATGGCGGTGAACAGCGTCGAGCCGAGCCGCGTCACCAGGTCCGCGAACGCCGGTGCCTCGGACAGGCGGGCGCGCAGCAGCACGGCGTCGCCCAGCAGCCCGACCACGCCCTCCCGCTCCGGCCGGGCGCGGTTGGCGCTGGAGGCCGCGAGGACGATGTCGTCGGTGCGCCCGCACAGCCGGGCCGTCCAGGTGGCGAAGGCCGCGGCGAGGACCGCGTAGGGAGTGACCCCGAGACGCTCCGCCGTCTCGGCCGCGTCGGCGGGCACGGTGCCGCCGATGACCCATGTGTGCAGGGCGCCCCGGCCGGACGGCACATCAGGGCGCGGGCGGTCGCAGGGCAGGGCGGGCCGCAGCTGCACGCCGGCGAGCTCGGTGCGCCAGAAGCGTTCGAGTGCGGCCCGGCGGCTGTCGGTGAGCCGGTGTTCCGCCCGGGCGACGTCCGTGAACTGCGCCGGCGGCGGCGCGAGCGCCGGGGTCGAGCCCTCGCTGTGGGCGTTGTAGAGCTCTTGCAGGTCGTGCCGGATGATGCCCATCGACCAGCCGTCGCAGACGGCGTGGTGCAGGACGGTCACCAGGACCCAGCGGTCCGCGCCGAGCCGGCCGAGCCGGAAACGGAACAGCGGTGCGCGATCCAGCGTGAACGGCTCGCACGCGTGGTCCTGGCACCAGCGCTCGATGCGGGTCCCGTCGTCCGCGTACGCCGTCAGGTCGGTGACCCCGACGTCCACCGGCACCTCGGCGAGCACCTCGACGAGATGATCGCCGTCGCGGTGCACGGCCCTGCTGCGCAGCGCCTCGTGCCGTGCCACCAGGTCCCGCAGCGCGCGCTTCAGCGCGTCCGCGTCGAGGGCGCCGTGCAGGTCGATGCGATGGGCGACGTTGTAGACGCCGGGATCGGTGTGCTCGTGGTGACGCCGCCACAGCCGGCGCAGGCTGGAGGTCATGGGCACCCTGACGGCGACCCCGGCAGCAGGTACGGGGTCCGGGTCGGTGCCGGGCACCGGCGAGCGGTGTTCCTCGCACCGTGCCGCGACCGCCCGGATGGTGGGGGCGCGGAAGAACTCCGCCATGCCGAGCTCGGCGCCGAGCAGCGCCGACATCCGGTTCAGCAGCCGGATCGCGCTCAGGGAGTGTCCGCCCAGTTCGAAGAAGGAACGCGTCACGGACGCGTGCGGCAGCCCGAGTTCGGCGCACCACAGTTCGTGCAGGTCCTTCTCCAGCGGGGTGACGGGTTCGGCGCTCTCCTGCGGAGCTCCCGCGTCCGGCGCGGGCAGCCGTTCCCGGTCCAGCTTGCCGGACGCGTTGACGGGCAGCCGGTCCATGCGGACCCAGTGGCGCGGCACCAGGTGATCGGGGAGTTCCGCGGCGAGGGCGCTGCGCAGCCGCCCGAGGTCGGTGCCCGGTTCCACGGTGACCGCATAGGCGACGAGTTCGGCCTCCCCGGCCCGGTCGCGCCGGGCGACGACGGCGGCCTCGGCGACCTCCGGCCGGGCGTTCAGCACGACCTGGATCTCGCCCGGCTCGACCCGGTGGCCCCGGATCTTGACCTGGTCGTCGGCGCGGCCGAGGTAGGCGAGGGTGCCGTCGGAGCGCCAGCGCGCGAGATCGCCGGTCCGGTACTGGAGCGCGCCCATGTCGTCGGTGACGAACGCCGCCGCCGTCTCCTCGGGACGTGCGTGGTATCCGTACGCGACCGGCGTCCCGCTCACGTGGATCTCGCCTACCGCGCCCAGCGGCACCGGCCGGCCCTCCGTGTCCAGGAGCCGGATGCCCGCTCCGGGGACCGGGGTGCCGATGGGCGGCCGTTCCTCCGCGCCGTCGACCCGGTGCGAGGTGACGATGACCGAGGTCTCGGTGGGCCCGTACTGGTTGAACAGCGTGCAGCGGGGATGCGCGGCGAGGAACCGGCGGAATCCGGCAGTGAGCTCCAGTGCCTCACCGGCCGAGAACAGCTCGCGCAGGGAGGGCAGTTCGGGACCGGTCTCCATCAGGTACCGGAGCGGGGTGCAGGGCATGAAGACCCGCTCGACGGCGTGGCGGCGCACGGCCTCGGCGACGGCGGCCGGGTCGAGCCGCACGTCGTCGTCGACGAGGACGAGCTCCGCCCCGGCCGCCAGGGTGGTGAAGATCTCCTGCACGCTGACGTCGAAGGCGGGCGAGGTCCACTGGAGGGTGCGCAGCGCGGGGTGCCGTTCCAGATGGCCGCGCACGAGGCCGACCGGCCCGCGGTGCGGCACGACGACGCCCTTCGGGCGGCCGGTGGAGCCGGAGGTGTAGATGCAGTACGCGGGGTCCTGCGGCTGCGGGCCGTCGAGCGGGCCGGAGGTGTCCGCCCCGCCCTCGATGCCGTCCCCCGCCGCCGTCTCCGGTCCGCCCATCAGGTGCACGGGGCGCGCCGCGAGGGACGGGTTGCGGTCGAGCAGGGCGGGCGTGGTGAGCAGCAGAGCCGGAGTCCCGTCGTCGAGAAGCAGCTCGAGCCGGGCCGTGGGCAGGGAGACGTCGAGCGGCAGGTACGCGGCGCCGCTCTTGAGCACACCGAGCAGCGCCGTGATCAGCTCGGGCCCGCGGGGCAGCAGCACCGCGACCCGCTCGCCGCGTTCCGCTCCCCGGCCCCGCAGCTGCCGGGCGAGCCGCTCGGCCCGCCGGTCGAGCTCCGCGTAGCCGATCCGTTCATCGCCGTGGACGAGCGCGGTCGCCTCCGGGGTCCGCCGCGCCTGTGCCTCGAACAGCCCGTGCAGCGTGTCGTCGTGCACCGGCGCAGGCTCGTCCAGGCGACCGAGGCGGGACAGGGCGGCGCGGTCCGCGTCGGTGAGCGCCGTCAGCTCGGGCAGGGTGGCGGTCGCCGTCTCGAGCGCCCGGCGCAGCACGCTCTCCACGTAGGCGAGGAGCCGTCTCACCGTGGACGCGTCGAAGAGGACGGTGTCGTACTCGACCACGCACCGCACTCCCTCGCGGTGGTGCGTCAGGTACAGGGTGAGGTCGAACGGCGCACGCTCACTGGGCATGTCGAGCAGGGTGGCGGTCAGCCGAGGCGGGTCGAACTCCGCCTGCCCCTCGGTCTCGTACTCCACCAGTATCTGGAAGAGGGGATTGCGGCTGGCGTCGCGATGCGGGTTGAGCGCGCCGACGAGCTCGTCGAAGGGCACGTCGCGGTACTCGAACGCCGCCGTGCTGCTCTCCCGTACCCGGCGCAGCAGTTCGCCGAAGTCCGGGTCGCCGGACAGGTCCAGGCGCAGCGGCACGGTGTCGAGGAAGAGGCCGATGTGGTGTTCGGCGCCGGCGGGCCTCGCGGCGACGGCGGTGCCGATCACGACGTCCCGCTGTCCGCTGAACCGGCCGAGCACGGCGCCGATGGCGCTCGTCAGCACCATGAACAGGGTGGCGCGGTGCTCTGCCGCCAACCGGCGCAGGCCCTCGGTGAGTTCGGCGTCGAGTTCGTACGTGAGGCTCGCGCCCTCGCCGGACCTGGCCGCGGGCCGGGGACGGTCGGTGGGCAGGGCCAGTTCCGGGGCGTCGCCCAGCTCGCGCCGCCAGTGGCCGAGGGCCTCCGCCGTCCGGGCGGGGTCCGGCGGAACGGCGGGCAGGGCGGGCAGGGACGGCAGCACGGGCGGGGCGGCGGTGTCGTCGTAGTGCGGCCAGGCCCGGTAGAAGGCGCCGAGATCGCGGGTGAGCACGGCGGTGGAGGACGAGTCGAAGACGATGTGGTGGGCGAGCAGGAACAGCAGGTGCCGGTCGTGCGCCAGTCGCAGCAGCCGGGCCGAGACCAGGGGTCCTTCGCTCAGGTCGAAGATCCGCCGGCCCTCGCTCTCCATGGCGGCCCGCAGCGCGGCCTCCTCGGTGTCCCCGGTGTGGTCGGCCACCGGGCAGTCGAGCCGGACGTGCGGGAGGACCTCCTGGTACGGGACGCCGTCGGCTTCCCGGAAGACGGTGCGCAGCGCGGAGTGGCGGTCGCAGACCTGCTGGAGCGCCCACCGCAGCGCCTCGGTGTTCAGCGGTCCCTCCAGCCGTACGGCCTTGGGCTCGTGGTACATGCTGGTGCCCGGGTGCAGCTGTTCGAGGAACCAGATGCGTCGCTGTGCCGGTGACAGCGGTGTCCGCCGTCCCTCCTGCCCCGTGGGGCCCGTACTCCCTCCTCCCGGTGCCGTTCCGGTGCCTGCGCGCCCGATCCGCCGCTGCCGGAGCCGGTCGAGCACCGGCAGCGCGGCCAGCACCCGCTCGGCCGGGACACCGAAGTCGACGAAGCAGGCGATCTCGTCGGCGCCCGCGTCCACGAGGCGGCGAACCGTCGCGGCCGCCGTGTCCTCGTCGCCGATCAGGGCCCGGGAGTCGCAGTACCGCTCGTAGGCACGGCCGAGCAGGAACTCCACATCGTCCTCGGGCGTGTTCTCCAGGTCCACCTCGAACCCGAGGCTGTTGGTGACCTGGTCGAAGAGGGACAGCGAGGAACGCAGGTACGACACGAAGGGCCCGTAGGCCTCGGCGCGCGCCCGTTCCGCGTCCTCGCCGAGGTACGTGTGCACGAGCACGACCACACGCCCCGCGTCCGGGTCGAGGCCGTGCTCGGCACGGGTACGGCGGTACAGGGCGATGTTCTCGGCGAGCTGCTCGACCGTCTGCGCCATCAGGTTGGTGACCACACCGAGGTCGCGCGCGGCCGCCTGCCGGTAGCTGTCCGGGTTGCCCACGACCGCGACGTACAGGGGCGGTTCGGCCTGGACGGGGCGCGGGTGCAGGTGGACCTCGGTCCGTGTGCCGTCCCCGGCGGTCACCGGGAGCGGCTGCCCCGACCACAGACGCCGGACGTCCTCCAGGCGCTCGTACATCACGTCGCGGTGCCGGCCGAAGTTCTCCGGAGCCAGGGTGAAGTCCGTGGCGTGCCAGCCGCTCGCGAAACACAGACCCGCACGGCCGCGCGAGAGGTTGTCGACGACCGACCACTCCTCGGCGACCCGGACCGGGTGGTGCAGCGGAAGGACCACCGAGCCCGCGTGCAGCCGGATCCGGTCGGTGCGGGCGGCCAGAGCGGCGGCGAGCACGGAGGGGTTGGGGAACAGCGCGCCGAAGGAGTTGAAGTGCCGTTCGGGGAACCACAGGGCGTGGAAGCCGTGCCGGTCGGCGAATTCGGCCGCTTCCATGATCAGCGCGTACTTGTCGCCGTCGGCATCCTGCGGGTAGTCGCCGAAGAAGTACAGGCTGACGTCGCAGTGCGCCGCGTGGGGAAGCGTGCCGGACGACGACCGTGCCGGCTCCGGCCGCGGCGGCGCCTCCGGACGCACGGCCTGCGGCGTCGCGGCGGCGGGCGGCGCGAGAGGCGCCGGGCGGGGCGGCGCGACCGGCTGGGCCGGTGGGGTCGGTGGGGTCGGTGAGGTCGGTGAGGCTGGTGGGGTCGGCTGGGCGCCGGGGAGGGCGTCCAGTTGGCGGGTGAGCAGACCCGTTACCTGCTCCACGAGGTTCTCGGCGAGCCGGATCTGCTGCGTGAACAGCTGGTGCAGGCTCTCGTCGACGGCCGGATGCGCGGCGCCCCGCCCGTCGGGCCCGGCCACTACCGGCACGGCCGCGGGCTGCGCGGCGGTCACGGACGCGGGCGGTGCGGTGGGTTCGGAAGCAGGCGGCGGTGAAGCCGCCGCTGCGACGGGCTCTGCCGGGGACGCGGCGGCAGGCTGTACGGAGGGCTCGGCGGCCCCATCACCCCGCAGGTCCGCCACATGGGCCGCCAGTTTCCGCGGGGTGTCCGCGTCCGAGAACAGATCGCGGACCCGGACGCGCACCCCGTGGCGGCTCTCCAGTTCGGCCACCATGCCCATCAGGGCGAGCGAGTCGGCGCCCAGGGCGAAGAACGAGGCGTCGGGTGAGGTGTCGGCGATGTCGGTCCCGAGCTTCTGCGCGGTCAACCGCCTGATGTCGTCGAGCAGTTCGCCGGACGGCACGGGCCCGTGGCCTGTCTGCGCGGGTACGGGCCCGTGGCCTGTCCGCGCGGGTACGGGCACGGGTGCGGGCGCCGGTTCGGGCACCGCGACCGGCCCGGGTCCCGCGGCAGGACCGGTCGCGGCCCGCGCGGGCACGGTGGTGGTGACGCTGCGGCGCCGCAGCGGATGCCCGGGCAGGGGGACCCTGCCCCCGCTCCCGACGACGGCCCGCCAGTCGAGTGCGGCCCCCGCGCGGTACAGCTCACCGAGCGTCCGCGTGATCCCGGCCGGCTGCTCGGCGCCCTCTCCCTGGCCGCTGTACCAGCGGCTCTCCGGGGCGCAGTGCCTGCCCAGGCCCGCGAGCGTGCTGCCCGCCCCGATCTCCAGGAAGTCCGCGCACCCCTGCGCCGACGCGGCCGCCACCGCCCGGTCGAACCGGACCGGCTGCCTCGCCTGGCGGCAGAGGTACTCGGAGTCGACGGTCCAGCCCGCGGGGCGCAGCGCGCCGTCGAGTCCCGAGGCGAGCGGGGTGTGCAGCGGCGCGTACGTCGCCTTCTCGGCGTACACGCGGAAGGCGCGGAGCGCCTCGTCCAGCGCGGCCGAGTGGAACGCCCGGTCCACCGGCAGCGCACGCCACGGTATGTCCTCGTCGGCGAGCAGGCGTGCCGCCTCCTCCAGGGCCCGCTCCGACCCTGATATCACCTGGGACCGCGGCCCGTTGCAGGCCGCGGGCTCGGCGCCCGCCGCGCAGGCGATCCGTTCGGCGGTCGCGGCGTCGGTACGCACCGCGAGCATCCCGCCCGGAGCGGCGGCCTCCCGCATCAGTCCGCCGCGCCGTGCGGTGAGCCGCAGGCCGTCCTCCAGGGAGAGGGCGCCGCCCGCGCACAGGGCCGCGTACTCGCCGAGGCTGTGCCCGAGCAGCAGGTCGGGGCGTACACCGAACGCGCGCCAGACCTCGATGAGCGCCATGTGGTGGGCGAACAGGGCCGGTTGGGCGGTATCGGTGGGCCAGACGCCGTCGTCCCCGTCGTCCCCGTCGGCGCCCATGAGCAACGGCAGCAGGGTGCCACCGAACTCGTCGGCGTGGACGCGCTCACAGCGTTCGAGGATCCGGCGGGCCTCGGGGTACGCGTCCCAGATGCCGCGTGCCATGCCGCGCCGGGCGCTGCCCTGCCCGCTGCAGGCGAAGGCGACGGGACCGAGGGGTGTCACCGGGCCGGGCGGGCTTTCCAGGGCGCGGGCCAGGTCGCGGGCCGTCCTTCCGACGACACTCGTGCGTGCCGCGCGGTGCGGGCGGCCGAGCGCGAGCGTCGCGGCCACGTCGGCGGCCGCGAGCCCGGGGTGTGCGAGCAGGTGCTCGCGCAGCCGGGTGGCGTACTCGTCCAGTGCCTGGGGGTCGCGCGCGGACAGCGGTACGAGGACCGGCTCGTCCGCGGAACCGGGGCCGGCGGGCTCCGGGCGCTCGGGGGCCTCTTCCAGGATCACATGGGCGTTGGTGCCGCCGACCCCCAGTGCGCTGACGCCCGCCCTGCGCGGCACACCCTCCCGCGTCCGCCAGGGTCCGGTCGCCGTGCCGAGCACCAAGGGGCCACCGGACAGGCGCAGTTCGGGGTTGGGCCGGTCGAGGTTGAGCGTCGGCACCAGGGTGCGGTGTTCGAGCATGAGCACGGTCTTGACGAGACCGGCCATGCCCGCGCAGCTGTCGAGGTGCCCGATGGCGGGTTTCACCGAGCCCACGGTGCAGAAGCCCGTCCGGTCGGTGTCCTCGCCGAGAGCCCGGGCGAGTGCCTCGAACTCCACCGGGTCGCCGAGCCGTGTGCCCGTGCCGTGCGCCTCGACGTACGACACGGTGTCCGCGGGGACAGCCGTCCGGCGCAGTGCCTGCCGTACGACCTCGACCTGGCCCGCGACGCCGGGCGCGCTGAACCCGACCTTGCCGGCTCCGTCGTTGTTGACCGCCGAGCCGAGGATCACGGCGTGCACGGTGTCCCCGTCGGCGAGGGCCCGGTCGAGCCGCTTGAGGAGGACGGCGGCCACGCCGTTGCCGCCCACGGTGCCGTCGGCGTCCGCGTCGAAGGCGCGGCAGCGCCCGGTGGGCGACAGGATCGACCCGGGGTGGCTGCGGTAACCCGTCTCCTGGGGGGTGTGCACGGCCGCGGCGCCCGCCAGGGCCAGGTCCGTGTCACCGCTCAGCAGGGCCTGGACGGCGAGGTGGACGGCGACCAGCGAGGTCGAGCACGCGGTCTGGACGCCGATGGCGGGGCCGGTGAGGCCGAGCCGGTAGGCGACCCGGGAGGCGAGGAAGTCCGGCTGCTGTCCGATGGCCGTCTGCATGCCGGTGGCGGGATCGCCGTCGTCGGGGGCGGACGCGGGCGGCTGCTGGTGGCCGTAGAGGTTCATTCCGGAGCCGGCGAACACCCCGACGCGGGTCCCGGGACCGGTCGCCGCGTAGCCGCCGTCCTCCAGTGCCTCGTGGCAGCATTCGAGGAACAACCGGTGGGCCGGGTGGGTGAGTCCGGCCTCCTTGGGGCTCACGCCGAAGAAGTCCGCGTCGAACTCCTCGACGCCCTCGAGGACACCGGCGACCGGTACCCGGTCCGTGGCCCGCGCCTCTTCGGCGGACAGCCCGGCGGACACCAGGTCGTCGGGCGTGAAGCGGCGGACGCTGTCCACGCCGTCCCGCAGATTCGCCCAGAACCGCGCCGTCGAGCGCGCCCCGGGGAAGCGGACGGACATGCCGATGACGGCGATGCGGTGGTCCGCCCCCGCAGCCGGATCGCCACCCGCGTCCGCGCCGGGGGTCCGACGCGTACCCGGATCCCCACCGGGCTGCCGACGCGTAGCCGCGTCCGCGCCCGTACCCGCACCCGCACCCGCTGCTGCCCGTGGCGCGGCGTCGGCGGCCGTCCCTGCCGGCGGCCCGGGGACCGCGGCCAGGTGGGCCGCCAGATCGGCGGCCGTGGGGTGCTCGAAGAGCACGGTCTGCGCGATCTCCCTGCCGAGGCGCTCCTCGAGACGGACGCGCAGCCGTACCAGCTTCACGGAGTTCAGGCCCAGTTCGTAGAACGGGACGTGCGCGGGCGCCGGGCGCCCGAGCACAGCCGTGAGCTCCTCCTGCACGGCGGAGGACACCTCGTCCGGGTGCGGGAGGGCGGGAGCCGGGGCGATGGTCCCGCCGGCGGCCAGCCGGTCGCGCAGGTCGCCTCGGCGCACCTTGCCGGCCGGAGTCCTCGGGAACGCGTCCGGCGGAACCGGCACGACATGGGACGCGGTGAGCCGGAGCCGGGCGTACAGCACCGACTTGAGCTCCTTCTCGATGCGCGCGTCCTCGCGGGCGCCGCGGCTCACGAAGAACACCGCCAGGGTCTCGGTCCCGCTGTCCGGGTCGGGGACTCCGCACGCGGCCACGTCGCCCGTGCGGACGCCGGTGACGGCGGTCGCGGCGTCCTCCACCTCGTGACAGGAGATGTTGTGACCGTTGAGAATGATCAGGTCCTTGCGCCTGCCGGTGATCACCAGCTGGTCTTCCGCGAAGAAGGCGAGGTCACCGGTGTCGAGCCAGCCGGGTTCCCCGGGGAAGGCGGCCGCGTCGGCCTCCGGGTCGCGGACGTAGCCAGGTGTGACGCGAGCCTGGGACCGCACCTGCAGCCTGCCGATCCTGTTCTCGGCGACGGGCTCCCCCGCGTCGTCGACGAGGCGCAGCGTGGTGCCGTGCGCAGGCGAACCGACCGCGACGAAGGTGACGCAGTCCTCGTCGGGGGTGTGCTCTGCGGCTGCCACCAGCGGACCGCCGAGGCTGCTCCTGAGGATGCGCTGCACGGTTCCGGGCCGGTCGAGTCTGCCGTACGTGATGCCGGTGACCGTCTCGGCCATCCCCCACGCCGGCACGATGTGCTCCTCCCGGACGCCGTACGCGGCCGTGGCCGCGAGGAAGCGGCGGAGCACCGGCAGCGCGATCTGCTCGCCGCCGCAGACCAGGGTCCTGAGGTGGTCGAGACGCCTGCCGCCGCCGGGCCGCTCGGCGAGCGCGTCGGAGACCAACTGGTAGGCGAAGGTGGGCGCCCAGCTGTGCTGGGCGCGGTGTTCCTCGAGGAGGTCGAGCCAGCGCAGGGGCTCCGCGACGACGTGTCCGGTGGGGGCGTGCACGTTGGTGCAGCCGGTGAACACCGCGAGCACGTGGTAGAGCAGGAAGGCCCCGCTGTGGTCCACGGGCAGCCAGTTGAGCATCGTGTGTCCGGGGCGCACGTCGAGGATGCGCCGGCTGCTGGCGGCGAAGTCCGCGAGTCCGCGGTGGGTGAGCTGCGCCGCCTTGGGCACGCCCGTGCTGCCGGACGAGAGCATCAGCAGGGCGACGTCGCTCCCCGCCGGTTCCGCGTGGCCGTACGCGGGAGCCCCGCGCAGGCAGTCCTTCGCAACCGCGACCCGCAGTTCGCCGGCGGTGCGGGCGAGTGTCGCGGCTCCGGCGGCGTCGCCGAGCACCAGCGGCCCGTCCAGCAGGTCGCAGGTGTGGCGCAGGCGTTCGAGGGCCGCGGTGCCGTCGCCGGGGCGTTCCGAGACGGCCACGGGCCGGGCGCCGCCGAGGACGGCGGCCCAGAAGGCGGGGAAGAACTGGTCGAGGGGAAGTCCGCAGAGCACGAGCGCGTCGCCGGGGCGCAGGCCGTTGCCGCGCAGGCCGGTGAGCAGGTGGCGGGCGCGTGACAGGAGTTCGGGGTAGGTCTGCCGGGTCGTGGCGCCGTCCGGTCCGACGGTGACGACGGCCGCGCCGGGAGCGCCGTCCGCGGCGCGCAGCAGTGCCTGGACCGCGTCTTTCGGATCGTCATCGGTGAACTCCGGCTCAGGCCCCCGGCGTATCGCCTGTCCCCGTCCGCGCTGCATGCGTGGTCCCTTCTCCTCGTGTCGCACCTTGTGTGGGTCGTGTCCGCCGCGGGGCCGTACCGCCCCGCGCCGTCAGGACCAGCAGGGCCAGCGCCCCGCATACGGCTGTTCCGTGGAACGCCCCCACGACGGCGAGGGCGGGCAGGGCCTCGAGCGCCGCGGCGGCGACGACGGTCCCGAGCGTGAATCCGGACGTCTCCGCCGTGGCCGACAGGCCGAACAGCCGGCTGCGCCGCCGGTCGGGGACGGCCTGCAGCCGGGAGGTGTAGACGATCTCGGTGCAGCCGTCCGCCAGACCCGCGCCCAGGGCCACGGCCACCAGCGCGGGGGCGGGCAGTCCGGTGAACGCGAGGACGAAGAACAGGGACATGGCGCAGGTGCCGATCGCGAAGGCACGGTCCCCCGCGGCCCGGCCTCCGCTCATACGGCGCTTGACCACTTGGTGGGCGAGCAGGGTGCCGACGGCCCAGGCGGCCCAGAACTGGGTCATGAACAGGGCGGGATGGTCCGGCGACGCGGCGCCGGCGGCGACCGGCAGGGCCACGTTGTGCGAGGACGACGCCAGGGCGTCGGCGCCCCTGAGGAGGATCATCCCGATCAGCAGCGCGGACAGGCCGCGCAGCCCGCGCGGCCCGCCCGCCTCACCGGCGTCCCCGGGTGCGGCGGGCCCGTCCGCCTCCTCGCCGTCGGTGCGGGGCCGCAGCACGAGCAGCGCCGCCGCGGACACGAGGAAACTGGCGCCGTTGATCGCGAAGGCGGCCGCGTAGCCGCCGTATGCGATGACGGGGGCCGCCGACGCGAAGCCGAGCACGGTGGCGAACGACCGCACCGTGACGAGCATGCCGTTCGCCCGTACGCGCTCCTCGTGGCCGACCATCACCGGCACCGCGCTGCGCAGGGCGACGGTGAACAGGGTGTTCCCCGCGCCGAGCACCACGACCGCACAGGCGAGCAGCGGCACGCGGGTGCCCGGCGCGGTCAGCGCGAGCACGGCCATGGCCGACGCCTGGGCGATGTCGGCCAAGAGCATCAGGGCCCGGCGGCCCGCCTTCTCGGCCAGCGCTCCGGCGGCGAGGCCCGCGAGCATGCCGGAGAACAGACGCAGTGCCATGAGCGCGCCGATGCCGAACGCGCTGCCCGTCACCTCGTAGGTGAACAGGCTCAGGGCGATGAGGCTGAGGTAGTTGCCGTAGCAGGAGACGGCGTACGCGGACACGAGGCAGCGGAACCGCCCACTCACAGCCGTCACTTCACTCCCCCGAGTACCGCGGATCCTCCGCCGCCCCGGAACCGTAGCCACGCCGTCCCCGGCGTGTCGAGGGCGGCGCGGACCGGACCGGCGCGGAAGGCGGACGCCGCGGCCCCGGGCCGGTGCCCCGGGGCCCGGCCGGCAGCCAGGTTCCCCCTCATGGACAGCCGTGTCGCACGGTTGTACGGTGCAGCGACGCATGGCCGGGTTCGTCACCGGCCACGGACGTCGACTGCCGACGGAGGGGGCCGTAGTGCGTGTCGCGACATCCGGGGAGCACGTCCGCGACGGCATGAGTTCCGTCGACGCGTTCAGCCGCACCGCCCTGGCCGTCTTCCACCTGAACGGCAGATTCGGGGCGCTGCTCGACCAGTTGACCGTGCCGTCCGGCCTCAGCGCGGCGCAGTGGCAGGTCCTCGGCGCGGTCGAGGACGAACCGCGGTCCGTGTCGGGCATAGCGCGCATGCTGGGCGTCACCCGGCAGAGCGTGCAGCGCATCGCCGACCTGCTGGTGGAGCAGGGGCTCGCCGACTACCGTGCCAATCCCGCGCACCGGCGCGCCCGGCTGCTGGCGGCCACCGAGCGGGGCGAGGCGGTGCTCCGCGAGGTCGACGCCGGTCACGCCGAACTGGCCCGCCGGCTGTGCCGGGAGCTGGGCGGGGAGGAGGAGTTCGGCCGGACCACCGACGTGTTGCGCGAGCTGTCGCTCGCCCTCGGCTCCGTCGTCCCCCAGGCCCGGTCCTGAGCTCGCCCGCGCACCACCACGCGGCGTCCGGACCACCCCCCGACGGCCCGCCCTCGGCACGGCGTCCGCCCCGCTCACGCGGCGACTCCCCGCTGATCGGGGCCACTTCCTTGTTGTACCGTTACCGACCTGCCTAGAGGTCACAGGCCGGGGGGACCAGTGAATCAGTTCGTCTTCAGAATGCTGGGGCCGCTGCTCGTACAGGCCGACGGGCAGCCCCTGCGCATCAAGGGCAGGCGCCAGTCCACCGTTCTCGCGATGCTGTTGCTCTCGGCGGACCGGATCGTGTCCGTCGACACGCTCGTCGACGCCGTGTGGCCCGAGTCCCCTCCCGCCACCGCCCGCAACCAGATCGCGATATGCGTGGCGACGCTGCGCAAGACGTTCAAGGAGGCCGGCGGGAGCGACATCCTGCTCACCTCTCCCCCGGGTTACGTCCTCGCCCGGGGCACGCACCGCATCGACGTCGTCGAGTTCCTGCACGAGGCCGAGCGCGGGCGGGACGCCGCACGGCACGGCCGGGCCGAGGAGGCGTGCGCCCTGCTGGAGGAGGCGCTGAGCAAGTGGCGCGGCGCGGCCCTCGACGAACTGTCCGGGGCGCGGATCGAGGCGGAGGCGGCCCGGCTGGAACTCCTGCGGCTCGACCTGATCGAGGAGCGCGCCGGGCTGATGCTGGAGCTGGGGCGGCACCGGCTCCTGACCGGCGAACTGGGCGAGCTGGTGGCCCGGCACCCGCTGCGCGAGCAGTCGCGCGAACACCTGATGCTGGCGCTCTACCGTTCGGGGCAGCGTGCCGAGGCCCTGGAGGTGTTCCGGCAGGGCCGCTCGCTGATGAACGAGGAGCTGGGCATCGAGCCCGGTCCCGCGCTCCAGCACCTGCACGAACTGATCCTGCACGACTCGCCGGAGCTGACCAGGCCGGTCGCCGCCGCGCCCGCCGCCCCGGTCGCCGTCCAGACCACCCCGGCCCAACTGCCCGCGGATGTCATGCGGTTCACCGGCCGCCAGGAGGAACTGGCACTGCTGGACCGGCTGTTGAAGGAGCCGTACCAGCCGCACGCACCCGCCCTGGCGACGATCGTCGGCGTCGGCGGGGTGGGCAAGACGGCCCTCGCCGTCCACTGGGCGAGCCAGGCCGCCGACCGCTTCCCCGACGGCCAGCTCTTCGCCGACCTGCGCGGCTACGACGAGGAGAACCCGCCGGTCTCCCCCGCGGTGGTGCTGGACCGCTTTCTGCGCGCCCTCGGGACGCCGGGCCCGCAGATCCCCGCGGAACCGGACGAGCGCGCGGCGCTGTTCCGCAGTCTGCTCAGCACCAGGAAGGCGCTTGTCGTCCTCGACAACGTGCGGTCCTTCGCCCAGCTCAGACCCCTCCTGCCGGGCGGTGGCCGCAGTGTCGTGCTGGCCACGGGACGCGAGGCCCTGGACGATGTGACCGGCGACTACACGGCCCTGCGGATCAGGCTGCGCGTCCTCCCGCCGGCCGAGGCCACGACGCTGCTCACGAGGATCGCCGGCGCCGACCGGTTCGGCAGCGACCCGGTGGCGCTGGAGCAGTTGAGCGCGCTGTGCGACTGTCTGCCGCTGGCGCTGCGGATCGCGGGGGCGCGGCTCGCCACCAAGCCCGGCCTGACCGTGCGCGGGCTGGTGGAACGGCTGAGCGACCAGCGCCGGCGGCTGGACGAGCTGAGCCCCTCGGAGGGCGGGGTGCGGGCCGGTTTCCGGCTGACGTACCGCGATCTGTCCCCCGAGGCGGCCCGGATGTACCGCAGGCTGGGGCTGCTGCGCACCGTGGACTTCGCGGCCTGGGTCGGGGCGGCGGCACTGGGGACCGACGTGTGGCACGCCGAGCAGCTTCTCGACCAGCTCGTCGACGCCCAGCTGCTGGAGACGGTCGAACCGGTGCCCGGCCGCGCGGCCCGCTACCGTTTCCAGGATCTTCTCCAGCTGTTCGCCCGCGAGCGCGCCGAGGCCGACGAGACGGAGGCGGAGTGCGACGCGGCGCTGGACCGGATCTTCGCCGCCTGGCTCTGGCTCGCGCAGGAGGCCCACCGCCGGCTGGATGGGCGGCAGTTCCCCGTCGGCCATGCGCCGGAGCCGGCACCACGCTTCCTGCGGGGCACGGCGGACGAACTGCTGGCCGCACCGCTGGAGTGGTTCGACTCCGAGCGCGCCACCGTCACGGACATGGTGGTGCACGCGGCCGAGACGGGCCGGGCGCGGTACGCCTGGGCGCTGACCGAGAGCGCCGTGCCCCACTTCGAGACCAGGAACTACCTGGAGGACTGGCAGCGCTGCGCCGAGGCCGCGCTGTCGTCGGCCCGGCGCACCGGCGACCGGACGGGGGAGGCCACCATGCTGCGGGTGCTGGGCTCGCTCGCCATCTACCAGCGGCGCTACGAGCAGGCCGAGGGCTGGAACCTCGCCGCGCTGCGGCTGCTCGCGGAGAGCGACGACGTCCCCGGAGCGGCGCTCGCCCAGCGGAACCTGGCCATGTGCGCCCGTTTCCAGGGCGACTGGGACCGGGCGCTCGAGTACTGCAGGGCGGCGCTCCAGGGCTTCCACGAGGCCGGCGACACCGGCAACGAGGCCCATCTGCTCGGCTACCTCGCCCAGATCGAACTGGACCGCGGTGAGGTGGAGCGGGCGCTGCCGCTGGCCGTCGAGGCGCTGGCGCTGAGCCGGCGGACCGGGTCGGTGCGTGCCGAGACGCAGAGCATCTACCGGCTGGCCGAAGTGCGGTTGCGGGCGGGCGATCTGGACCTGGCCGCCGAGTCCTTCCACGAGGTGCTGCAGCTGTCCCGCAGGGAGGGCGACCGGATCGGGGAGGCCCATGCGCTGCGCGGGCTCGGCGAGACGCAGTGGACCCAGGGTCTGCTCCCGGCGGCCGAGCGCACGCTGAACGAGGCACTGGAGATCACCGAGGAGCTGGCCGACCGCTTTCTCTACGCGCGCGTGGAGACCGACCTCGGCTGCGTCGAGGCGATCGGCGGCCACCACGCGGCCGCGGCGGAAAGGTTCGAGCGGGCCCATGCGGCGCTGGGCGAGGTGGGGGCCCAGCCCTGGCGGGCGCGGGTGACGCGGCTGCTCGCACGGGTACGCGGCGACGGCGGCGGTCCTGCCGGCAGCGAGGGGGAGCGATCCCTCACACCGCAGGCGCTGCAACTCCTGCTGGCGGACCGGCCTGACTGACCCGCCGCCTGGGCCCGCAGCGGGCCCACGGCCGCGTCGTCGCAGGACTGGGCCCCGGCCCGTACTCATCGGCGTGCGGAATCGGGGGCGTTTCACCGTCGGGAGATCAGCCCCACGGCATGTCGTCGTCGGAGGCGGTCCGCAGCGCGACCGGTTCGACCACGCCCCACGGCATGTCGTCGTCGCCCGCCACCGTGTCCGTGTGCGTCGTGGTGCCCGCTCCGGCCGCGCCGGAGCCCGCGATCAGTCCCGCCAGTACGATCAGACCGGCCATCGTCGCCCGCTTTCCCGTCATCGTGATGCGCATATCGATTCCGCCTCGTCCGTCGACCTTCATTGCCGCTTGCTGCGGTCCGACGGACAGTAGGGACGCGCCCTTTTCCCGTCCTGTCCCTACGGTTTTCCGTGCCGGGACCTCGTGAAATCAAAACGATAACGGGGTGACAGCGCGAGCCCATATCTTCGTCCGTAGATTCGTCACATGGATCACGAACGGGGGTGCCCATGGAATTCCGAGTTCTCGGGCCGGTCGAGGTGCGCGACCAGGGATGCAGGGCGCCGCTGTCCGGCACCAAGCTGCACACGGTGCTGGCTGCTCTCCTACTGGCCCGCGAAGAGGTCGTGTCCGACGAGCGGCTCAGCCGTCTGCTGTGGGGGTGGGCGCCGCCGGCCACCGCGAACGCACAGCTGTACACCTACATTTCACGGCTGCGGAAA
The DNA here is from genome assembly GCF_053591895.1 of Streptomyces sp. NPDC002867. Classification (NCBI taxonomy): domain Bacteria; kingdom Bacillati; phylum Actinomycetota; class Actinomycetes; order Kitasatosporales; family Streptomycetaceae; genus Streptomyces; species Streptomyces sp. NPDC002867. The sequence continues at coordinate 10,327 of NZ_JBSFUR010000005.1, read as the reverse complement.
ATACTCGGCGACGGCGTCCTCATCGACCGCAGACCCCCCGGCTATGTCATGTCCATCGGGAATTCCAGCCTCGACCTGACAGAATTCGAAGAATTTGATTGCAAAGGCCGGGACGCTCTGTTCGCGGGCGACTTCGACAAGGCGGGCGATTTTCTGGGCGAGGCGCTGGCGCGCTGGAACGGCCGCCCTCTCGCGAACACCACGGAGCACCTCTTCGACGCCGAGGCGCCCTGCCTGGCCGAGGCCCGCGCGGCGACGCTGGAGCACCGGATCGCGGCGGACCTGGCGCTCGGCCGGCACGAGCAGATCACCGTCGAACTCACCGGTCTGGTGGCGGAGTTCCCCCTGCGCGAGCGCTTCCGCAGCCAGCTGATGACCGCACTGTGCCGCAGCGGCCGGCAGGCCGACGCGATCCACCTGTACCACCACGGCCGCGAGGTCCTGGCCGAGGAGCTCGGCGTGGACCCCGGCGAGGAACTGCAGGCCACCTACCAGGCCCTGCTCGACGGCTCGCTCGTGCGCCTGCCGCAGCCGCGGATCCGGGCGCGCGCCGTCCCCCGCCCGTCGGAGCGGACCGAGGACGAGCCCCACGGCGCCCCCGCCACCCTGCCCCCGGACACGGTGGACTTCACCGGCCGGGAGCGCGAGCTGGACGTGCTCCACCGGGCGCTCGCGCCGGACGCCGCCGCGCCCGACCGCCCGCGCCGCGTCCTGGTGACCGGCATGGCCGGGGTCGGCAAGACCACGCTGGCCGTGCACGCGGCACACCGCTGCAAGCAGCACTTCCCCGACGGCCAGCTGTACGCCGACCTGCGCGCCCCGGACGGCACCCCGCGGCCCGCCGGACAGGTCCTGCTGCACCTGCTGCGTTCCCTCGGCCGCCCCGTGGGCGCCGCCGCGGCCGGTGATCCGGAGGAGCTGGTCCGTCTCTACCGCGAGAGAACCGGCGGCAGACGCCTGCTCATCCTGCTCGACAATGCCGAGAGCGCCGCCCAGCTCGGCCCGCTGCTGCCCAACACCCCTGAGCCCGCGGTCCTCGTGACCGGACGCACCGCCCTGCCCACCGTGGCCGGTGCGCACACCGTCGCCCTGGACCCGCTGGAGGAGGGCCCTGCACTGGAGATGCTCGCCGCCGCCGCGGGCCCCGACCGGATCGCCGCGGCCCCCGGTGCGGCGGCCGTCATCGTCGAGCACTGCGCCGGGCTGCCGCTGGCGCTGCGCATCGTGGGCACCCGGATCGCCGCCCGGCCGCACTTCACGCCGGACCGGCTCGCCCGGCGACTCGCCGATCCCGCCACCCGGCTGCGCGAACTGCACTCGGGCGACCTGGACGTGCACGGCGCGCTGCTGCCGTCCTGGCGGGCGCTGGAGCCGCAGGCGCGCGGGGCGCTGCCCGCGCTGGCCGGCCTCGGCCCCGAACCGTTCTCCGCGCTGGAGGCCGCGGTCCTGCTCGCCCTGCCCGAGCCGGACGCCGAGTTGCTGCTGGAGGCGATGGCCGACGCCGCGCTGCTGGAGGTCAGCGGAGCCGACGAGTGGGGCCGGCCCTGCTACCTGTTCCACCCCTTGGTACGCCTCTTCGCCCTCTCCCTGCCGGAGCGGTGCGACAGCGCGGACCGGGAGGAGGTTCCCGTGGCGCGTAACCGGTGGCTAACCAGCCGCCCCTAGCCTCGCCGTGCCCAGCAGCGCGCGGCACCCCCTTGTGGCCCCGGCCTTATGAATTCCGTCATCTGCGAGTGGAGTTGGACCATGACCGAGCTCTTGCACGGCCGCGCCGACAGCGCCGCCCCCTTCCCCATGACCGAGACGCAGCAGGCGCTGATGATCGGGCGGGGCGAGGGGGTCGAGCTGGGCAGCATCGGCTGCTACGGCTACTTCGAGTGGGAACGCGCCGATCTGGACCCGGAGCGGCTGGCGACGGCCTGGCGCCGCGTGGTCGCCCGCCACGACATGCTCCGCGCGGTCGGCCGTGCCGACGGTACCCAGCAGGTGCTCACGGACCCGCCGCCGTACGACATACCGGTGGTGGACCTGCGAGGTCTGGACGCGGCGGACGCGGATCGGCGCCTTACGGCGCTGCGGGCGGAGATGAGCCACCAGGTGTTCGCGGTGGGCAGCTGGCCGCTGTTCGACCTGCGGATCATCCTGTTGCCCGGCGAGGGGAACCTCAGCCGTATCCATCTCGGCATCGACCTCCAGGTGCTGGACGCGTCCAGCGCCTTCCAGGTGCTCTTCCCCGATCTGATCGACCTGTACGAGAACCCGGGTGCCGAACTGCCGGAGCCCGGCATCACCTTCGCCGAGTACGCGCGCTGGCGTGCCGACGACATGCCCCACACCGAGACGTTCCGCGCGGCCAGGGACTACTGGCTGGAGCGGGTGCCGCAACTGCCGCCCGCCCCCTCGCTGCCGGCCGGAGGGGCACGTGACGGCGCCGTCCGCTTCGAGCGGCACGAGCACCGGCTCTCCCCCGGCGACTGGCAGCGACTGCGGCGCGTGGCCGCGGACGCGGAGCTGACCCCGTCCGTGCTGCTCACCGCCGCGTTCGCCGAGGTGGTGCGGTGCTGGGCCCAGGAGGCGGACTTCACCCTCAACTACCCGGTCTTCCAGCGGCCCCGGGTGCACGAGGACATCGGCCAGGTCCTCGGCGACTTCACCAACGCCGTCCTGCTCGCCGCGGACAGCTCCGGCCGGACGTTCCTGGACCGCGCGCACGCCCTGCGCGACCAGCTGCACCGCGACACGGAGCACGGCGCCTTCAACGGCGTGCGGGTGCTGCGCGAGCTGACCAGGCTGCACGGCGTGGGCGACCAGGCCGGCATGCCCATCGTCGTCACCAGCCTGCTCGACTACCCCGTCCGCCGTCCGGTCACCGACCTGGGACGGGAGGTCTACTCGATCTCGCAGACCCCGCAGGTGTCCCTCGACGTCCAGCTGCGCGAACTCGACGGTGAGCTGCGGATCATCTGGGACTACGTCGACGGGGCCTTCGCCCCCGGCTTCACCGAGGCCGCGTTCGGCGTGTACGTCGCGCTGCTCCAGCGCCTCGTCGACGATCCGAACTCCCTGCGCACCGAACGGTTCGACCTGATCCCTCCGGCCGAGCGCGAGCTGCGCCGCCGGATCAACGACACGGCGGGCCAGATCCCGTACACCACCCTGCACGAGCTGTTCGCCGAGCAGGCCGCGCGCACCCCCGACGCCGAGGCCGTCGTCGACGCCACGCGCCGGCTGTCGTACGCCGAACTCGCCGCGTACGCCTGGCGCATCGGCCACCGGCTGCGGCAGCACGGCGCGAAGCCCGGCGAGCTGGTCGCCGTCGTGATGGAGAAGGGCTGGCAGCAGTACGCGGCGGTCTACGGCATTCTCGCGTCCGGCGCCGCCTACCTCCCGCTCGACCCCTCCGTGCCCCCCGAGCGGCTGCGCCGGCTGCTGTCGGACGCCGGTGTCGACAAGATCCTCACCCAGTCCTCGCTGGAGACCCGGATCGCCTGGCCGCCGAACGCCCAGCGCTACCGTGTGGACCAGGACTTCGAGGTCGGCGACGCCACCAGGCCCGACACCGCGCAGACCCCCGCGGACCTCGCGTACACCATCTTCACCTCGGGTTCGACCGGCGAGCCCAAGGGCGTCATGGTCGACCACATCGGCGTGGTCAACCTGATCCGCGATGTCGCCGAACGGTTCGGCGTCGACGCGTCCGACCGGCTGCTGGCCGTCTCGGGGCTGCACTTCGACGCCTCCATCTACGACGTATTCGGCGTGCTGACCCAGGGCGGGACGGTCGTGATCCCCCCGCCGTTCGAGCACGCGCAGCCGGACGTGTGGGCCGATCTGGTGGCCGCGGAGCGGGTCACCCTCTGGAACTCGGTGCCCGTCCTGATGGAACTCCTCGTCGGCGAGGCGGAGGTACGCGAACGGCGGGGCGGCGGACGTCCGCTGGAGTCCCTGCGCCTGTCCGTGCTGTCCGGCGACTGGATCCCGCTGACGCTGCCGGACCGGCTGCGCGCGCAGAGCCCGCGGATCCAGGTCGTCGGCTCGGGCGGTCCGACGGAGACCATCTGCTGGTCGCTGTTCCAGCCGATCGGCGAGATCGACCCGGCGTGGACGAGCATCCCGTACGGAACGCCCATCACCAACCAGCGCTACTACATCGTCGACGGCACGGCCCACGAGCGCCCGCTCGGCGTGGTCGGCGAGATGGCCGTGGCCAGCGACGTGGGTCTGGCACTCGGGTACTGGGGCGACGAGGAGCGCACCCGCAGCCGCTTCGTCCGCCTGCCCGAGACCGGCGAACGCGCCTATCTGACCGGAGACTTGGGCCGCTACCTGCCCGACGGCAGCATCGAGATCCTGGGCCGCGACGACTTCCAGGTCAAGGTCCAGGGCCACCGGATCGAGCTGGGCGAGATCGAGGCCGCGCTGCGCCAGGACGAGCGGGTCGACGCGGCCGTGGTGGTCGCTCCGGCCAGCTCCCACGGCGTGCGCCGGCTGCACGCCTACGTCGTCGCCGGGAACGGCGCCTCCGGCGAGCAGATCCTCGCCCGGCTCACCGAGCAGCTGCCGTCCTACATGGTCCCGTCCGCGGTCACCGTCCTCGACGAGCTGCCGCTCACCCGCAACGGCAAGGTGGACCGGCTGCTGCTGGCGCAGACCGCAGGCGCGCAGCAGCCCACCGGGGACGCGGCCGCCGCGGACGGCGGCGGGGAGCCGGACGACGCGCTGTCGCTCGTGCTCTGCGCGGCGGTCGGCGACATCCTCGGCCTCGACCACGTGGGCCCGGCCGACAATTTCTTCAAACTGGGCGGGGACTCCCTCAGCGGCACCCGGCTCGCCGGACTGCTCCAGGAGCTGCTGGGCGTGCCCGTGCCGGTCAAGACCGTGTTCCAGACCCCCGTCGTCGCGGAGCTCGCCGGGAAGATCGCCGCCGACGAGGAGTACGGCGCCGGGGCGGTGGCGGCCGCGGAGGCGCTGGCCGCCATGTCACCGGACGACACCGACAGCCCGGACGACCCATCCGAAGCCGCGGGGACGGGCGGGCCGGCCGGTCCGCCGCGGACCTGACGGACGGCTCCAGGAGATCCAGGAAGGGACAGTCATGACCTTCACCCTGCCCGCACCGCTCGACGCGCCGGCCGGGGAGCGCGCCCGGCCGGCCGCAGGGCCCGCGCCCCACGGGACCGACCTCGCCGACTTCGCCGGCCGTGCGGCCGCCCGGCTCCGGCGGACCGACCCCGCCCTGTACGACCTGCTGAACCGGGAGTCGGCCCGCCAGAACGACACCCTGATGATGGTGGCCGCCTCCAGCGTCGCCGACCCGTCGGTACTCGCCTGCGGCGGCAGCGCCCTCGGGAACCTCACCGCCGAGGGCTATCCCGGCGGCCGGTACCACGCGGGCTGCGGCGTCGCCGACGAGATCGAGCAACTCGCCATCGAACGGGCCTGCGCGGCGTTCGGAGCCAGGGACGCGATCGTCCAGCCGCACTCCGGGTCGTCCGCGAACCTCGCGGTGCTCACCGCGCTGCTCAGCCCCGGCGACACCCTGCTCGGACTGGACCTCGACTGCGGCGGTCACCTCACCCACGGCTCCCCCGCCTCGGTCAGCGGCCGCTACTACCGGGCCGTGGGCTACCGGGTCACGCCGGAGGGCCTGCTGGACTACGACCAGATCCGCGAACTGGCCCTCACCCACCGGCCGAAGCTCATCGTGTGCGGTGCCAGCGCGTACCCGCGCAGCATCGACTTCGCCCGCTTCCGGGAGATCGCGGACGAGGCCAACGCCTACCTGCTCGCCGACATCTCCCACATCGCGGGCCTGGTGGCGGCCGGGCTGCACCCCAGCCCCATCGACCACGCCCACATCACCACCACCAGCACCTACAAGCAGTTGTACGGGCCGCGCGGCGGGCTGATCCTGCTCGGCCGCGACGCCCGCAAGGCCGGGCCGGAGCGCGGCACGCTCGCGGCGACCATGCGCCGGGCCGTGTTCCCCTTCACCCAGGGAACCCCGGACCTGGCATCGGTGGCGGCGAAGGCGCGGGCGCTCGACTTCGTGGCGGGACCCGACTTCGCCGAGCTGGCCAAACGGCTCGCCGACGGTGCCCAGGCCATCGCCGAACGGCTCCTGGAGCGGGGAATGCGGCTGGTCACCGGCGGCACCGACACCCACATGGTGCTCATCGACCTGCGCGGCACGGGACTGACCGGCGACGTCGCCGAAGAGGCCCTGGAGTCCTGCGGGATCGTCGTCAACCGCAACCGCGTTCCCGGCGACACGACACCGGTGCGCACCACCGGCGGCCTGCGGCTGGGCAGCAACACGCTGGCCGCCCGCGGCATGGACCGCGGCGCGGCCACCGCCTGCGCGGACCTGGTGGCCGACGTGCTCGACGCCCTGCGGGCCGGCTCGGGGGTGCTCCCCCCGGCGGTGCGCGCCGCGGCGCGGGCCCGCGTCACCGAGTTGTGCGCCCGCTACCCCTTGCCGGGGTATCTGTCGTGACGTTCAGCGGTTTCCCCCCGTCGGCGCCGCGCCTGTACGAGGACCTGGCGGACGACAACTCCAAGGAGGCGTGGCGGCGGCGTCACCGCGCGGTGTACGAGCGTGACGTGCGCGCGCCGATGGACGAACTGGCCGCTGAGTTGTCCGCCGATTTCGCGGAGTACGGCGGTGCGGACGGGGTGCGCGTGCTCGGCCCCGTCCGCGACACCCGGATGTCCCACGACAAGTCCCCGTACAAGACGTACCAGGGCGGCTACCTCGATGTGCTGCCCTGTCTGGGCTTCTGGGTCCATCTGGACCGCGACGGGCTGTACGCCTCCGGGCGCTACTACCCGTACGGCGGCGACGAGGTCGCCCGGTACCGTGCCGCCGTCGGCGAGGAGGACGGCGGCACGGAACTGGCGGCCGTCGTGGCCGGTCTGGAGCGGGAGGGCTTCACGATCGGCGGCGACCGGCTGAAGTCCCGGCCGCGCGGTGTGCCGGCCGATCATCCCCGCCTGGACCTGCTGCGGCACCGCAGGATCGACGCCGGCCGGCGTCTGGGGCCGGGGCCCGACCTGTCCTCGGACCGGGCGGCGGACTTCGTCCGGGAGACCTGGCAGCTGGTGCGGCCGCTGCTGGACTGGGCGGCGGTCCGCGGGCTGACACCGCGGCCCCGGACCCCCGAGACCAAGGGAGCTGACGCATCGTCATGACTGCCGAGACCGTTGATCTGCGCAGCGACACCGTCACCCGGCCCACACCCGGCATGCGCAGGGCGATGGCGACCGCGGAGGTCGGCGACGACCTGTTCGGCGAGGACCCGACCGTCCGTGCGCTGGAGGAACGGGTCGCCGGACTGTTCGGCTTCCCCGGCGCGCTGTTCGTCCCGTCGGGCGTGATGGCCAACCAGATCGCGCTGCGGCTGCTGGCCGCGCCCGGACAGGAGGTCGTCTGCGACGCCGAGGCGCACATCCTGGCCCACGAGGAGGGCTCACCCGCGCGCTACGGCGGAATCCAGACGCGGACGGTGTCCGGCGAACGGGGACTGGTGGGCGTCGAGGCGCTGGCGGGGATCCTGCGGCCGGGCAACGCGTACACCGTCGGCACCCGGGCGGTGGCTCTCGAACAGACCCACACCCGGGCGGGCGGGACGGTGTACCCGCTGGAGACCCTGCGCGCGGTGCGCGGGCTCACCTCCCGGTCCGGAATCGCGCTGCACATCGACGGCGCGCGGATCTGGAACGCGCACGCCGCGACGGGCACACCCCTCGCCGAGTACGGGGCGCCGGTCGCGGACACCCTCGCGGTGTGCCTGTCGAAGGGCCTGGGCGCGCCGGTGGGATCCCTACTCCTGACATCCGCCGAACACCTGCCGCGGGCACGGTCGTTGCGGCATGGTCTGGGGGGCAGCATGCGGCAGTCGGGCATTCTCGCCGCCGCCGGACTGCACGCCCTCGACCATCACCTGGAGCGCATCGCCGAGGACCACGAGAGCGCAGCGCTGCTCGCGGACGGGCTGCGGGAGGCGGGGTTCCCTGTACGGCCCCGGCAGACCAACATCGTCCTCGTCGACACACCCGGCGCCGAGGACGTCGTGGCGAGGGCGGCGCGGGAAGGAGTGCTGGTGACCGCCCCGAGCCCGGGCGTTGTCCGGCTGGTCACGCATCTGGATGTCGGCCGACAGGCGTGCCTCCGTGCCGTGGAGGTACTGACGGCCGTTATGGGTGAAGGCCGTCGCGGAACGAACGGGACCGCGGCCGCAGAGCACACACAGCAATGGAAAGAGAGCGAAGTAGCAGCATGAGTCTGGAAGTTCTGCCGGCGACCGCCGAGCGTTGGAACGACCTGCAGTCGGTTCTGCAGCCCAAGAAGAGCGCGCACACGTGCTGGTGCATGGCCTGGCGGCTGTCCACCGGCGACTACGGGCGGATGACCGCGGACGAGCGGGGCGAGCACATGCGCTCCCTCGTCGAGGCGGCCGATCCCCCGCCGGGGGTGCTGGGCTACCTCGACGGCGAGGTGGCGGGCTGGTGCAATGTGGCGCCGCGCAAGCATCTGGACCGCCTCACGTCGTCGAAGACGATCACGCCGGTCGACGACGCGCCGGTGTGGTCGGTGACCTGCTTCGTCGTACGCAAGGACTTCCGCGGCAAGGGTGTGGCCTCGGGCCTGCTGGAGGGCGCGGTGGCCCACGCCCGGGCCAACGGCGCTCCGGCGGTCGAGGGTTACCCCGTCGACCCGGAGGGCGGCAAGGTGAACCCCACGCTGGCGTATGTCGGAACGATGGAGATGTTCGAGCGGGCGGGCTTCCGCCGGGTGCGCAGGACGGAAGCGAAGAGCGACAAGCGCTATCGCTGGGTGATGCGGCGCGACCTGGACTGACGGAGTCGCGTCGTCGGACGCGCACGCGGTGAAGGGGCCCCGCGGGGTGAATTCGAGGGGTCGTTGCAACACTGTGGTCGGTTGATCAAGCCGCGAGCAGTTTGGACAGGCGCTCGGCTGGGGTTTCCCAGTCGAGCGTCTTGCGTGGTCGACGCGAGGCACGATCGCGCACTCGGCCGGCCCGGCAAATAGCCTCACCCGGGCGCATCAATGTGCGGCGCGGCTACTGGCGGGCCGCCAAGTCGGCGATGGAATGAGCCTCGCAGACCGCTCAGTCCGCAGATCGACTCGCCATACCCTCCGCGGCGGCCGACGGCCTGACGGGGAGAGAGGAAAGCGTGATCATGAGGAGCCACAGCAGCGCCCCGCACCGGCACCGGGCTCGTACCCGCAGGGCCTTCGCCCTGGTGGCGGCAGCCCTTACCGGCCACATCCTTGCCTTGGCCCCGGTCGCCCAGGCGTCCCACTCAGACCGGCCGAAGCCTCCGAAGCAGCAGGGCCAGTTCCCCCACGGACTCGCGACGTTCGCTTCGGACGGAACCTTCACCCCGCCCAAGGGCGTCAACTCTGTCTTCATTCAGGCCTGGGGAGCCGGAGGCGGTGGCGGAGGCGGAGGCGGAGGCGCCGCAGGCGGTGCGACCGGCAACGGCGGAGGTGGAGGCGGGGGCGGAGCAGGCGGCTTCACTTGGTGTCTCGTGCCAGTCAAGGCCTTGCAGACCTACACCGTGCATGTCGGGGACGGCGGAACCGGCGGAACCGGCGGAGCCGTCGGAGCAGACGGCGACGACGGCGATCCGGGAACCTCCACGACCTTCACCACGCCGGACAACTCCGTGCCCGTAGACGCAGGCGGCGGGCAGGGCGGTCAGGGAGGCGGAGCAGGCACCGCTGCCGACGGTGCACCGGGCGCCGGAGGCGCAGGCGGAGGCGTCGTATGCCTCGGGACAACCGGCGTGGCCCTGGCCGGCGAGAACGGCTTCAACGCAGAGGCCCGGCCTGGCGGAGCCGGCGGCGCGGCGGCCGATGGCATTATCGACCCGCCCAGAAACGGCGGAGACGGCGGAGACGGTGGCGACGGCGGAGCCCCGGGCCAACCAGGTCTCCCGGGACAGCCGGGCGGCGACGGGTTCCTCGTCGTGTGGTGGTGACGAGCGCATGCCTCCAGCCCGTCGGGGCTGGAGGCATCCGGTCCGTGAGTGAGGACCATCTGGCCCGCACAGCGCGGGTGGGAAACACGGGCGGGTGCGGCGCTCATGTGTGCCGACCGGACGGCTGCACTCGGGTGAGGACAGCGGGCCGGTACCTTCGCCGGGTTCGCTCCGTCCCCCTCACCATCGGCATGGGGTCGGTGCAGCACTGCTGGTCAGTTGGCTAAAGCGCGTTGCAGAAGGCTGTGTCTGGGCAGGTCAGACTCGGATTTAGTGCCGGCCTGATCATGCGGCGAGGGCGAGGTTGTGCATGTGGGCG